>JALHOE010000177.1 GCA_022843175.1 Deltaproteobacteria bacterium
TCCGCTTCGGCGGTCGAGCCGGCACCGAGCGCCTCCGCCCCCGCGTCGGCCAGCGCGTCCGTTCCGGCGAGCGCGTCGGTCCCGGCGCCCGCGTCGGCGAGCGCCGCCCACAGCGCGCATCACTGAGCAGGGCCACCGCAGCCGCGAGCGTTCGCGAGCGGGTATTGTCGAAATACCCGCTCTCCGACGGTCGCGGCTGAGGTGTTTTTGTCGCGCCGGTTGCAGCGGCGCCCCGCGCACCCCACCATCCGGCCCGACCCGATGTTGGAGCTCGTCGCCCGCCGCCGCACGGTCTGGCTCGCCGGCCGCCGTCCGCTGCTGCGGGCCGCGTTCGGCGACTGGCTGATCGGCCTCCGGTGGATCGCCGTCGCCGGCATGCTGGCGACGAGCCTCATCGCGCGGAAGCTGGTCCCCGGCCTCGAGCTCGAGCCGATCCTCATCGTGCTCGCGATCACCGCGTCCACCAACCTCCTGTGGCTCAACGTCCGCATCGGCGACACCGAGACGGCCCGCACCCGCCGCATGGTCACCCAGCTCGCGGTCGACGTCGTGATGCTCGGCGCCGTCCTCTGGTTCACCGGCGGCATCGAGAACCCGTTCGCCATCTTCCTCACCTTCCAGGTCGCGCTCGCGGCGCTGATGTGCGGCGGCGGGCCCGCGGTCTTCATCGCGTTCCTCGCCGTCGCCGTGGCCGCGGTGCTGTCCTACGCCCCCGGTATGCCGTGGGAGACGGCCAACGTCTCGGTGCTGCACCTGATGCGCGTCGGGCGCCTGGCCGCCATCGTGGGCGTCGCCGCGTTCGTCGGTCTCTCCGGGTATCTCTGGCGCCAGCGCCTCGAGGCGCTCCGGGCCGAGAGCGCGCGCAACGAGCGCTTCACGGTTCTCGGCCGGTTGCTCGGCGGCATGGCCCACGAGCTCAACACGCCCCTCGCCACCATCGTCGTCGCGAGCGACGAGCTGGTGCACGCGCTCAAAGAGGCCGATCCCGACGCGGTCGCCCTCTCGGCGACGATCTCCCAAGAGGCCAAGCGCGCGAGCAATGTCATCTCGCTCCTGCGCGGCCAGCTCAGGGACGCGGCCAACGTCGAGCTCGTCGACGTCTCGCGGCTGTTCCGCGAGTCGGTGGAGCACGAGGCGCGCGCCCACGACTTCGACGGCACGCTGCGCATGCACATCCCCGACGGCCTCGCCGCGTGGGGCACCCCCACCGCGCTCCGGCACATCGTGCGCAACGTCGTGAAGAACGCGGTCGAGGCGATCGGCAACCGCGAGGAGGGCACGCTCGACGTCACCGCGCGCGCCGACGGCCGTCGCGTCATCCTCGAGGTCTGCGACAACGGGTGTGGCATCACGCCCGAGCACCTGCAACACCTCGGCGAGCCGTTCCTCACCACCAAGGAGAAGAGCGGAGGCACCGGCCTCGGCCTCTACGTGTCCGCGCTCCTCGCCGATCGCATGAAGGCGCAGCTCCACATCGAGGGCCACGTGGAGTGGGGCACGCGCGTCACCCTCAGCGTGCTCCGCGCCGACGCCGACGCGGTGCCCAACAGCGACAGGCCGAGCGATGCGTAACCTCGAGAACGCGCTCCTGGTCGACGACGATCACGCGTTCCGCACCACGCTCCAGTCCGCGCTCCGTCGTCGCGGCATTCACACCCGCACGGCAGCCACGGTGCAAGAGGGGCTCATCCTCCTCGAGGACGAGTCCGTCGATCTCGTCGTGCTCGACCACCGTCTCCCGCAGGCCGACGGGCTCACCGGCATCCCGCGCTACCGCGAGGCCTCGCCCGAGGCGGTGATCGTCATGCTCACCGGACACGGCGACATCCCGCTCGCGGTCGACGCGATCCGGCGTGGCGCGGACCTCTTCCTCACCAAGCCGATCGAGGTCGATCGCCTGCTCGCCGAGGCCCGCAACGTCGCCATCGACGACAAGGCCCGCGCGCGCCTCTCGGCTCCCTCGCTCAACCTCGAGGAGATCGAGAAGGACGCGATCTCGCGCGCGATGCGCCAGAGCGGCGGCGTCGTGACCGAGGCCGCAAAGCTCCTCGGCATCGACCGCCGCACGCTGCAACGCAAGCTGCGCCGCATGGACTAGGCGCCGCACAGGCGCTCGCGTCACGATCGGCGCGCGTCACGATCGGCGCGCGTCCGTATAGGCGCGCGCGTCAGCGAGCGCCTCACGTTGACACGGGCCGGATGAGCTTCAGGTCGCGACGGACGCCTCCACCGTCCGAACCTGGTCAGGCGCTCGCTCACGCGCGCGCCTATACGGACGCCTCCACCGTCCGAACCGGTCAGGCGCTCGCTCACGCGCGCGCCTATACGGACGCCTCCACCGTCCGAACCTGGTCAGGCGCTCGCTCACGCGCGCGCCTATACGGACGCCTCCGAACCGGTCAGGCGCTCGCTCACGCGCGCGCCTATGTGAACGCTTGAACCGTCCGAATCGGTCAGGCGAGGTCGAAGAGCAGCAGCTCGGCGCGTTCGGTCGCGAGGAGCTCGAGCGAGGGCTCGTCGGAGACCGCTGCGCCGTCGCCCGCCTTCAGCTTCTGCCCGTTGAGCTCGAGCGCGCCGCGCACGACCTGCACCCAGGCGTGCCTTCCCCACGCGATCGGATGGGTGACCTTGCTGCCCGGCTCGAGGATCGACGCGTAGAGACTCGCGTCGGTGTGCCAGGTGACCGAACCGCTGCGCCCGTCGCGCGAGGCGACGAGCAGCAGCTTGTTGGTCTTCTGCTCGTCGGAGAACGACTTCTGCTCGTAGCCGGGCGCGATGCCCGCCTTCTCGGGCATCAGCCAGATCTGCAGGAAGTGGACCGGCTGGTCCGCGCTGCCGTTCATCTCGCTGTGACTGACGCCGGTGCCGGCGCTCATGCGCTGGACGTCGCCGGGGCGGATGACCGACCCGGTGCCCATGCTGTCCTTGTGCGCGAGCGCGCCGTCGATCACGTAGGAGAGGATCTCCATGTCCCGATGGCTGTGGCGACCGAAGCCCTGCCCCGGCGCGACCTTGTCCTCGTTGATCACGCGGAGCTTGCGGAACCCCATGTGCGCCGGGTCGTAGTAATCGGCGAACGAGAACGTGTGCCGCGAGTCGAGCCAACCGTGGTCGGCGACGCCACGAGCTTCAGCCGGTCGGACGCGAATCATGAGCCTCTCCTTGGGTTAGCCCTTGTTGCGGGGTGCCGTGATCGACAGCTTCAGCACGACGTCCTTGCGGATCAAGTTGTCCGCCATCCCGGTGTAGTTGATGCCCCACTGGGTGCGGTCGATCGCGAACTCGGCGGAGGTCGTCACCGCCTCATTGGTCACGACGATCTTGGCGGGGAAGGTCACCGACTTGGTGACGCCGTGCAGCTCGAGGTTCCCGGTGACGGTATGGGTCCCATCTTGCGCCGGCGCGATCCTGGTCGAGACGAAGCTTGCCTTCGGGTACTTCTCGACGTCGAAGAAGTCGGCGGACTTGAGATGGCCGGTCAGCTTCGCGGTGTCGGTGTCGACGCTCTTCATGTCGATGTCGACGCGAACGGTGCTCGCCTCGATCTTGCCGTCGACGAGCGTGACGCGCCCGTCGAAGGTGTTGAACGAGCCGTTGTGGCTGCCGGTGACCTTCGAACCCACGAACGAGACCTTGGACGTCTGGTTGTTGAAGGCGAGCACCTCGCCGCCGGCCTTCACGGCCTCGGCGGTCTTCGGCGCCTCGGTGACGGCTTGGGCGGCGTCCTTCGAGGGGTCCTTGCAAGCGAGGGCGAGAGCGAACACAGCGGTGAGCGGGAGCAGCGAGCGAACCATGGGATGAGTCCTCCGAGTTGTGTGTCCCCCTTCAGCAAGGCTGAAGCCAACGCGATTCCGCGCTTATTTCCTTGCGCGCCCCGCGCCGGGCCGGTCATAACGACCGGATGACCGGTCAATTCGAGAGGGCGCGGTGAGGTACGCCGACCTCGACCTTCGCGAGCTGTTCGAGCTCGACCCCGACGGTGGCGTGCTGCGCTTCGGCGGCGACCGCGCGGTGATCATGGACACGGCCGCGCTCGGAGTGCTCCGCGCGCACCTCATCGAGACGTTCGGTCTCCGCGGCGCTCGCTCCGTGCTCACCCGCTTCGGCTACGCCATCGGCTGGCGCCTCGCCGAGACCATGCGGAAGATCCCCTGGGAGGACGAGCGCGAGTTCCGACGCTCCGGCGGTCGCATCCATCAGCTGCTCGGCCACGCGCGCATCGAGCCGCTCGTCCACCCGCCGGGCGATCCCGCCGCTCCGTTCGGCGAGGCCAACTGGCACGACTCCTTCGAGGCCGACGAGCACCTGCTCCACTGCGGCCGCGCCGAGGAGCCGTCGTGTTACCTCCTCACCGGCGTCGCGAGCGGCTTCGCCAGCGGCGTCAACGGCCGCGAGCTCGACGTCGTGTGGGTCGAGGACCGCTGCCGCGCGCGCGGCGACGCGACCTGTCACATCGTCGCGCGCACCCGCGAGCAGTGGGGGCCCGCGATCGAGCAGATCCTCCCCTACTACCGCGACCCCTGCCTCGACAGCGCCCTCGAGGAAGCCACGCGCGCGCTCAAGCGCACCGAGCAGAAGCTGCGCAAGCGCCGCGCCGAGATGCGCGACGCCGCGGGCGAGGACGAGGTCGCCGGCATCGTGGTCAAGAGCGAGCCGATGAAGCGCGTCATCGAGCCCGCCCGCCGCATCGCCAAGGTCGACGCCACGGTGCTCGTCGTCGGCGAGAGCGGCGCCGGCAAGGAGCGGATCGCGCGCCTGATCCACGACGAGTCCTCGCGCGCAGCCCAGCCCTTCCTCGCGGTCAACTGCGGCGCCCTCTCGGAGACGCTCCTCGAGAGCGAGCTGTTCGGCCACGCCCGCGGCGCCTTCACCGGCGCGTCCAACGACCGCGCGGGCCTTTTCGAGGCCGCGCACGGCGGCACCCTGCTGCTCGACGAGGTGGGCGAGATCTCGCCGGCGATGCAGGTCAAGCTCCTCCGCGTGCTGCAGGAGCGGGAGGTGATGCGGGTCGGCGAGTCACGCACCCGCAAGGTCGACGTGCGCGTCCTCGCGGCGACCAACCGCGAGCTCCATCATGAGGTCGAGGCAGGGCGGTTCCGCAAGGACCTCCTCTATCGACTCCGCGTCGTCGAGCTGCGCGTGCCGCCGCTGCGCGAGCGCCGCGACGACATCCTGCCCCTCGCGCGCATGCTCCTGACCGATGCCGGCAAACGCATGGCGCGACCGGTCGCCGGCTTCGCCCCGCGCGCCGCCGATCAGCTCCTCCGCTACGACTGGCCGGGCAACGTGCGCGAGCTGGAGAACGCGATCGAGCGAGCCGTCGCGCTCGCCGAGCGGGCGCGCATCGACGTGCACGACCTCCCGGAAGAGGTCCGCGCCGCGTTGCCGATCGCCGCGCCCGCGGGCAGGATACGCTCGCTCGACGCGGTGGAGCGCGAGTACATCCTCGCGGTGCTTGCCGGCAACCAGGGCAACCAGGCCAAGACCGCGAAGCAACTCGGAATCGGGGAGTCGACCTTGTATCGGAAGCTCAAGTCATACGGGGGCAAGCGCGGATGAGAGACCTATTCGGCCGACGATCGGCGCCGATCGACGCGCAGCTCCGCACGTTGATCGCCTGCGGGCTGCGCTTCGCGAAGGGCTACAACGACCAGAACGCGCTCAGCGCCGTCCTCCACGAGGAGACCCGCGCGGAGCTGGAGGCCCACCCCTACCTGCGCATGCTCGCCGCGCTCGGCACCGAGGAGGATCCCATCGCCGAGAACCTGTGGCACCTGTCGCCGCACTACATCCGCGGCCCCGGCGACTACGCCAAGCTCGCCGAGCGCGTGCGCGCGATCACCGACTGGGCGCTTCCCCTCGAGGACGTCGCCGAGACCGCGGTCGAGGGCGAGCCGCGCAAGCTCACGTTCCGCATCGGCGACAAGGTGCACGAGCTCGTCCCCGCGATCGACGGAGACCGCGTCGACTTCGCGATCGTCCGTCGCCTCAGCGAGCTCCTCGAGACGTGTCACCCGAGCCGCCGGCTGTTCTTCATCTGGGTCGAGGACAGCGTCGTGCTCGCGTGCCTCACGGCCGAGGGCCGCAGTCGCCTCGGCCGCGAGACCGGCGTCGATCTCGAGTGGGTCGACGTGCTGCAGTAGCCCTCGGGGCTACGTGCTCTCGGGGTACGCGGGGGCGACGTCGCCGCCGAGCTTCACCGGCTTCTTCACCGGCGGGATCGGCGGATGGATCGCCTTCAGACCGCCCGCGGCCGTCGGCGGCATCGGCGGAGGCGGAGGGTGCACCGCCTTCATGCCGCCCTTCACCGGGTACGGGTGCGTCGTCGGCACCGGCGGCGGCGCGGGCGGCGGAGGAGGAGGAGGCGGCTGCTCGATGATCCCGAGCGCCGGCAGCGGCTCGCTCGGATCGTGGATGCGCGGGACCTTCACCACCGATTCGTTCGACTCGTTCGATACGATCGAGACGTGGGACACGTTCGACGCGAGCGTGTGCCCAACCGCGACGCTCGACTCGTCACGCTTGATCGCGGTCTCCTGATCGCACCCGATCGCGGCCATCGCCAGCAGCGCGGCGACGGTGGGGAGCACCGCGCGCGGACGCGCGGGCGAGAGCGGGCGCGCGAGCGTCGGACGCGCGATGGGGTTCGGGATCGGCTTCTTGCGCATGTCAGGTGCTCAGCGGGTCGATGGGGTGGACGGCCTTGAGACCGCCGGGCGCGGGCGGCGTGGACGGGGCCGGCTTCGGATGAACGGGCTGAGCCTTGACGGTCGGCGCGGGCGGCGGCGACGGCGGAGGATCCTCGAGCACGTTGAGCGCGGGCTTCGCGATCTCGACCGGCTCGGCCGGCATGTGGACCGTGTCGCCGAGGGCGATCGGATCGCGGGCGATGTCGTCGTGACGCTCGCAGCCGATCGCAGCCATCGCGAGCAGCGCCGCCACGGTGGGGAGCACCGCCCGCGTCCGCGCCGGCGAGAGCCCGCGCGGTGCCCCGGTCGGCCGCGCGATCGGGCTCGGGGTCAGCTTCCTTCGGGGGTGCATGCCCTTTCTACGCACTGGCGCCCGCTCGGATCTGTGGAATCGTTGCGCCGGTGCGTTCTCCCTCGTTTTGGCTGGTTTTGGCGCTGAGCTCCTGCGCGGGTGGCGAGTCGATCGACCCCCCCGGCACGGTGTCCGACACCGGCACCGTCGAAGAGACCAGCGGCGAGGACAGCGGCGTGGGCGACACGGGTAACGAGGACACCGGGCTCGCCGACAGCGGCGGCGAAACAAGCGAGAGCGGGACGGCCGACACGTCCGTCGCCGATACCAGCGTCGCCGACACGAGCGTCGCCGACACGAGCGTCGCCGACACGTCCGTCGCCGACACGTCCGTCGCCGACACGTCCGTCGCCGACACCGGCCCGCCGGACTCGGGCTTCAAGAGCACCGATCACGTGCACATCTACATCGACAACTTCTGCAAGGTCACCACCTCGCCGACGTCGTTCACCGTCCCCGCCGGCGAGACGTTGCAGCTCAGCTACCACAACCACAGCGTCGACTACCTAGCCGACGTCTGGATGATGTACGGCGGCGGCTACCTCGAGCTCGCCAAGGGCGGGACGTGGAACGAGACGTACAAGCACTGCTTCGGCCCTGCCCCGTCGACCGGCTACGCAGACATCTCCATCGCGGGCGGCGGCTCGAGCGCCTGCCCGAAGGTGCGTCTGTACATCTACTGCAAGTGAGCGGGCCTACTGCGGCCGCACCGAGTTGATCATCGCGTTGAACTCGCCGCGCGCCGCCTCGACCGACTTCTCGGGACCGATCAGCTTGAAGAACCACTTGCCGTTCTCGGACACGGGGACGATCGCCGCGAGCATCTTGTAGCCGTGCTTGGGCGGCACCCCGCCCCCGGCCATGCCGGCGCCCATCCAGGTGCCGCTCAGCTCGGCGATCGTCACGTCCCAGGTGCCGACCTTGCGCGTCGTCTTCTTGAGGGTGGACTTCGACGGCTCGTCGAACTGCTGCACCCACCGATCGACGTTCGCGTCGACGGAGCCACCAGCCACCGAGATCGCGAGGTCGGGTGCGTCCATGTCGCCGGCTTGCTTGGGCAACGTGTAGGTCGCCTTGCGCATCGGGCTCGGCTTGTCCGAGCGGATCCAGGCCTTGGGCGCGTCCCACGCGAGCTGTGCCTCGGCGGCGGACGCGCTCGGCGCGGGCGCGGCGGTGACCGAGGGCTTGGGGGCGGCGGGAGTCGGATCGGGCTCGGGGGTGCGGTTGCAAGCGACGAACGCGAACGCGAGGAGGGCGACTCTCATGGCAGCTGCTAGGGTACACGCCGCGATGCGGCGACGGGCAGCGCTCTTTGGTGCCGTGGTCGCGGCGGCGATCGCGATCTGGGCGCTCTTCTTCCGCGGCGGCTCCGAGGAGGACGCGGTGCGCGAGGCGGTCAAGCGCACCGCTGGCGCGGTGAAGGTGATCTCCGGAGAGAACCCGGTGATGCGTGCCACGCGCGTGCGCGGCGAGCTGCTCGAGACGCTCGCCCCCGATGTCTCGGTGAGCATTCCCGAGCTCACCGACCTCTCGCGCGGTCGCGATCCGCTGATCGGCGTGGCGATCGCCGCCGCGCAGGCGTGGGAGCGCGCAGAGATCGGCATCTCGTTCGGCAAGGTGCGGCTCGATCCCGGCGTGGCCTTCGTCGACGCGACGGCCACCCTCGACGCGACCGCGCACGGCAGCTCGGCCCAGCGCGATCAGCGCCGCTGCAGCTTCCGGCTCGAGAAGCGCGACGGCCGGTGGCGCATCTTCGAGATCACGGTCTACCCCAAAGAGAACCCCTGAGATGTGCGGCCGCTTCACCCTCACCATCGGAGACTTCGAGCAGCTGGTCGCCCTCCTCGGCGTCGAGGCCGACCCCCGGCTCGCGCAGCAGTACCGCCGCCGCTTCAACGTGCCGCCGAGCGACACGCACTGGATCGTCACCCCGCGCGGCGACGCGAAGCGCACGATCCTCCCGGCGCGGTGGGGGTTCGGGCGCTCGAAGCTCCCGCTGGCGCGCGGCGAGAGCGTCACCACCAACAACCTCTTCCGGGGCGCGTTCGCCGACCACCGCTGCGTGGTGCCGACGAGCGGGTTCTTCGAGTGGACCGGCGCGAAGGGCGCGCGCAAGCCGCACTGGTTCCACCCCGCCGATCCCGACGAGCTCGTGCTGCTCGGGGGCCTCTACCGCGAGGGGGCCGAGGGCTTCGACTTCGCGATCGTCACCACCGCGGCCAACGAGACGGTGCGGCCGATCCACGATCGGATGCCGGTGGTCATCGCCAAGCACGACGTCGACCGCTGGCTGCGCGGGGACGACGCTCGAGCGCTCATCCACCCGGCGCCGGAGGGAGTGCTGCTCGACACCGAGGTGAGCACGCGCGTGAACACGGCGGCCAACGACGACGAGGCCTGCCTGGAGCCGCGAGCGTGAGCGAGCGGCTTGTCTCGGACATCGACAGGGCATCGACAACCCGCTCCCTGACGGTCGCGGCTCCCTATCGCACAAAAAAGACCGAAGGCGGCCCGGTCACCCGGGTCGCCCTCGTCGAAGTCGCTTGCTCGTGGTGGGCGTACAGTGCTCGTCGCTCCTGTACTGCCTCCGGAAAGGTCCACCGCGCGAGGCTTCGTTTTCACGATAGCCAGTCGGCGCTTTACGAGCCCCCTCAGCACGCGCGCTGTCGCGTGGTGAGGCAATTCCGTGGTTCGAAGAGAGGCTCTGGTCAGGTCCCCGCAGTTCGCGCTGGAGAACCGATTGGAGGTGACGCACCGTAAGGCGCGTCCGCTTCGGCCGATCTCGTCCCGATGCATCGTGCCGTGCAGCGACTCTCGCCGCTGACTCCGGTGGCGCATGTCCGATCGCAAAACCTTGCGGCCTCGCTCTCGGGCGCCGATGCCGACCCCCCGCGCCGTATGACCACGGCTGGTGGAGCCTCACTCGGTCGATCCCGACCTCTCGCGTCTCTGGTCATTCCCCCGGGCACCGCCGTTTTCGGGTCCGATGCCGAACGGCAGCTTCCTGCGCCGTGCATCGACTTGCGCCGATACACGGCGGGTCAACCCGGGAGAACCAAGCCCCCACTCGGTGGCGCGGGTTAGGCGACATCGAGCATGAGCGAGACGCGTTCCGTCGTGTCGTGCGAGATGTGCTTGCGCACTCCTCGGAATTGAGCGGCGGTGGCTTTGACCCCACGGTCACTCAACTCGCGCACCCGTTCGCGACGTTCCCTCTCCGAGCAAACCACCTCACGATGATCTGCTGACCGCCCCGTGTCTGTCCGGTTCGGTGTCGTGACGCGTCGACGTCACGTGAGAGCTTGCGTTGCTAGAGCCGCCGGTGGCCCGCGATGTCTTGCGACACCCCGGATCGACGAACCAAAGATGCGTACGACCGACTTCTGCCCATCTCTCGAATCAAACGGGCACCCTGATCCGCGCGGTTTCCGCGTCCTCTCGAGGAGGACCGGTGCGGACGGCGCTTCACGACGCCGTTGCGCGCTTCGGTGGTGCGGTCTCGCCTCGATCGAGCGTTGTCTTCTCGACGAGCGCGTGATTCCACGCCACCTCTGACACCCCTGTCGCGCTCCGACCACGCACGCTGCTTGAGAAAGAATGCGTACGGAATCGAAGAGCCAAGACCGACTCACCTCGCACGACGTGAATCGTACGGAGCTACCCCGGCCCGAGATGTCTTCGCCCTTTGCTCGCCGCCGATCGCTCGGACGGTGAGGAGGCGATGCAACACGACACATGATCAGGTCGCACTCGCGAACTCTCGTGTCTTCGCACGTGATCGCCGCCTTCGCGTAGAACGCTTGCGGGCTCGGCTCGGCGCCGGATCACGCTGCCCTTCTGCTTCGCTTTCGACCCGGAGGAGCTGAACGGCTCCTGACCGAGTGCCCCTTCACAGCCGCAAGGAGGTGCATCCTTGCGAAGTCGGTGGCCAAGCTCGAGGGTGCGAACGGACACGCGCTAGCCCTCTTGCGAGAGCGTCACGCGCGCCGGTCGGGAGCGGAAGCGAGTCGAGGATGCGGGGGTCGCACGCGAACGTGCGCCGCCGGCTTTGAGCCCCGGCTCGTCGTCTCCCGGACACCTCCATGTCACCCAGCGGGCGCGCAACGCGTCGGAACAACGCGGTACGTGCTGACGATGGGCCGAAGACCTGCACGTTCGGCTGCGGGGCGCCCCTTACGGAGCGCTGCTGCCTCGGTAACCCGCCCCGCGAAGGGCGAGATCCTGGTGACAGATCGAGGTGCCTTCAGTCCGTCCGACCGACTCCCACGCGTGGGAGCGAAGTGAGCACCTGCGCTCCGGGGTTGCCCCCGTTGCGGTGTTCACCCGGTGGCTCTCGGTAGCGGTGCGCCCTTGTCGCCGGTGACGAATCACCGTGAGAAAGAGGACGCAGTACCGAGGAGCCGGCGCCTTTGTTACCCTCGCGCGCGCTCCAGACCCTTGCGACGGACTGGACACGGTGCGGGGCTCGATCGCGTGGTGCGTGAACGGGATATCAAACCCCGAAAACCACCGGCTGAATCCCTTTCGGGCTCGGCCCCCCCACCCGTCGGTGGGAGACAACGATCGCAGCGTCACGGACGACTTCTACGACCGAGAAGTTGCGCGGGTAGTTGTTCCGCGAACTTCGTGAGAAGGACTTTGCTCCCTGCCGCCCCCTTTCGCAACGGGGAAAACCCGCCTCGGCAGTGATTTTGTTTTCCACAGCTGCTCCACGAATCCACACCCGATATCCACACCGCTCCCCGGCTTTTCCACAGGGTTTTCCCCTCTGCGGGAGCATTCGGAGCGTCCTATGTGCGCACTGAAACGGTCATATATCGCAATTGAATGCTGATACTTAGTCCGTTTATATAATGGCGCGCGTGCGCACGCCGCACCGCCATTTCGCCGGCCGTTGCGTGCGCGGTCAATCCGCGGATGCGGTTCACTTCTTCCAGCGGTCGTCGCCCTCGACGACCCAATCGAAGGCTTCGGCGAGGCGCTCGCGGACCGGACCGGTGTACACATGCCCGGCGTCCTCCGCGTGGACGACGCGGGCTCCGATCCCTGCGCTCTGCAGCTCGGAGACGACCTCCCGCGACCGTTGCTCGTTGATCGCGAGGCCGGTGACGAACAGCACCCGCTGACCTCCGCCGTCCGAGAAGGCGGCGATCCGCTCGTCGGTCCACGGATCGTGGCCGCCCTCGATGAGGATCACGCGCGGCATCCGGCTCGGAGCCCCGCTCACCACGCGGACGCCGAGGAAGCTGCCGAGGCTGAAGCCCGCGTAGACGATGGGGCCCTCGTCGGCGTGCGCGGGATACTTCTCGCGCAGCGCCGCCAGCGCGTCGTCGATCTCGTCCGAGAGCGCATCGAAGCTCGCGTAGGTGAAGGTGCCGGCGAGGTTGGCGGAGGGCACGCCGGTTGGGCACACCACGAACGCGCGCTCGCCGACGACGCCACGCCACATCTCGCAGAGCGGCCGCGGGACGTCGTCGCGGCCGTGCGCGGCCACGAGGATCGGCCTCTTGCTCGTCGCGCCCACCGGCAGCGAGACGAACGCCGCGCGGCGCCCCCGCACGGGCAGCTCGACGATGGATTGGTCCGACTCGAGCGGCTGCTGCTTCATGCGCTCCTCCACCCCGGTCGGCGCGTTCGCGGGCGGACCGCCGCCCTGCCCCGGAGCCGGGCGCTCACGCGGGTCGCACCCCCCGAGGATCGCGCACATCGCGAACAAAGTCGCCGGCCGTCCGCTCATGCGTAGGGACGGTGCAAGGCGCCTGCCTGCTACATGCCCGCGCGGATGAACTCGCCGTTGCCGTGGGTGACCAGGCGGATGTCCCCGTCGCGCGCAGTCGAGAACAGGGTGGCGGGGGTGGGGACATCGCGCCACGACTCGGCGCCCTCGTCCTTGCAGCTCTGCCCGCCGAACGCGCGCACCGTCTGCGTCGCGGCGCCCCCGAGCGCGCGCGAAAGGCTCGCGACCGTGGCCGCGCGCGGGTGGCAGAACGTCGCGTTCATCGCCTCGCCGGGCTTGCCGGACGAGATGACCGCGTAGCGCGGGCGCAGCTTGGCGAGGAAGGGCTCGGTCGAGGAGGTGTGGCTGCCGTGGTGCCCGACCTGCAGCAGCGTCACCGGCGTGACCTCGAGCGCGGCCTCTTCGCGAGCCTCGGCGTCGCCGACGAACAGCACCGAGGACCGGCAGTAGTCGATGCGGAGACCAATCGAGCAGTCGTTGGCGTGGCTCTCGCACTTGGCCGGCCACTGCGCGGGGAGCACGGCGGTGATCGTCACCGGCGCGCCGCTCGCGATCGGCAGGGCCGCGTGGTCGGGAGCGATCACCGCGATCTTCGCGTCCGCCACCGCCTCGCGCGCCTTGGCGACACCCTTCTTGTCGAGGTCGAAGCCGTTGTCGGCGTAGGCGAGCACGTGGAACGAGCCCGCGACCTCCGGCACGCCGCCGAGGTGGTCGCTGTGCTGGTGGGTGATCCACAGGAGATCGATCGGCCGATCGCCGAGATCCTTGCGCAGCTCGGTGATGAGGTGATCGTTGGCGAGCTCGCACGGCTTGCCGCAGCGCTTGGGGGACTCGCCCGCGTCGACGAGGATGCGGCGCCCGTCGGGGAGGATGACGAGCGCAGAGAGCGCCTGGCCGACGTCGTAGAAATGGACCGACATCGGGGCGCCGCCGCAGACGACCGGCTGCGGGCTCGGACGCGGGGCCGGACGCGGGGCCGGTGTGCACGCGAGCAGCGCGGCGACGAGCGCCAGGGATCGCACCTTCGGGAGGATACCGAAGAACGCGCCGAAGGAGCGGCTACAGCTCGATCTGGATTCCGAGCTCGACGACGCGGTTGGCCGGGATGCGGAAGAAGGCCGTGGCCGGGCGCGCGTTGCGCGAGAGGAAGCCGAACAGGGCCTTGCGCCACTTCGCCATGCCGGAGCGGCCGGTGGTGAGCAGCGTCTCGCGGCCTAGGTAGTAGCTGACCATCTGCGGCTCGGTCTTCAGCCCGCGCTCCGCGCAGACGGCGAGGATGTCGAGCACGTTGGGCGTCTGCATGAAGCCGTAGCTCGCGGTCACCTGGTAGAAGCCGTGGCCGACGTCACGGACGGCGACGCGATCCTCGGTGGGCACCTCGGGGTCGTGCGAGGTCGCGACCGAGAGGAGGATGACCTGCTTGTGGAGCACCTGGTTGTGCTTGAAGTGGTGGAGCAACACCGGCGGCGCGCCGTCGGGGTTGGACGTCATGAAGACGGCCGTGCCGGGGACCCGGTGAGGCTTCGTCTTCTCGACGTCGTCCATGAACATCTCGAGCGGGAGCGCGGCGCCCATCATGTACGCGCCGAGGGCGGCGCGCCCGCGCTTCCAGGTGAGCATGATCGTGAACAGCACCGCGCCCATCGCGATCGGGACCCAGCCGCCGTGGAAGAACTTCACCAGGTTGGCGGAGAAGAACGCGAGGTCGATCGCGAGGAACAGCGCGACCAGCGAGCCGGCCGTCCACTTCGACCAGCCCCATTTGCGCACGGCGAGCGCGTAGAAGAGGATCGACGTGATGCTCATCGTGCCGGTGACCGCGATGCCGTACGCCGCGGCGAGCTTGCTCGAGTCGCGGAACGCGAGCACCAGGGTGATGCAGGCCACCATCAGCATGGTGTTGATCTCGGGGATGTAGATCTGCCCCTCGGCGTGCTCGGAGGTGTGGACGATCGACACGCGCGGCGAGTAGCCGAGCTGCACCGCCTGCTGGGTGACCGAGTAGGCCCCGGAGATGAGCGCCTGGGACGCGACGATGGTGGCGAGCGCGGCGATGCCGACCAGCGGGTAGAGCATCCAGCCCGAGACGAGCTCGTAGAAGGGGTGCTGCGCCGCGGTGCCCTTCTCGAGGAGCAGCGCGCCCTGCCCGCAGTAGTTGATGAGGAGCGCCGGGTAGGCGACGAAGTACCACGCGGAGCGGATCGGCTTCTTGCCGAAGTGTCCCATGTCCGCGTAGAGCGCCTCGCCGCCGGTGATGCAGAGGACGACCGAGCCGAGGACGAAGAAGCCGTGGGTGCCGTTGTGGATGAAGAACCGCACGGCGTAGTACGGGTTGATCGCCAGCAGCACCTCGGGGTGCCGACGCACCCACGGGAGCCCCACGGCCGCGATGGTGATGAACCACACCAGCGTGGTCGGCCCGAAGATCGCCCCGACCCGGGCGGTGCCGCGCTTCTGCGCGAGGAAGAGCGTGATGAGGATGATGCAGGTGATCGGAACGACCGCGCGCTCGAGCGCGTGGGTGGCGATCCCGAGGCCCTCCATCGCGCTGAGCACCGAGATCGCCGGCGTGAGCATGCCCTCGCCGAGGAGGAGCGACGCACCGAACAGGCCGAGCATGACCAGCACCGCCGTCGTCTTCGCGCTCGTGCGGGCCTTGTCTCCGCTGCTCACGAGCGCGAGCAGGGCGAGGATGCCGCCCTCGCCGCGGTTGTCGGCGCGCATGATGAAGGTGAGGTACTTGACGACGATGACGATGGTGAGCGCCCAGAAGATGAGCGACAGGATCCCGAGCACGTTGGCGTGCGTGGGCGCGACGCTGTGCGGGCCCGTGAAGCACTCCTTCACGGTGTAGAGCGGCGAGGTGCCGATGTCCCCGTAGACCACGCCGAGCGCGGCGAGCGACAGCTTGAGGAGGTCCTTGCCGCCCTTCACCTCGTGCACGTGGCCGTGCGTGGCGGGGATCGACGTGTCGGTGCGCGCGCTCATGGGGACCCCGGGACTCGTGCGCCCGGGACTCGTGCGCCGAGGATTCGTGCGTACGACTCGTCGCGATCGTGCCTGATTTCGTCGAACCGGCGAGCCATTTCTTCGACGCCCAGGCCGCTGATGGTGCGGAGGTTGGTGTCGAGCACCCGCTCGTGCAGCGCGGGCTCGTTGCCGGCCATGGGGAGCGTGTCGAGCATCGACGGGTCGAAGTAGCCGCTACCGTGGTTTTCGCCGTGACGCACGTGCTCGAGGGCCGTCTGGCGCACGAGCTGGATGGTGGGATCGGGCGTGCGGCGGACGAAGGTCGTGAAGGCCCCCGGCGGCGTGAGCACCGCGGGCGCCTCGGGGTGGAACTCGGCCATCGCGAACGGCGACGGACGGAGCGCGCGCACCTCGGCGACGAACCGCTCGAACGCGGGCCGGTCGACCGCGGCGCGAGGGAACAGGACGATCCCGATCTCGACGCGCGCGTCGAACGAGTCGACCGCCGCGAGGGTGCGCTCGAGATCGAGGCCGGGGGCGACCACCACCGCCTCGCGCACCCGGCCCTCGCGCCGCGCGGTGCGCGCCCACGGGCAGAGGCCGAGATCTTCGACGAGCTCCACCGAGTAGCGGCGGAACACGCGGATCGCCTCTTCGGCCAGGCGCGCATCGATCTCCATCGGAACGTGCGGTAGTAGCGCGAGTGATGACGGATCGCGAGAGCTTCCCCGGGGTTGTTCCGCGGCGAAAACCGTGGCCGGTCCTGATTGGCCTTGCCCTCGCGGGGATCGTCGTCGCGGTGCTGGTGGTGCGCGCCGCGCGCGCCCCGCAGCCGCTCCGGGTGCTCGTGGCCATCGATCTCGACGGCAAGTGGTGGGAGGGCTCGGCGCCGGCCGCCGCCCTCGCCGATCGGCTCGCCGCGCGCCTCACCAAGCTCGGGTTCGAGCCGGTGCGCGCGGGCGACCCCGAGGTGAGCAAGACGCTCGAGCGCGCCCGCTCGCCCGAAGAGGCCGCGCGCAAGCTCCACGCCGCGTTCGTCGTCACCGCCGACATCGCCCCCGCGACGATCGAGCACAAGCTCGCGAAGGGCGCGTATTACGAGACCCGCGCCGAGGCGCCGGTGTTCGTGCAACACATCGACGGCAAGCGCCGCGAGGCCGGCACGCTCGGGACGTTCGGCGGCGCCCGCGACCGCGCGCGCGCGCTCGAGGTGCTCGCGATCGCCCTCGCCGACCAGGCCTTCGACGCGGTGCTGCCCGCGCTGATCGCCGACGAGTCGATCAAGGAGATGCTCGCCGACCGCCAGTCCAACACCGCCCCGCAGATCTACCCCGCGCGCGACTTCGTGCTCGCCCGCGACAAGGCGATGAAGGACGCGAACGACGCGTGGGAGCAGGCGCGCAAGAAGCACCTCGACGGCGAGCAGGGGCCGCACAAGCCGGTCTACCTCAGCCCCGCCGGCGCCCACGACGAGCTCGCGGCGATCGGCCCCGGGGGCGCGCTCGTCGCGACCAACGGCGTGCGCCCGTGGTTCTCGCCCGACACGCGCTCGCTCGGGTGGATCGGAGACCTCGAGACGCTGGAGTGGCGTCCGCTCTCGGGCCCCGCGCGCCAGCTGTTCCGCGGCTACAACCTGTTCGGGTATCCCCACGCGGTCGGCGAGCGCGCGGTGTTGATCGAAGACCTCTTCGGCTGGGCCAAGACGGTCACGGTGATCGACGGCGCGAAAGCCAAGCGGGTGCGCGTCGATCCCGAGCACCGCTTCGTCGACCCGCGCCTCTCTCCCGACGGCAAGCGGATCGCGGTCTGGGATCGCCCCACGCCCACGGCCGCCGGCTCGCTCCTCGTGCTCTCGGCGGACGACGGGAGCACGCTGCTCGACGTCGATCGCGAGGGCGGCCATTTCGACGGCTTCGCGTGGGCCGACGCGACCCACCTCGCCTTCCTCCACACCGGCACCGACGAGGCCGACGACGGCCGCAAGCTGGTCACCGACAACCCCAAGGTGCAGCAGGGTCTGTACTTCGCCGACTTTACGGTCACGCCCGCCGTGTTCGGCAAGGGCCGCGCGGTCCCCGAGGGAGAGTCGTGGGCGATGCCCGTCGCGTCGGGCGATTGGCTCGCGTTCGAGCGCACCGAGGGCGCCACCGCCATCGCGCTCTTCAAGCGGAGCGACGGGACCATCACTGCGCGCAGCGTGCCCGGCGTCGCGCGTTCGCCCTCGTTCTCGCCCGACGGCCTCTCGCTGGTGTTCGAGCTCGACAACGAGATCGCCGTCGCCGCGGTGTCCGGGGGAAAGCCCACGTTCCTCACCAAGAACGTCTTCCGCGATCGCTACCCGCACTTCTCGGCCGACGGCAAGCACGTCTTCTACGAGACGATCGACGAGGATCCGAACTACCCAGACCGCCGGAGGCTCGCGTGGATCGCAGCAGTGCCGGCGCCGTAGCCGACGAGCTGTTCTTCGATCTCTCTCGCGCGCGGCTGCGGAGTCGCGCGCGGTGGTGCGCGATCGTGCTCATGCTCGCGGTCGTCCTCCCCTACGAGGTCGTCGACGGCGCGCCGCAGTGGATCTTCGGCATCCTCGCCGAGCTCCCCCTCGCGGCCGTGATCGCCGCGTTCGCGCCCACGCTCGCCGGGGTGGCCATCCTCGTCGCGCGCGCGGTCTGCAAGCGCTCGGCGTCGCTCGCGGTGGCGATCCTCGCGATCCTCGCCACCGGCGCGGCGCTCGTGCTGATCGG
>JALHOE010000178.1 GCA_022843175.1 Deltaproteobacteria bacterium
CGCGCCGGGAGACGACGCCGCGCTCGGCACCGACGCGCCGACGGCCGACGAGGGCTCGTGCGGCTGCCGCACCGCGGGCCGGCCGGGGAGCGGTTGGCTCGCGCTCGGCTTGGTCGGGCTCTTGGTACGACGACGTCGTCACATGTAGGACACAGTAGTCCTGCCGACGTGAGCCGATCTACCGCGTATACGCGTTAGTTTGTCGCGGTATCCCACCAGGTGGGATACCGGAACGCTCCTTGCTTGGGCGCGGCCACCATGCGCCTCCCCCTCGTTGTCGCGTTCTCCGCCATGAACCTCTTCTCGCTGATGGGCGGCTGCTCGGTCGCGCGAGACATGAGCGAGGAGGGCGACGACCTGCGAGACGACGAGGGCGCGTTCAGCAGCCGCGAGGCGACGCTGCTCGACTTCGAGTTCGACGGCGAGATGCTGACGACTGGATCGTTCAACCTCAAGCAGCGGATCCAGGACCAGCTGCTCTACACGATCGGTCACCTCAACGGGAACAAGTCGGTCGGTCGCCTCGATCGCCTCGAGCTCACCAACATCGCGAGCAACGCGGCGGAGGGCGGCCTCACCAAGGTCACCTATCACGCGAAGCTTCCCGTCGCGTGGGGCAGCAAGTCGAACCTCCCGCAGACCTACGAGCTCACGCTGCCGGTCAACACGACGTTCGAAGCGCTCAACGCCTTCACCGAAAAGTACAAGCACGACTGCGTCGACTTCGGCGCGCACGACGTCGACTCGGGATCGATGTGGTACTACTACCGCCCCGCGCGCTCGGGCTGCTCGATCGAGCCGTCGTTCGTGTTCAAGACCACCGCGAAGGTCACGGTCTCGGCGCAGAACACGACCGGCAAGTACCCCGAGTACAACAAGGTCTGGGAGGACGGCGCGCTCAACGTCGTCGCCGTGTTCGGCAAGTACGAGGACGGCGCGACGACCGCATCCGACGCGGGAATTTCGGCCTTCAATCGCTTCGTCGGCACGATGCAGACGGAGCTCAAGAGCCTCCAGCTCAAGACCACGCCGGCCACCGTCCCTGCCTCCCCCGGCGTCGCCAACCCCGACATCACCTTCGAGGCGACGCTCGCCGGCGGCAAGACGGTGAAGATCGTCGCCCTGCTCGTCGACAACGTCCGCACCGCCGACGCCAAGTTCAACGCGCGCTACGAGGAGCTCTCCACCCGCGCCGATCTCATCGTCTACAACGGCCATGCCGGCCTCGGCGACAACGTCCGCGCCCTCGCGCGCAAGGGCAAGTGGGTCGCCGGCCAGTACCTGATCACCTTCATGAACGGCTGCGACACGTTCGCCTACGTCGACGGCTCGCTCGCCGAGACGCGCGCGAAGCTCAACTTGGATGACCCGACGGGCACCAAGTACATGGAGATCGTCACCAACGCGATGCCGTCGTTCTTCTCGTCGATGCCCACCGCGTCGCTGCAGCTCCTGCGCGGCCTCATGAAGTTCGACCGCCCGCAGACCTACGAGGAGATCTTCGCCGGCGTCGATCGCCAGCAGGTCATCATCGTCACCGGCGAGGAGGACAACCTCTTCACCCCCGCCGCGCCGCCCCCGAGCGGCGAGGCGTGGAAGGGCCTCGAGAAGAGCGGCACCGTCGCCAAGAACGAGGAGCAGCGCCTCGACACGGGCGTCGTGCCGCCCGGCGTCTACACCTTCGCGCTCTCGGGCACCGGCGGCGACGCCGACCTCTACGTGCGCCTCGGCCAGGCTCCGACGACGGCGGCCTACGACTGCCGCCCGTACAAGTCCGGCAGCAACGAGACCTGCTCGATCACCGTCACCGCGCCGTCGACGATTCATGCGATGGTTCGGGGATGGGCCGCGTCGTCCGGCTACAAGCTCGTCGCCAAAAAGAACTGATCGCGCTCGCGGTCCTGTTCCTCGGCTGCCGCAGCCCGCGCGCCCCCTCCGAGGGCGAGGCCCGCGCCGCGTACGACGCTCGGCGCAGGGAGATCGACGCGTTCCACCTCGCGGTGCTCGACGAGGTCGTCAACGCCGGGCTCGGCTCGCCGCGGCGCGTCTGCTCGCCGCCCGACGACGCGCAGTGTCTCGAGGCGCTCCGTGATCGCGACACCCGCGCGCGCGAGGGCCGGGAGCGGCTCAAGAAGGTGCTCGCGAAGATGCCCCTGGTGTGCGCGGAGACGACGGTGACGTCCGGCACCCTCGAGGAGCTCGCGGTCTCGGTCGCGACCTGCCCACCGGGGAGGCGTGGCGACAGCATCCCGCCCGAGCGCGGCGTCGCCATCGACGACAAGACCGCCCTCGGACGCGGCGTCTACTTCTCCAAGGACGGCGTGCATCACCCCGGCATCGCGGTGCAACACTCGTTCATGATCGAGAAGGCGCGCGTCTCGTCGCAGTTCTATTACTTCATCGACTGATGGAGCTCCTCGTTCGCCGCCCACAGGGGGCCCGCGCGATGTTCGTGATGGCGCACGGGGCAGGGGCGGGCATGCGCCACTCGTTCATGGAGGCGATGGCCGAGGCGCTCTATCGCGAGGGCATCGCGACCACGCGCTTCGAGTTCCCCTACATGGCGGCCGGCAAGAAGCGGATCGATGCCCGGCCCGTCATCGAACAGACCCTCCGCGACGCGGTCGAGGCCTCGCGCGGAGATCTCCCGCTCTTCGCCGGCGGCAAGAGCTTCGGCGGCCGCATGAGCTCGCACCTCGACCTCGACGTCCGTGGCCTGATCTTCCTCGGCTTCCCGCTTCACCCGGCGAACAAGCCCGCGACCGAGCGCGGCAAACACCTCGCCGGCGTGCGGGTGCCGATGCTCTTCCTCCAGGGCACGCGCGACGCGCTCTGCGATCTGCGCCGGCTGCGCCCGCTCCTGCGCAAGCTCCCGCGCGCGACCCTGCACGTCGTGAAGGGGGCCGATCACGGGTTCTCGGTGCCGAAGAAGGAGCGACGCGACGTGTTCGCCGAGCTCGCCGCGGCGATCCGTCAGTTCTGCGTCGACGACACCAAGCCGTCGAGGACCGCCGCCGCCTCGGGGGCCAGGCGCGAGACCTGATCCTGCAGCGAGAGCACCGAGACCGCGTGGGGAGGCAGCGGGACGTCGCGCGGCCCCGGCATGGTGTCCTCGACGAGGGCCACCTCGCGCTCGGCGCCGGCGGGCGCGACGCCGCCGAGGTCGCGGTAGTTCTCGAGGGACATCAGCAGCCGAACCCGCGCGCGCCCCACGAGCGAGAGCACGCCGCGCTCGAGCGAGACGATGTAGAGCACATCGCCGCTGCACACCCCGTGCTCCTCGAACGAGCCGTCGAAGAGCACGCGGAACGGGCGCGCCGGCCGCGCCCCCTGCACGAGGAAGGCTGCGTCCACCTACGGCACCATGCGGGGAGCGTAGCAGCGGCCGCCCGGGCCCATTCCCCGCCATGGTCGCGCTCGCCGCTCCCCCGTTGATTCCGGGCGTTTCGTGGGGGGGGTTGCGCGAGTTGCCATCCTCTGCTTAGATGCGCGCCCTTTTTCCGTAAGGGCCTCAATGGCCTCGTTCGCCCTCTGTCGAC
Source organism: Deltaproteobacteria bacterium (assembly GCA_022843175.1). Taxonomy (GTDB): domain Bacteria; phylum Myxococcota_A; class Polyangia; order Polyangiales; family JADJMO01; genus JALHOE01. The sequence goes on from JALHOE010000178.1 coordinate 3,540, forward strand.
CGCAACAGAAGGCCTCGAAATCCCCTCGAGAGTGACGCTGCGGCAGGACGAAAAGTCCAGGGTACTCCCATGAAGAAGATCACCGGTTACGTGAAGCTCCAGCTGCCCGCCGGCAAGGCCAACCCGTCGCCCCCCGTGGGCCCGGCGCTCGGTCAGCACGGCGTCAACATCATGGCGTTCTGCAAAGAGTTCAACGCCAAGACCGCCGGCGGCGACATGATCATCCCCGTGGTGATCACGGTCTACAGCGACCGCAGCTTCACCTTCATCACGCGTACGCCGCCCGCCGCGGTCCTCCTGAAGAAGGAGGCCGGCCTGTCGACCAACAAGAAGCCGGGTTCGGGCGCCAAGCAGCCGAACAAGGAGAAGGTCGGCTCGATCACCACCGCGCAGCTCAAGAAGCTCGCCGAGATGAAGATCCAGGACATGAACGCCGGCTCGGTCGAGACCGCGATGAAGAGCATCGCCGGCACCGCCCGCAGCATGGGCATCGAGATCAAGTGACGTATTCGCAGTCGTCAGTCGACGGTTCCACCGTCGCTGCCGATCTCGACCTGCAGCGTGCCACCTCGGAATTCGCCGAGGCACGCGAGTGAAACCTCCGTCACCACCTGCCGGCGTCACGCCGGACATCAGGTGGGAGGCATCAGCCGCAAGGAGGCGCATGGGTAAGAAACTGGCAAAGAAGCGCACGAAGGCGGTCGAAGGACTCGACCCCGCGAAGCGCTATTCGGTCGACGAAGCCGCAGCTCTCGTGAAGGGCAAGGCGTACGCGAAGTTCGACGAGACCGTCGACCTCGCCGTTCGTCTTGGCGTCAACCCCAAGCACGCGGACCAGATGGTTCGTGGTGCGATCGTTCTTCCGCACGGCACCGGGCAAAACGTCCGCGTGCTCGTGTTCGCGAAGGGCGAGAAGGAAGCAGCGGCCAAGGCGGCCGGTGCCGACATCGCGGGTGGCGACGAGCTCGTGCAGAAGGTCGCCGAAGGGTTCTTGGATTTCGATCGCGTGATCGCAACGCGCGACATGATGGGCGCCGTCGGCAAGCTCGGCCGCGTCCTCGGTCCGCGTGGTCTCATGCCGAACCCGAAGGTCGGCACGGTCACCGACGACGTCCAAACTGCGGTCCGCGAGGCAAAGGCCGGTAAGGTCGAATACCGCGTGGAGAAGGCGGGCATCGTGCACGCGCGCATTGGCAAGGTGTCGTTCGAGGCGAAAGCACTCGCCGAGAACGCCTCCGCGCTGATCGACGCGCTCATCCGCGCGAAGCCGTCCACCGCGAAGGGCACCTATCTCAAGTCGATCACCCTCTCGTCCACCATGGGCCCCGGCGTTCGTATCGAGACCGCCTCGCTCATGGGAACAGAGGAGGCGTAACCCATGGACCGCACCGAGAAGCAGGCAGAGATCGGAGAGCTCAAGAAGCGCTTCGACAAGATGACCTCCCTCGTTCTGCTCGACTACAAGGGCATCAACGTCGAAACGGTCACCAAGCTCCGCGCCGAGTTCCGCAAGGCCGGCGTCGAGTACCGTGTCGCGAAGAACACCCTCGTCAAGCAAGCGCTCAAGGGCACCAAGATCCTCGACGTGCTGTCGCCCCACCTCCGTGGGATGACGGCGTTCGCGTGGAGCTACGAGGACCCCTCCGCAGCGGCGAAGGTCGTCAAGAGCTTCCTCAAGGAGAAGGACAACGAGGGAAAGATCGCCGTTCGCGGCGGCTTCATCGACGGCCAGATCCTCGACTCGAAGGGCGTGACCGAATCGCTCGCCACGATGCCCGGCAAGGACGAGCTGCGCGCTTCGCTGCTCGCCACCATGCAGGCACCGCTGCAGCAGTTCGTCGTGCAGCTCGCCGCACCGTCGCAGAACTTCGCCTACCTCCTCGATGCGAAGCATCGCGAGATGGGCGGCACTTCCGAGGGCTGAAAAGCCCGCTTTCACGGTCGACGGTCGACGGTCGACGGTCGACGAACACAAAGACTTTGTTTCAGAGAATCATCTAAGGAGTTACGAACATGGCCGACATCACCACCGAGCAGGTCATCGACCACCTCAGCAACATGCCCGTCATCCAGCTCGCCGGGCTGATCAAGCAGCTCGAGGAGAAGTGGGGCGTGAAGGCTGCGCCGGTCGCCGTCGCTGCCGGTCCCGCCGCTGCCGCTGCGCCGGCTGCTGCCGCCGCGGAGCAGACGGAGTTCACGGTCAGCCTCGAGTCGTTCGCCGCCGACAAGAAGATCGGCATCATCAAGGTCGTCCGTGAGCTCACGGGCCTTGGTCTCAAGGAGGCGAAGGACATCGTCGAAGCCGCGCCGAAGCCCCTCAAGGAGGGCGTCGCCAAGGCCGAGGCCGAGGACATGAAGAAGAAGCTCGAAGAGGCCGGCGCGAAGGTCGCCCTCAAGTAACTGTCGAGCGAGCGTCCTGCATCACTCGACCTCCTTCGGGAGAGGGTGACGCAGGGCGCAACCGACCCGCCCGCGAGCGACTTGATCGCTTCGCGGGCGCGGTCGTCTTCAGCCCCTTCGCTTTCGGCACCTTGTGCGCCTGCATCGACCCGAATGATTCAAAGCACAGCACGAGCAGCGTGGAACCCCGAGAAATCGAGGTACTTCACAAATCGTGCCTTTGCTACTAGCCCGCGCGACCGGCAGGAGCTATGCAACCGCCGCACCGCCGCCCGGGTATGTGTTTTCTGATTGACCGCACCGTTCGTTCGTGACCTCGCGATCAAGCGAGGACCATGCGCGAGATGGTCTTGTTTTCACTGAGGAGCGAGATGGCATCCGTCATCCAGACCAATTTCCGCGTCCGCAAGAGCCTCGGCCAAGTCCGCAAGATCATCGAAGTCCCGAATCTGATCGACATCCAGAAGTCGAGCTACGACAAGTTCCTCCAGTCCAACACCCTCCCGCGCGATCGCACGGATGTCGGGCTGCAGGCCGTGTTCCGCTCGGTCTTTCCGATCAAGGACTTCAACGGTACCAGCGAGCTCGTCTTCGTCTCGTACAACTTGGAGAAGCCCAAGTACGACGTCGACGAGTGCCGCGCGCGCGGCATGACGTTCGCCGCGCCGATCAAGGTCACCACGCAGCTCATGATCTACGACACCCGCGAGGGTGGTGAGCGGCTCGTTCGCGACATCAAGGAGCAGGAGGTCTACTTCGGCGAGATCCCGCTCATGACCGACACCGGTACGTTCATCATCAACGGTACCGAGCGTGTCGTCGTGTCGCAGCTGCACCGCAGCCCGGGCGTCTTCTTCGACCACGACAAGGGCAAGACGCACTCGTCGGGCAAGCTGCTCTACAGCGCGCGCATCATCCCGTACCGCGGCTCGTGGCTCGACTTCGAGTTCGACCCCAAGGACATCATCTATGTCCGCATCGACCGCCGCCGGAAGATGCACGCCACGGTGCTCCTGCGCGCGCTCGGCTACAGCACGCAGGACCTCCTCAACTACTTCTACAACACCGAGACGGTGTACCTCGAGAAGGGCGGCAAGTGGGCCCGCTCGCTCGAGTACGATCTCCTCTACGGGCAGCGCGCCACGCGCGACATCCGCATCGACGGCGAGCTCATCGTCAAGAAGAGCACCAAGTTCACCAAGCCGGCGATCAAGAAGCTCCGCGAGAAGAAGATCGATCGGCTCCCGATCGAGACCGAGGAGCTGGTCGGCAAGGTCTGCGCGCACGACGTGATCGACCCGGAGACCGGCGAGGTCATCGCCGAGGTCAACGAGGCGCTCAGCGAGGTCAAGCTCGAGAAGATCCGCGAGGCGAAGGTCGAGTCGCTGAAGATCCTCTTCATCGACGGCCTCAACGTCGGCAGCTACTTCCGCGACACGCTCCTCGCCGACAAGGTCAAGAGCGGCGACGACGCGATCATGGAGATCTACAAGCGTCTCCGTCCGGGCGATCCGCCCACGATCGAGACCGCTCGTAACCTCTTCGGCAACCTGTTCTTCAACCCCGAGCGCTACGACCTCTCCAAGGTCGGCCGCCTCAAGTTGAACTACAAGTTCTATCGCGACCTCACCGACGAGCAGCGCCCCGCGATCGACACCCAGACGCTCACCCGTCAGGACATCCTCGAGACGGTTCGCCACCTCATCGAGCTCAAGAACGGTCGCGGCTCGGTCGACGACATCGACCACCTCGGCAACCGCCGCGTGCGCGCGGTCGGCGAGCTGATGGAGAACCAGTACCGCATCGGTCTCGTCCGCATGGAGCGCGCCATCAAGGAGCGCATGTCGATGTCGCAAGAGATCGACACCCTCATGCCGCACGACCTGATCAACGCGAAGCCGGTCTCCGCGGTCATCAAGGAGTACTTCGGCAGCTCGCAGCTCTCGCAGTTCATGGACCAGACCAACCCGCTCAGCGAGGTGACGCACAAGCGCCGCCTCTCGGCCCTCGGGCCCGGCGGTCTCACCCGTGAGCGTGCCGGCTTCGAGGTGCGCGACGTCCACGCCACCCACTACGGCCGTATCTGCCCGATCGAGACGCCGGAAGGTCCGAACATCGGCCTCATCGCCTCGCTCAGCACCTACGCGCGCGTGAACGAGTACGGCTTCGTCGAGACTCCCTACCGCGGCGTCGAGGGCGGCTCCGTCTCCGACGAGGTGCGCTGGTTCTCGGCTCTCGAAGAGGAGGGCATGTACATCGCGCAGGCGAGCGCCAACCTCGACAAGGACCGCAAGTTCAAGGACGTCCTCGTCTCCGCTCGCTACAACGGCGACTTCAAGATGATCTCGCCCGGTGACGTCCAGCTGATGGACGTCGCGCCGAACCAGATGGTGTCGGTCGCCGCGGCGCTCGTGCCCTTCCTCGAGCACGACGACGCGAACCGCGCCCTCATGGGCGCCAACATGCAGCGTCAGGCGGTGCCGCTCATCCGCACCCACGCGCCGTATGTCGGCACCGGCATGGAGGGCAAGGTCGCGATGGACTCCGGCGTCTGCACGCTGGCGCGCCGTCCCGGCGTCATCGAGAGCGTCGATGCCTCGCGCATCGTCGTTCGCGCCGAGACGTCCGAGGGCGAGGCCCCGGACATCTATCACCTCATGAAGTACCAGCGGTCGAACCAGTCGACTTGCTACAACCAGAAGCCGGTCGTGCGCGCGGGCGACCGCGTGGCCGCGGGCGACGTCCTCGCCGACGGCCCCGCGACCGACATGGGCGAGCTCGCCCTCGGCCAGAACGTGCTCGTCGCGTTCATGCCCTGGCAGGGTTACAACTTCGAGGACTCGATCCTCATCTCCGAGCGCATCGCCAAGGACGACGTCTTCACCTCGATCCACATCGAGGAGTTCGAGTGCGTCGCCCGCGACACCAAGCTCGGCAAGGAAGAGATCACCCGCGACATCCCCAACGTCGGCGAGGAAGCCCTCAAGGACCTCGACGAGTCGGGCATCATCCGCATCGGCGCCGAGGTGAAGCCGGGCGACATCCTCGTCGGCAAGATCACGCCGAAGGGTGAGACCCAGCTCTCGCCCGAGGAGAAGCTGCTCCGCGCGATCTTCGGCGAGAAGGCCGGCGACGTGCGCGACACCTCGCTCCGCGTCCCGCCGGGCATCGGCGGCGTCGTGATCAACGCGCGCATCTTCGCGCGCAAGGGCACCGACAAGGACGCCCGTGCGCAGGAGATCGAGGACACCGAGCGCGCTCGTCTCGAGAAGACGCGCGACGAAGAGGTGCACATCCTCCGCGAGTCGGTCTACCGCCAGCTCCGCAAGGACCTCGCGGGCAAGGGCACCAACGGCAAGCTCGTCGACGAGAAGGGCAAGGTCCTCCTCCAGAAGGGCGCCACCATCGACGACGACGCGCTCGACCAGATCCCCCGCAAGTACTGGGCGGAGATCCCCGTCGAGGGCTTCCAGGAGATCGCTTCGCGCCGCATCCAGGACCTCGAGGCCCTGATCGCGGAGCGCGAGGAGCACTTCCGCGACAAGATCGACCGCCTCTCGCGCGGCGACGAGCTGCCGCCGGGCGTGATCAAGATGGTGAAGGTCTACATCGCCATCAAGCGCAAGCTCCAGGTCGGCGACAAGATGGCCGGTCGTCACGGCAACAAGGGCGTCATCAGCCGGATCCTTCCGGAAGAGGACATGCCCTACCTGCAGAACGGCAAGCCGGTCGACCTCGTGCTCAACCCGCTCGGCGTTCCGAGCCGCATGAACGTCGGTCAGATCCTCGAGACGCACCTTGGTTGGGCGGCCCGCGGGATCGGCGAGCAGCTCAAGGAGATGCTCGAGACCAACGCGCCGAGCAAGCAGATGCGCGACTACATCGCGAAGGTGCTCGGCGGCGACCGCGACCTCGAGGACTTCCTCAAGAAGCTCCCCGAGGAAGAGGTCGCGTCGATGGCGGCCAAGCTCTCGCGCGGCATGCACTTCGCCACGCCCGTCTTCGACGGCGCGCACGAGGCGCACATCCACTCGGCGCTCGAGCACGCAGAGCTGCCGATCAGCGGCCAGACGGTCCTCTTCGACGGCCGCACCGGCGAGGCGTTCGACCAGCCGGTCACGGTGGGCGTGATGTACATGCTCAAGCTCCACCACCTCGTCGACGACAAGATCCACGCTCGGAGCATCGGCCCCTACTCGCTCGTCACCCAGCAGCCGCTCGGTGGTAAGGCGCAGTTCGGCGGTCAGCGCCTCGGCGAGATGGAGGTCTGGGCGATGGAAGCGTACGGCACTGCGTACGCGCTCCAGGAGTTCCTCACGGTCAAGTCCGACGACGTGATGGGTCGTACCCGCATGTACGAGGCGATCGTGAAGGGTGAGTACACGTTGGAGCCGGGCCTCCCCGAGTCCTTCAACGTCCTCATCAAGGAGCTGCAGTCACTCTGCTTGAACGTCGAGCTGATCGAGACGGGCTCGCGCCCCTCTGAGATCGCCGCGGCGGAAGAAGAGTGAGCGAGGCGGGTCGAGAGGTCGTTTCGTTCGACCTCTCGATCCCTCGCCGTTCGACCAGGGCAATGCCCACCAAAGACTTTGCGAACCGGTACGTAGCTAGGAGGCCACTGTGAGGGACATCTTCAGCTTCTTCGAGAAGCCCAAGGACCCGCTCTCGTTCAGCGCGATCCGCATCTCGCTCGCCAGCCCGGACAAGATCCGGGAGTGGTCGCACGGCGAGGTGAAGAAGCCCGAGACGATCAACTACCGCACGTTCAAGCCCGAGCGTGACGGCCTCTTCTGCGCGAAGATCTTCGGGCCGGTGAAGGACTACGAGTGCAACTGCGGCAAGTACAAGCGCATGAAGCACCGTGGCATCGTGTGCGAGAAGTGCGGCGTCGAGGTCATTCAGTCGAAGGTGCGCCGTGAGCGCCTCGGCCACATCAACCTCGCCACGCCGGTCGCGCACATCTGGTTCCTCAAGTCGCTCCCGTCGCGCATCGGCGCGATGCTCGACATCTCGCTGAAGGACCTCGAGAAGGTCCTCTACTGCGAGGCGTACATCGTCATCGACCCGAAGGAGTCGCCGTACCAGCGCGCGCAGCTCCTCAAGGAGGACGAGTACAACCAGATCATCGACCAGTACGGCGAAGAGTTCCTCACCGCCAAGATGGGCGGCGAGGCGGTCCTCGACATGCTGAAGTCGACGGACGTCCACAAGCTGAGCGAGGAGCTGCGCATCGAGATGCGCGGCGCCACCAGCGAGGCGAAGAAGAAGAAGTACGCGAAGCGCCTCAAGGTCGTCGAAGCCTTCCGCGAGTCGGGCAACCGCCCGGAGTGGATGATGCTCACGGTGATCCCGGTCCTTCCGCCGGATCTCCGCCCGCTCGTCCCGCTCGACGGCGGCCGCTTCGCCACCAGCGATCTCAACGACCTCTATCGCCGCGTCATCAACCGCAACAACCGCCTCCAGCGGTTGCTCGAGCTGAACGCGCCCGAGATCATCATCCGCAACGAGCGCCGCATGCTGCAGGAGGCGGTCGACGCCCTCTTCGACAACGGCCGTCGCGGCAAGACGATCACCGGCCCCAACAAGCGCCCCCTCAAGTCGCTCAGCGACATGCTCAAGGGTAAGCAGGGCCGCTTCCGTCAGAACCTCCTCGGCAAGCGCGTCGACTACTCCGGCCGCTCGGTCATCGTCGTCGGCCCGACGCTCAAGCTGCACCAGTGCGGTCTTCCGAAGAAGATGGCGCTCGAGCTCTTCAAGCCGTTCATCTACAACAAGCTCGAAGAGCGCGGCCACGTCAACACCATCAAGTCTGCAAAGAAGATGGTGGAGAAGGAGAAGCCCGAGGTCTGGGACATCCTCGAAGAGGTCATCCGCGAGCACCCGGTTCTGTTGAACCGCGCGCCCACGCTGCACCGCCTCGGCATCCAGGCGTTCGAGCCGGTCCTCATCGAGGGTAAGGCGATCCAGCTGCACCCGCTCGTCTGCGCGGCGTTCAACGCCGACTTCGACGGCGACCAGATGGCGGTCCACGTGCCGCTGTCGATCGAGGCGCAGATGGAGGCCCGCGTGCTCATGATGAGCACCAACAACATCCTCCTCCCCGCGTCCGGCAAGCCGATCATCAACCCGACGCAGGACATCGTCCTCGGCCTCTACTACGCGACCCGCGCCAAGAAGTACGGCAGGGGCTGCTACCGCGAGGACGCGCCGAAGACCGTCGGCTTCATCCGCGGCATCTTCTCGAACCCGGCCGAAGTGCGCATGGCGTACGACGCCAACGAGGTCGATCTCCACTCGGACATCCGCCTCCGCGTGACCGATGTCGACGACCAGGGCAACGAGAAGAAGCGCATCGTCGCCACGACGGTGGGCCGCGTGCTCGTCGCCGAGATCCTCCCCGAGGGCCTCAAGTTCGACCTCGTCAACAAGACGCTCGACAAGAAGGCGCTCTCGTCGCTGATCGACGCCTGCTACCGCCAGTTCCAGAACAAGGCCACGGTCCTCCTCGCGGACCGTCTGCGCAGCTTCGGGTTCGAGCACGCCATGAAGGGCGGCATCTCGATCGCGATGCGGCACATGATCATCCCCAAGGAGAAGAAGATCTATCTCGACGACGCGCAGGCGCAGGTCGAGAAGGTCCTCGAGCAGTACCAAGAGGGTCTGATCACCGACGGCGAGCGCTACAACAAGATCGTCGACATCTGGGCCGGCGTGGCCGACAAGGTCACTGCCGCGATGATGAAGGAGATCGGCACCGAGAAGGTGATCGATCCCGAGACCGGCAAGGAGGACGTGCAGCCGTCCTTCAACCCGATCTACGTCATGGCCGACTCCGGTGCGCGCGGTAGCACGCAGCAGATTCGCCAGCTCGCCGCGATGCGAGGCCTCATGGCCAAGCCGTCGGGCGAGATCATCGAGACCCCGATCACCGCGAACTTCCGCGAGGGTCTGTCGGTGCTCCAGTACTTCATCTCGACGCACGGCGCCCGTAAGGGTCTCGCCGACACCGCGCTCAAGACGGCGAACTCCGGCTACCTCACGCGTCGTCTCGTCGACGTCGCGCAGGACGCCGTCATCACCGAGTACGACTGCGGCACGCTCGACGGGATCATGGTCGCGAAGCTCGAAGAGGGCGGCGAGACCATCCAGCCGCTCGCCGACCGCATCCTCGGCCGCGTCACCCTCGACGACGTCGTCGACCCGGTCTCGGGCGACGCGCTCATCTCCGCGAACACGGAGCTCGACGAAGCCCACGTCCGTCGCATCGACGACGCCGGCATCGAAGAGGTCACCATCCGCTCGGTGCTCACCTGCAACGCGAAGCGCGGCATCTGCGCGATGTGCTACGGGCGCGACCTCGCCCGCGGCTATCGCGCCAACATCGGCGAGGCGTGCGGCATCATCGCCGCGCAGTCCATCGGCGAGCCGGGCACGCAGCTCACGATGCGCACCTTCCACATCGGTGGCGCGGCGGCGCGCGGCAAGATCGAGCAGAGCTCGCTCGAGGCGCGCACCGAGGGCAAGATCGTCATCCGCAACGCCAACATGGCGGACCGCGGCAACGGTCGCAGCGTGGTGATGAACCGTCACGCCGAGCTCGTCGTCATCGACGACACCGGCCGTGAGCGCGAGCACCACCGGCTGGTCTACGGCGCGCAGCTGTTCAAGCCCGAGGGCGCCATGGTCAAGCCGGGCGACATGCTCGCCGAGTGGGATCCCTTCGCCCTCCCGACCCTCACCGAGGTGAGCGGTCAGATCAAGTTCGTCGACCTCGTTGAGTCGGTGACCATGGTCGAGAAGGTCGACGAGGTCACCGGTCTCTCCCGCAAGGTGATCATCGAGTCGCGCTCCGCGGACCTCCGTCCGGCGATCGCGATCATCGACCCGAACACCGGCTCGGTGAAGAAGCTCGCCAACGGCATCCGCGACGCGGTCTACCTCCTCCCGGTCGGCTTCAACGTCCAGGTGCAAGAGGGCGAGAACGCCAACGCCGGCGACATCATCGGTCGTATGCCCCGCGCCACCACCAAGACGCAGGACATCACCGGCGGTCTCCCGCGCGTCGCCGAGCTCTTCGAGGCCCGCAAGCCCAAGGACCACGCGATCATCTCCGAGATCGACGGCGAGGTCTCCTTCGGCAAGGACACCAAGGGCAAGCGCAAGGTCGTCATCACCCCGATCCACGCGGACCTTACGCTCGATCAGGACAACGCCCGCGAGTACCTCATCCCCAAGGGCAAGCACATCCAGGTGCAGAACGGCGACCACGTCCGCGCGGGCGATCCGCTCATGGACGGGCCGGCGAACCCGCACGACGTGCTCCGCGTGAAGGGCGAGAAGGAGCTCGCTGCGTATCTCGTCAACGAGATCCAGCAGGTCTACCGCCTCCAGGGCGTGACCATCAACGACAAGCACATCGAGGTCATCGTTCGGCAGATGCTCCGCCGCGTGCGGATCAAGGACCCGGGCGACACCACGTTCCTCGTCGACGAGCAGGTCGAGAAGTTCGTGTTCGAGCGGGAGAACGAGAAGGTGCTCGCGCGCGGCGGCCAGCCCGCCAACGGCGAGCCGCTCCTCCTCGGCATCACCAAGGCCTCGCTCTCCACCGAGTCGTTCATCTCGGCTTCGTCCTTCCAGGAGACCACCAAGGTCCTCACCGAGGCGGCGATTCAGGGCAAGACCGACGATCTCCGCGGCCTCAAGGAGAACGTCATCATGGGCCGCCTGATCCCGGCCGGCACCGGCCTCCCCGCGTATCGTCGCCTGCGGATGATCGTCGAGGGCGAGCACGACGCGAAGGCCGAGACGCCCGAGGACCGCCTCGAGTATCAGGTCGCCAACGAAGAGGAGTGAGCCTCCTCGCGTGAGCGCGAGCGCCCTCGTGCCCGACGGCACGGGGGCGTTTGCTCTTGGCTATCGTAGGGGCATGCGCGCTCTGCTCCTCGTGCTCCTCTGCGCCTGCTCCAAGCCGAGCAGCCCCGAGCCGCCCGTGGCCGCGGGAGGCCCGGCGACAGCGACTGCCCCCGCCGCGGTCGGGAGCAAGCACTTTCGCGTCTCGTCGTTCGAGCGTCGCTTCGTGGGCGGCGCGGCCGGCGAAGAGGGCGTGAAGGTTCTCCCCACCAACGAGACCGCGAGCTCCAAGGAGTTCGATCGCGTCGTCCGCGAGGGGCTCCAGCAGCTCGACGCCTGCTTCGGCGAGACGAAGAAGGGCGCTCAGCTCGTGATCAATATCGTCGTCACCTGGAGCGGGATCATCCGGAGCGCGACCGCGACCGACACGCAGGGCGCGGGGGTGCCCGAGAGCGTCACCGGTTGCATCGGCAAGAAGCTGAGCGCCCTCTCGTTCCCCTCGAGTGGCTCGAAGAAGGAGGGCATGGAGTACGACGTGCTCGTCACTCTGCAGTGAGCGCTCAGGAGCGGCAGCGCTGCACGGTGCCGAGCACGGTCGGGCGCTTCGGGTTCGTCGCGCTGGGATCCGGCTTGATGTCGACCACCGAGTCGCCGCCGAGCTCCGCCGCCGCGCCACGGAGCTGATCGTACGGGAACGTCTTCTCGCCGAACGACCACGCGCGCACGGTGCCGAGCACCGGACACCCGGGCGGCGGCTGTCCGGCGCCGCTGTCGACCCCGTAGAGCACGACGCCGGAGCTCTCGGAGAACTTCGCGGCGCGCGTGCCCGAGAGCACCTGGTAGTCGCCGGTGGCGCAGCCGGCGAGCAGGAGCAGTGCGGCGGCGATCACTCGAGCTTGCATGTCATCGGCCTCGCTTGGTGTTGGAACGGATCCTCGCCGGCCTTGAGCAGCCAGCTGTGCGCGAGATCGTGCGGCGCGATGACGGCCATCGCGACGTCGTCGGACTCGGTGTCGCGCGCGGTGATCGCGGCGACGCACGCGGTCTCTCCGACGAACGCGTAGCTGTCGCTGCTCGTGAGCGTCCAGGTGCCGTCCTTGGCGGTGACCTTGACGGTGAGGTCGGCGCCGTCGGGGTGCTTCACGCGAAACCCGGTCGGCGCGGTGCAGGCCGTGAGCGACTGAACCGCCTTGGTCGCGCTCTCGAACGCGAGCATCGCCGGCGGGTCGGCGGTGACCGCGTCGAATGGAAGGACGCCGTACGGCTTCTCGTCGATGCCGAGCTCGGCGTGGTCGCTGAGCAGGAGCGCGGGCCTGCCCTTGTGCGCGACGAGGCGCCCGTCGTGACCGAGCGACCAGGTCGCCTCTTGCCACGTCTTGCCGTTGTCGGACGTCATCTGCAGGGTCACGTCCGGTCCCTCGATCGCCGCGAGCACCACCCGCGCGCCGTCGCGGAACGCGGAGTCGGGCGCCGAGCGTCCCTCGAGCTTCTTGGGCCGCGGGAGCTGCTCGATCTTTCCGTCGTCGCGCAGGTAGTGGAGCGGGACGTCGCTGCCGTACGGCATGAAGAGGATCCCGCCGTCGACGATCGCGGTGAGCGCCGACGGGCCTCCGCTGCCGACGCGGAATGGCGGGAGCTTCGGCAGCTTGGCCTTGCCGGTCTTACCGGTGTGCGCGTTGTACCAACCGAGCTCCACGTCGACCGGGTTGTACTTCTTCTCGCCGCTCGTCGCGGCGGCGGGCTCGAACGAGTACCGCGTGAGGACGTAGCCATCGGTCGTCGTGCGACCCCAGCGGCGGACGGTGCGTTCGCCCTTCGGCTCGGGACCGAGGAGCGAGTACTTCTTGGGAGCCTCGCCGGCGCGAACGACGGTGAAGCTCGTCGCGTCCGCCTTGGGTAGATCGGGCGGAGGCTCGGCGACGTAGCGCACGTCGCCCGCGAGCGCGACGTTGAACGCGTAGGGTAGTTCGCCGGGGAACGTCTTCCACGGTCCCGAGGCGACGCAGGAGATGCCCTTCTTCGGCGGGGCTTTGGGCGCCTCTTTCGCAGGCACGGGCGCAGCTCCTCCGGCTCCCTCCCAGCCGACGCGGACGGCGTCGCCCACGAGGCACCCGGTCGTCGCGCATTGCACGGCGTCGTCGAACGCCGCGCCGACGTCGACCCAGTGCTCGCCGCCGTCGGACGTCTCCCACGCCCGGTGGTTGGCGAACGCGAAGCCGCGCTCCCCCGCGAGGTCGATGGCGTCGGGCGTGAAGGGGAGGGGCGTGACGGTCTGGGTGGTCCAGTCCGGCGCGATACGGACGATCGACCAGCGGCTCTCGCCGTCCTCGACGACGACCATTCGCACGCTGCCGTCGGCCGCGAGCGTCGCGCCGTTGGCGATGCGGCCCTCTTTGGGCACCGCGAGCTTGAGCTCGGTGAGCGCCGCATCGCTCGGCGTGGCGCGGTAGAACTTGGCGGCGTCGACGATGACGAGGATGCGATCGCGGGGCGCATCGTAGAGCGCGGCGGTCAGCCGCGACTTGCCCGGAACCGCCAGAGGCTGCCAGTCCGCGCTGCCGATCTTCACGCGGGAGCCGGCGCAGTTCTTCCCTCCGGTCTCGCAGATGTCGCCGATCGCGATCCAGCCCGGCGCCGCGACGATGTTGTGCGACCAGCTCCGCTGGCCCTCGAACGTGGCGAGCGTCTCCCAGGTGCGCCCGTCGTCGGTCGTGCGCACGACGCGCGTGCTGTTCTTCGCGTGCAGCTCGCCCACGACCGTCGAACCGGCGCCCGTGAAGCGGACGATCGGGACCTCGTCGAGCTCGCCCATCGCGAACGGCTCGGACGCGGTGCCGCCGAGGGGCTCGGTGCGCAGCGACAGCCGATAGCCGGTGGCCTGCTTGTCGGCGGTCATCGTGACGAGTCGCTCGCCGGCGAGGACGCGCGTGGTGGACGTGGTCTTCGGGGGCGTCGGCTCGGATAGCGGCGCGGGCTCGCCGCCGAGCGACCAGGTGTCGCCGAGCTTCGCCGCCGCGCTGACGCCCTGCAGCCAGAGCGCGTCGTTCGCGTCGCGGAGCACCTCGCGCGCGCCGATGCCGGGCGTCGCAAGCGGGCTCCAGGTCGCGCCGTCGTCGCGCGAGACGAGGACTCGTTGCGGGTAGAGCAGCGCGAGCGCCGCGCCGCGCCGATCGGTCGCGAGGCTCGCGACGACCTCGCCGGCCCGGAGCGGCAGCGCCGTGGCGGACCACGTGGCGCCGGCGTCGATCGAGCGGTGCAGCTTGCCGGTGCGCTCGAGGCCGAGGATCGCCGCCTTGCCCGCCGCTGCAAAGGCGAGCTCGGCGGACGGCCCGCTGCGAGTCTTCAGCGGACCGAGCGGCTCGGCGGCGACGTACACGTGGCCACGGTCGTCGACGAACTGATAGCCCGCGCCGTCAAACCGCACGTCGACGAGGTCTCCGGCGGCGAGGCGCGGCGCGTGCTCGAGTCCGCCGTCGGTGCGCACGATCCACCGGCGCCCGCCCTCTCCGACGCGCAGCGTCCCGCGGCCGGGGATCGGCCACTGCGCGTGGGCGGCGCCGGCCCGGTTGAAG
>JALHOE010000179.1 GCA_022843175.1 Deltaproteobacteria bacterium
CCGCGGCGCCGCGGGCGTCGCCGCCGGCCCGACGTGGAAGCGGACCTCGCCGTCGCGGCCGTCGAGCAGCGCGAAGAGGGTGTCCATCCGTTTGCGGGCTTGCTTGCGCAGGGCGGCGTCGCGAATCTCCGCGGGGATCACCCCGAGCTTGACCAGGAGCTCACCGTGACGCGGCGCCGCCGGCCCGAGCAGCTCCTGCCGCGCGAGCGCGTAGGCGACGTCCTCGTCGCTCGCCAGGCCCTCGCGGACGAGGATCTCGCCGATTCGATCGGGGGGCGCGGACAGCCCGAGCTCGACGCCGACGACCAGCCCACGGTGAAAGTGCACGCGGTGCTTCTGCGCATGCGGCGTCGTGATCGACAGCTCGAGCGCGCCGGTGGCTCCGCCACGGTAGATCCGTCCGAGCAGATCTCCGAGCGTCGTCCGCGCGAGGCGTCCGGGTAGCTGCATGCGTTCGCGGTACCGAACCGGGAGAGCACGGGCCAACAAAGGGTCGCGTGTGGGTGCTCGCGCGCAACAGATGGTGATAGATTCGCCGCCCCATGGCAGCCACCGATCGCGTCCGCGAAATTCTCAGCTGGTACAACTCCGACAACCCCGGAACGCTCACCAACCTCTATCGCTTGCTCAACACCGGCACGCTCGCCGGCACCGGCAAGATGGTGATCCTTCCCGTCGATCAGGGCTTCGAGCACGGGCCGATGCGCTCGTTCCAGCCGAACCCCGGCGGCTACGACCCCGACTATCACATCCAGCTCGCGATCGATTCCGGCTGCAACGGCTATGCGGCGCCGCTCGGTCAGCTCGAGGCGGTGGCCGGCAAGTTCGCGGGCCAGGTGCCGCTCATCCTCAAGTTGAACAACAGCGACACGCTCGCGAAGACCGACCAGCCGTGCAGCGCGGTCACCGGCTCCGTCGACGACGCCGTCCGTCTCGGCTGCGTCGCCATCGGCTACACGATCTACCCGGGCTCGGGCATGCGCAATCGCATGTACGAGGACCTCAAGGAGCTCACGCGCGAGGCCAAGGCCAAGGGCCTCGTCGTCATCACCTGGGCGTACCCCCGCGGCGCCGGCATCTCCAAGGACGGAGAGACGGCCGTGGACGTGTGCGGCTACGCCGCGCAGATCACCGCGCAGCTCGGCTCGCACATCATCAAGGTCAAGCCGCCGAAGGACCACATCGAGCAGGCCGAGGCCAAGAAGGTCTTCGAGAAGTACAACATCCCCACCAAGACGCTCGCCGATCGCGTGCGCCACGTGGTGCAGAGCGCCTTCAACGGCAAGCGGGTCATCATCTTCTCCGGCGGCGAGTCCAAGGGCACCGACGAGCTGCTCGGCGAGGTCAGGGAGCTCGCGGCCGGCGGCGCGTTCGGCTCGATCATGGGTCGCAACGCGTTCCAGCGTCCCAAGGCCGAGTCGATCAAGCTCCTCAAGGACGTGATGGAGATCTTCCGCACCGGCGGCAAATGACGTGCGTTTCCGCCCCGACGTAGCGCTCTTCCTCCGGCCCGCGGTCGCGATCGCGGGCGAGGAGGTGCTCGTCGAGGCGGTGCTCAAGAGCCGCAGCGAGACGCCGGTCGACTCCATCACGATGACCCTCCGGGGGCTCGAGACCGCCGGCTACAACAGCACGAGCTACTCTCGGCGCAACATCGTCGCGCAGCGCGCCGCCTTCGGCCCGCGCAAGCTCGAGCCCGGCGACAACCGGGTGAGCGCGCGGTTCCCGATTCCGCCGGACGCGCCGCCCTCGTACCGCGGGCGGATCTTCGTCGTCGACTACGAGCTCGAGCTCGAGGTGAGGATCCCGTGGTGGCTCGATCGCCACCAGAAGTTCGTCGTGCCGGTCAACCGCCGTGCGGTGCCGGCCGAGCCCGCGCCGCCGAAGGTGTACTGCAACCGCCAGCGCACGCCCGGCGCGCTCTACATGGAGGCCACGCTCGACGACGTGCGGATCGAGCAGGGCGGAGCGGTCGCCGGCGTGGTCTCGTTCGCCAACGTCGCGAGCGCGCGGGTGAAGCGCGTCGAGCTGGTGTTTCACGCGCGCGAGTCCATCGGCACACCGGGCGCGCCGCCGCTCGCGCAGTTCGACGGCGCGACCTACGTCTCGACCATCCTCGATCGCGCGCCGAAGGAGGGAGAGGACGCGCGGTTCCGCGTCGCGTTCCCGGCGGACGCGGTGATCTCGTTCGAGAGCCACCACGGCCGGGTGGACTGGACGATCTCGATCGTCGCCCGCGTGTCGTTCGGCGAGGACGTCCCGATCACCGTTCCGATCAAGGTCGTGCCGGCGACGCGCGGCGGCCGGCAGCGACGACGCGCGGAGCTCCCGCCGGTCGGCCGCGAGCGTCGCGCGGCGGTGCTCCACGCGGCGGCGCGGCGCCTCGATCTCGAGTTCGACGCCGAGCGCGAGGAGCTACGGAGCACCGCGGCCAACGCGACGATGTCGATCCGCCTCGAGCCCCACTCCGACAAGGGGCTCCTCGCGATCACCGAGCTCGTCTGGCCGGCGCTCGGGCTCGACCTCGTGCTGCGCGAGCGCCGCTGGACCGACGCCTTCGCGGAGGATCTCGCCGTCGACGACGCCGCGTTTCGCAAGCGCTTTCACGCCGCCGCGCGCGACCCCGAGCGCGCGGGCGTGGTGCTCGACGATGCCGTGCGCGCGTCGCTCGCTGCGTTCACCGAGGTCGAGATCGACGACGAGGGGGCGATGCTCGCGCGCCCGATCTCGGTGCAGTCGGTCGACACCGTAGTGAACGACCTCGAGCCGGGCCTCGCCGCCGCGCGCTCGCTCGCCGAGGCCGCGTCGCGCGTGGCGCCGACCATCGGCTATCGCTGACGCTTGCGCGCGAGCGCGCCCTCGAAGAACACCGCATCGAGCGTCTTGGTGTAGCGGCGCACCCGCGCCTCGTCGCCGGGGACGTTGCCGCTCACGATCAACGACGAGAGCCCGTGGACAAGCGCCCAGGCCGCGAGCGCGAGCTCGCGGGCGGAGAGGTCGTCGCGCACCACCCCCGCCGCGCGACCCTCCTCGAGGGCAGTGCGGAGCAGCTCGAACGCGGCGCCGTTCGGCGTCGCCTCGCCGAGCGGGTTGTGCAGCATGAGGCGGAAGTGGTGCGGCTTCTCGATCGCGAAGCGCACGTAGGCCTCGCCGAGCACGCGCACCCGCTTGCGGGGCTCGTCGGCCGTGGTGAGCGCCGCCCGCGCCGACTCGGCGAGCGCAGCGAACCCCTCTTCGCGCAGCGCGGCGAGCAGCTCCGCCTTCCCGGCGAAGTGTCGGTAGGGCGCGTTGTGGGTGACGCCGGCCTCTCGCGCGAGCTCGCGCAGGGTGAAGTCGAACGCGCCGCGCTCGACGAACAGCTCGAGCGCCGCGTCGAGCAGCGCGCGGCGAAGGTTCCCGTGGTGATACGTCACGTCCGCTCACTCTACCGCGCAATGTGGACACTCGCAACATCGCGCTTGACGCCAATGTGGATGCTGTCAACATTAGGCCATGAACGTTGAGTCCTCCGTCGCCCGTCGCCGCAGCCACCACCCCTTGCCCGAGCGCGTCGACGTCGCGGTCATCGGCAGCGGCCTCGGCGGCCTGATGACGGCGGTGCACCTCGCGCGCGCCGGCATGTCGGTCGCGGTCTTCGAGGGGCACTACACGGCGGGCGGCTGCGCCACCCAGTTCGCGCGCGGCCCCAAGCGCGCGCAGTACCACTTCGACGTCGGCCTCCACTACGTCGGCGACTGCGGCCCCGAGGGGCAGATCCCGCGCATGCTGCGCGAGGTCGGCGTCCACGTCGACTTCCGCCCGATGGACCAGGACGGGTTCGACACCTTGGTGTTCCCCGGCCTCGAGTTCCGCATCCCCGCCGATGTCGAGCGCTACCGCGATCGCCTGGTGGAGCGATTCCGCGACGAGCGCCGCGCGATCGATCGCTACGTCAAGCTCCTGCGCGCGGTGATGGTCGCCGGGCGCGCGATGGACCGAGGGCCCAAGCTGCGCGAGATGCCGGCCCTGGCGCTCGCGGGGCTGCGCCTCGCGCCCCACCGCCACGCCACGATGGCGCACGTCCTCGACGAGTGCGGCGTGCGCGACCAACGGCTCCGCGCGGTGATGCTCGGTCAGAGCGGGGACTACGGCCTGCCGCCGAGCAAGGTGTCGGCGATGCTCCATCTCGGCCTCGCCGGCCACTACTTCAACGGCGCCTACTACCCCGAGGGCGGCGGCCAGGTGATCGCCGACCGCCTCGCGCAGAAGCTCGAGTCGCTCGGCGGCGCGGTGCACCTCCGTCACCCCATCGAGCGGATCGTCGTCGAGAACGGTCGCGCCGTCGGGGTGCGGGTCGCGCCCCGCGCGGGCGAACCGGCGCGCGACGTTCGCGCCGACATCGTCGTGTCCAACGCCGATCTCAAGAAGACGTTCCTCGAGCTGGTCGGCCCGGAGCACCTCCCGAGCGAGCTCATCACCAAGAGCAAGAACTACGAGATGGCGGCCGCGCTGCTCATCACCTTCCTCGGCGTGAAGGGCCCGGTCGAGCGTATGCGGGCGGCGAACTACTGGGCGTTCGACACGTTCGACACCGAGAAGGTCTACCGCGACGACCCGTCGAAGCCGCTCCAGACCCACGGCTGCTACATCACCAGCGCGTCCCTCAAGGATCCGAACAACGCGCTCCACCACGCGCCCGCGGGGATCACCAACGTCGAGGTGATGACGCTGCTGCCGGGGTCGCTCGCGCGGTTCGGCGTGGCGCCGCAGGAGATCGCGGCCTGGGGCTACCGCAAGAACGACCGTTACCACGAGATCAAGGCGAAGCTCGAGGACGACATGATCCGTCGCTTCGACGAGGTGTTCCCCGGCGTCGCGTCGCGCATCGTCTTCCGCGAGACGGCCACACCGATCAGCCACGTGCGCTACACCAACGCGACAGACGGCACCGGCTACGGCCTCGCCGCCACCCCCGAGCAGTTCATGGAGCGGCGCCCCGGCTACCGCACCCCGATCGCCGGCCTCTACGTGTGTGGGGCGTCCACGCGCGCGGGGCACGGCATCGTCGGGGCGATGTCGAGCGGCGTGAACGCGGCGCGCCGGGTGCAGAAGGACCGCAGCAAGGCGGCCTCGCTCCGCACGTGATCAGCGCGCGCCCATCGCCACGTAGGCGTAGGGCTTGCCGGAGCCCTCGGGGACGAAGGCACCGAACGCGCCGACCTCGTCGCCGCGGGTGAACGCCTGCAGCGCGATGCGCACGCGATCGCCCGCGAAGCACGGCTTGCGGTAGCCGATCTCGATCCATCGCGCGAGCTTGTCGGGCGCGCCGTGACGGCGGATCAGCGCCTCTTCGAACAGGCGGAGATAGACCAGCGAGTTGACGTGTTGGTTGGAGTCGGTGTGCATGAGGCCGAAGAGGATCGGCACCGGATCGAGCAGCGGCTCGGCGTCGAGCAGCGTCGCGCCGGCCGGGAGCGCGGAGGCCGCCGCGAGCTCGCGGAAGTCGCGGCGACGCGGGGGAACGCGCGGATAGCCCTCGGCCTCTTCGAGGCTCCGCACCTTGCGCGCCTCGGGCGGCCCCCACGGCCTCGTGAAGATGTGCTCGGCGAAGACCCGCCCGACGGGCACGTCTGCGCCGTCGCCGCTCGGCTGGTGGGTGCGCCCGCGCTTGCCGCGCACCTCGACGATCATGTCGAGGAAGATGCGCTCCACGTCTCCCGCGCCGTCGACCGAGCACGCGAGGTCGTAGCTACCGGTCGCATCCATCGGCCGCGTCACCGGGATCGGCTCCTCGCTCGCCTCGATGACCATGCGCGAGAGGATCGGGATGATCCCCGCCTTGAGGAGCGCGCGATTGCCCGGGTGCGACGCGAGCCGTTGGCGCCAGACGACCTCGCCGAGGGCGTGGGGGAGGGCCGTCAGCGTCACCCGTCCGTCCTGCGCGACGTCCTCGTAGCGCGGCTCGATGGCGGCGGCCGCCCGCTGGGCTTCGGGGAGTTCTTGGGTGGGGGGAAAAAAGGGCGCGCGCAACGCGCCATTCCTAGCATGCCCATGCCCGTGCCCGTGCCCGTGCCCCCGTGCCCGTGCCCGTGCCCGTGCCCGTGCCCGTGCCCGTGAATTCGATCACGAGTGAGTCGACGTCTGTCGATCGTGGTGCAACCGCGGGCTCACGCCCGCGGCCCCGTCGCGATCACTTGATCCGCCGGGCACGGGCACGGGCACGTTGGAGATCCTTCAGAGGCCCGAGGCGAGGCTCGCTGCGAGGGCGTCGATCGCCGCCAGGATATCGGCCCGCCACGCGGGCTTCGCGAGCGCGAGGCACCCCGTGCGCGAGATGGCGCGCCGGATCTCCGGATCGTCGAGCCCTCCGGTGATGAAGATGAACCGTCGCGCGACGTCGGGGTGGGCCTCGAGCACGACCGCATGGAGCTCGGGGCCGGTCAGCTCGGGCATCTGCACGTCGCAGAGGATCACGTCGTAGTGCTCACCGGCCTCGATCCGCGCCAGCGCGGCGCGCGCGCCCTGCTCGGTCGTGACGTCGCAGGATGTGCGCAGCGAGCGCCCGAGCGGACCGAGCAGTGCGACGTCGTCGTCGACGAGCAGCACCCGACGCGGGCGATCCATCCTGATGTCTACGTCACACCGGCGTCGACACTTCAGCGCGACCGTAGGGATTTGCGACGCCGGGTGTCGCTTCCCGTGGATAGACGGCGAAGGGGCCGCGGGCGTCAGCGCGCGGTTGCCTGGGAGAGCAACCGCGCGCTTACGCGCGCGGCCCGTCGTTGCGCGGTCCTGTCTTGGCTGCGCTGATTCAGGATGGCTTCACATCGCGTCGGACGGCGGGAGGCCGTACGCGGGGGCAGGGCCTCCGTCGTCGTCGCGCGTGTCCTTGGTGGCCGAGTCGGTCGTCGTGCTCGAGTCGACGGCCCCCGTGTCGGGCGGCCCGCCGTAGGCGGCGACCGGTCCGCCGGTGTCGTCGACCGTCATGCTGTCGGTGGTGGTCGTGCCGGTGTCGGTGGGCTTCGCCCCGGTGTCGGTGACCGTCGGCGCCTCGCTCTCGGTGGAGCCGCCGCACGCGGTCACGCTCACGGCGAACGCGAACAGCGCGCCGCGCCCGAGCCGCTTGGACGACGCGGGCACCGCGCGGAGGTTGCTCGGCAGCGCCGCATGACAGAACGGACACGCGTCGGCGCCACGGACGTGACGACGACAGGACGGACAAGGAATCAAGGGCTCATACATCACGTCACCTCCACGCGCTTACTCGTCAAATAGCCCTCACCGGTCTCGGCGAGTCGCCGCGCCCGATCGAGCAGGTCCACGGGCCAGTCCTCGACCACGATGTCGAACTTGGCGAAGTCGAAGGGCGCGCCGGGCGCCGCGTGGGTGCGAACGAGTCGCTCGCGCTTGCCCTCGCGCAGCAGTTCGAGCGCGCGATGGTGGCAGTAGGGGTTGTTGCCCGGCTTGCCGAACAACACGTGCGAGGTCCACGAGCAACCGGCGCGGCAGGTGTCCGCGTAGTAGCAGTCGCGGCACGCACCCCACAGATCGTCGACGGTGCGATCGCGCGTGTAGCGGAGCGGCGCGGTCTGCTCCCAGATCGTCTGCAGCGTGTTGTCGCGGATGTTGCCGCCGACCCAGTCGGCGGTGGGCAGCGACGGGCAGCCCTTGATGTCGCCGTTGGCCTCGATGCCGAGCGTGGAGCGACCCGCGCCGCACGACGCCATGTGCCCACGCGGCATGGTGCCGCGCAGATCGGACTCGTAGGGGCCGAAGTAGCCGATGTTGTTGCCGGGCCAGATCCGCACCTTGCGCGGATCGGCGACGTTCTTCTTGAGGCGGGCGAGCATCGGCATCACCTCGAGGAGCTGCCACGGCTCGAGGAGCAGGTTCGGCTCGTCGGCCGCGCGCCCCATCGCCACGGTGAGCTGCACCTGCCACGAGTGGATGCCCTGATCGCAGAGCAGCGGGAACAGCTCCTCGATCTCGTGCAGGCTGGCCGCGCCGATCTGGGTGTTGCAGGAGACGTGGATCCCGGCGTCGCGCGCGTTCTTGAGCGCGGCCATCGCCGATTGAAACGACCCGCGCACGCCGCGCAGCGCGTCGTGTGTGGCCTCGAAGCCGTCGACCGACACCGAGATGCTCTGGATGCCGGCCTCTTTGGCCATGCGTGCGCGCTCCGCGGTGAGGCCGCGGCCGCCGGTGGTCATCGTGCACTGCATGCCGCGCTCGCGAATGCGCTTGGCGATGAGCACCCAGTCTTCGCGGAGGTAGGCCTCGCCGCCGATGATGGTGACCTCGAGGGTCCCGAGGTCTGCCATCTGGTCGACGAGGTTGAGCGCCTCCTCGGTCGACAGCTCGTCCGGCCGCTCGCGCCCAGCCCGCGAGCCGCAATGGCGACACGCGAGGTCGCACTGGAGCGTGATCTCCCAGACCGCGTAGATCGGGCGCCACTTGCGATCGCGGTCGCGCGCGGGGCCGGCGAGCGGCAGCGAACGCTTGGACGGGGCGGCCGTCGGGGCGATCGGGAGGGTCTTGGGGCGGGGGCCGAGAGGCTGCATGGGCGGAAGCGTACGGCGCGCAATTACAAAGGTCATGCCGTCGAGCTCGGGCGAATCGACCGAGTCTTTTTGGCGGGCCCCGGTGCCGATGTGCGCCAGGGCGCGACGGTCGTGGTAGGAACGCCCCGTGGAAACCGGAAAATCAGATCGATCGTCGCAGCTCCACGCAAAGTTGCTCACGCTCAAGGCCGACGATCTGCCGCCGCCCTACGTCGATCCGCGCGTGGCCGCGCTGGTGGCCCTCGGCGTGGTCGACTTCGCGAGGAGCGAGGGCCGCGCCCGGTTCGCCGAGCTCGCCGCGCTCGACGGGTTCGATCCGGGCATCCTCGAGGATCTCGAGAAGCTCGCCGATACGCTCAATCGCGTCGTCGACGCCTTCGACGTCGCGCCCCGCGCGCAGGCGGTCGTCACCGTCCCGCAGGAGCTCGACCTCGAGTGCCGCGCGCGGCGCGATCAGCTCGCTTCGCTCCTCTCCGAGCGCGCCGCCGACAAGCCGGGGGTCAGCGCCGCGCTCCAGCGCGTGAAGCTCGCCTACGGTCCCATCGATCTCGCGGTCGATCTGCGCGCGCTCGCGGCGCTCGTCGAGCGGCACGAGGTGGACAAGGAGCTGCCCGTCTCGACGCGCGCGCTCGCGAAGAAACTCGAGGATCTCCTCATCTCGCACGACACCGCCGAGCTCCGCGAGGCGCGCCGCGCGCTCCGGCGCGTGTGGGCCGTGTTCGAGGGCACCTACCGCCACCTCGCAGAGCTCGGCCGCGAGCTCTTCTCGGACGATCCCGAGGCGATGTTCCCGACGCTCGACGCCATCGCCAACGTCGAGCGCACGGCGCGCCACGAGTCGTCGTCGCGCGCGCCGGCCTCGCTGCTGGTCGAGCGCGGCTTGCCGGCCTCGCGCCGCACCGGTGTCTCGTCGCGCCGCATGCGCGCGATGCGCCGCCCGATCGTCGACGCGCCGCCGGTCTCGCTCGAGGTCATGCTCCACTCGCACAGCGAGTCGAACCTCTGGCTCGGCTTCTCGCAGGACATCGCCGAGGGCGGCGTGTTCCTCGCGACCTACGGCGCGCACGCGCTCGGCACACCC
Organism: Deltaproteobacteria bacterium; assembly: GCA_022843175.1. Lineage (GTDB taxonomy): Bacteria > Myxococcota_A > Polyangia > Polyangiales > JADJMO01 > JALHOE01. The sequence continues at coordinate 9,622 of JALHOE010000179.1, forward strand.
GTCGAGCTCGACCTTCACATCAACAACGAAGATCCGGTGCGCGTCTCGGGCGTCGTGCACTGGCAGCGGCCGGCCGGCGCAGGCGACGATCTGCCCGCGGGCGTCGGCGTGCGGCTCACCCAGCTCTCCGCCGACGCCGCCAAGATCCTCCACACGTTCGCCGCGCGTCGCACGCCGATCTTCTACGACGACTGAAACGTGTCATGCTGGGCGCATGACGGTCGGCTGTTCTTCGGATCTCGAGGGCCTCAAGGAAATCGGCGCCGTGGTGCGCGAGGCGATCGCGCGCGCCGGCGCCACCGCGCGCCCGGGCATGCGAACCGCCGACCTCGACGAGGTCATCGGCGAGGTCCTCGAGAAGAACGGCGCCCGCTCGGCGCCGAAGGTGACCTACGACTTCCCCGGTTACGGCTGCATCTCGGTGAACGACGAGGCCGCGCACGGCATCCCCGGCGACCGCGTGCTCGAGGACGGCGACCTCGTGAACATCGACGTCTCCGCCGAGAAGAACGGCTTCTACGCCGACAGCGGCGCGAGCTTCCCGCTCGGCCGCGTGTCGATGCGCGCCCGCCGGCTGTGCGAGCACACGCGTCGCGCGCTCGAGCGGGCGATGGGCGCCGCGCGCGCCGGAGCGCCGGTGTCCGCCATCGGTCGCGTCGTGACCGACGTCGCGCGCTCGGCCGCGCTTCGGGTGATCGGCGATCTCGCGGGCCACGGGGTCGGCCGCGCGCTCCACGAGGAGCCCTCGATCCCGAACGTCCCCGGCTCGAAGGACGTCCTCCACGAGGGCCTGGTGATCACGATCGAGCCGTTCCTCACCACCGGCGCGGGCCGCATCAAGACCGACCCCGACGGCTGGACGCTACGCACCACCGACGGTGGCCTCGTCGCCCAGTACGAGCACACCATGGTCATCACCAGGGGCGCCCCGATCGTGGTGACGTGATCAGCCGGCGAGCTTCTTGCGAAGCAGCTCGCCGACGAGCTTGGGGTTGGCCCTGCCGCCGGTCTCCTTGATGGAGAGGCCGGTGAGCGCGCCGATGACGTTCTGGTTGCCGGCGCGGTAGCGCGCGACGGCGTCTGCGTTGGCGGCGAGGACGCGCTCGATCGCGGCGAGGATCGCGCCCTCGTCGGTCGTCTGCTTGAGGCCGCGCTTGTCGACGATCTCGCGCGGCGAGCCCTCGCCGGCGATCATCGCGGCGAGGACGTCCTTCGCGAGCTTGTTGGAGAGCGTGCCGTCGTTGACCAGCAGCTGCAGCTCGACGAGGGCGGTGCCGTCGAAGGGCACCGACGCGAGCTCCTTGCTGCGGATCTCGCGGAGCACCTCGTTGACGAGGAAGGGGACGACCTCGCTCCGCCCGGCGGACTCGAGGAGCGACAAGAGGAGCGGCTCGTTGGCGAGCGCACGGGCCTCGTCGTCGGTGATGCCGTAGGTGGACTTGAGCGCGAGGGCCTCGCGGGAGAGCGCCTTCTCGGCGGCCGGCTTCTCGGCTGCAGGCGCTTGCGGGCGCGCGCGCTTCTCGGGCTCCTTCGGCTTCTGCAGCTTCGCGTAGCCATCTTTGAGCGCGATGACGCGGTTGAGGACGAGGGCCCGACCGCGGGTGTCCTCGTCGACGATGAAGAACCCGAGGCGCTCGAACTGGAACCGCTCGCCGACCTTCGCCGACGCGAGGCTCGGTTCGACCCTGGCGCGGACGACGGTGAGCGACTGGGGATCGAGCTCGCTCTTCCAGTCGACGCCCTCGGTGGACCCCGGCTGCTCGACCGAGAACAAGCGGTCGTAGAGCCGGACCTCGACGTCGAGCGCGTGCGCGGCGCTCACCCAGTGGATGGTGCCGAGCTTCTTCTGGCCGGCCGGAGCGGCGCCGCCGCGTGTTTCGGGATCGTAGGTGCAGCGCAGCTCGGTGACGGCGCCGGCCGCGTCCTTGATGACCTCGTTGCAGGTGATCACGTAGCCGTGCCGGAGCCGCACCGCGCGCCCGGGGGCGAGGCGGTGGAAGTCCTTGGGCGGGCTCTCCATGAAGTCTTCGCGGTCGATGAGGAGCTCACCGGAGAACGGCACCTTGCGCGAGCCCTCGCGGGGGATGTCGTGCGGCCAGTACGCGGCGTCGAGCTCGTCCGGCTCGCGGTCCCAGTTGGTGATCGTGACCTTGAGCGGGTCGAGCACCGCGAGCACGCGCGGGGCCTCGGCGTTGAGGTCCTCGCGGATGCAGTGCTCGAGGAGCGCGACGTCGACGGTGCTGAGGTTCTTCGCCACGCCGATGCGCGCGCAGAACTCCCGGATCGCCTCGGGGCGGATGCCGCGGCGGCGGAGCCCGGCGATCGTCGGCAGGCGCGGATCGTCCCACCCGGACACGTGCTTGCCCTCGACGAGCTCGAGCAGCTTCCGCTTGCTCATCACGGTGTACGAGAGGTTCAGCCGGGCGAACTCCGTCTGCTTCGGGACCCACGGCACCTCGGTCGCCTCGACGACCCAGTCGTAGAGCTCGCGCGCGCTCTCGAACTCCATGGTGCAGATGGAGTGGGTGATCCGCTCGAACGAGTCGGACAGGCAGTGCGCGTAGTCGTAGAGCGGGTAGATGCACCACGTGTCGCCGGTGCGGTAGTGGTGCGCGTGCTTGATGCGGTAGATCGGCGGGTCGCGCATCTTCATGTTGGGCGACGCCATGTCGATCTTCGCGCGGAGGACGCACTCGCCCTCCTTGAACTCGCCCTTGCGCATGCGGCGGAAGCGGTCGAGGTTCTCCTCGACGGAGCGCTCGCGGAACGGGCTGTCCCGCCCCGGCTCGCTGATCGTGCCGCGGTACTCGCTCATCTGCTCCTCGGTGAGGTCGCAGACGTAGGCGCGGCCGAGGGTGATGAGCTTCTCGGCGAGCTCGTAGAGCGCGTCGTAGTAGTCCGACGCGAAGAACATGTTCTCGCCCCAGTCGAAGCCGAGCCACTTCACGTCGCGCTGGATCGACGCGACGTACTCCGGGTCCTCGGTGGTCGGGTTGGTGTCGTCCATCCGCAGATGGCAGACGCCGCCGAACTCCGCGGCGATGCCGAAGTTCAGGCAGATCGACTTGGCGTGACCGATGTGGAGGTAGCCGTTGGGCTCGGGGGGGAACCGGGTGGCGACGCGCCCGCCGTATTTGCCGGCGGCGACGTCGGCGCGGACCTTGTCACGGATGAAGTCGGACGCTGCGGGAGGGGTCTCGATCGGTGCGCTCACGGGGGGGCGGTCACCTTAGTGCACGCCGGCGTGTGCCGCGAGAGCTACAGCTTGAACGGCGGGCTGCGCAGCACCTTTCCGAGCGACAGCTTCTGCAGCCCCGGCACGATCCGCGCGGCGTCGCCGACGATGATGATCCGCATCCGCGACGGGTTCAACCACCGCTCGGCGGCGTTGCGCACCGCCTCGGCCTCGCAGGCGCGGACGGCTGCCGCCCGGAGCTTCGGGTAGTCGAGCGGGCGACCGTAGACCGCGAAGCCTGCGAGCGAGCTCGCGGTCGAGGAGATGCTGTCGAAGTAGGTCGCCGCGCCGATGAGCGCGGTCTTGCCGTCGTCGAGGTCTTCAGCGGAGAGCGGCGCCGTGGCGAGCCGGTCGGTGATCTCGACGAGGGCCTTGGCGGCATCGACGGCCCGGTCGAGCTCGACGGCGCTCGCCACGCCGATCGGTCGCCGCGAGCGCCCGACCTCGCCGAAGAGCTGCGCCCCATAGGTGATCCCGAGCTTTACGCGCAGGCGCACGAACGTCTCGTTCTCGAGGGCCTCGAGCGCGAGGAGGTAGGGGAACCGATCGTCGATCGTCGTCGGCGCGCCGAGCCAGACCGCCGCGACGTGCGCCTGCGAGCCCGACGGCTGGTCCATCACGATGAAGCGGGGGTTCGGCTCGGGCTCGGGCGGCGGCGCCACCGGCGCCTGCGGACCGACCTTCGGTCCGGTGTGCGTGCCGAACGCGCTCTCGAGGATCGGGAGCAGCACGGCGAGCGTCGTGTCGCCCGCGACGGCCAGCGTCATGTGCTCCGGCGTGAAGGCGAAGTGCTGATACGCCTCGAGGATCTCGGGCGTCACCTTGTCGATGCTCTCGGGCGGCACCAGCCCGTCGTGATAACGATGGCCTGCGGGATACAGCGCGCGGTGGATCGCGAGCAACAGCTGCCCCTCCGCGGTCGCGTAGCTCGACTCGAGGCCCGCGCGCATCCGCTGCCGCGCCAGCGTGACCCGGCTCGGGGGAAACGAGGGGTGCTCGATCAGGTCCGAGACGAGGTCCATCGTCGGCTCGAGGAGCTTGGAGAGCACCGTGACGCGCACCTCGGTGGAGTCTGGAGTCACGTGCGCCGACCACGCGGCGCCGAGCCCGTTCATGAGCTCGTTGACCTCCCAGTATTTGTATTTCTCGCTCGCTACCATCGTCGCGCGCCGCCAGAACTCGGGGATCCCTGCGTCGGCTTGATCGCCCCCGCGATCCGACACGATGTTCACCGAGAGGATCGGCGCGTCGTGCCGCTCCACGAACAGGACGCGGATGCCGTTCTTGAGCCTCCGCTCCTCGATGTTGGCGCTCGGCACCCCGAGCGCGGCGCCCTCGGGCGGCTTGCCGCGGAAGTCTGCGTCCGGCGTCGATCGATCGGCGATCGGGCCGTCGAGTCGCGGCGCGGTCGGGGCCACCGCCGCGTGCCCGCAGGCGGTGAGCAGCGCGGCGAGAAACACGCGTCTCATGGCTTGAGCACGCCCCCCGGTGGCGCGCTCTTCTTCGGCTCCACGAACACGATGACGCGCGGCGTGCGCAGCACGAACTCCCGATAGGCGTCGGTGACGAGCCCGGCGTCGATCGCCTCGTAGGCGCGGAGCCGAGCGGGCAGCGCGTCGACCGAGCCCGCGATCGTCTCGAAGAAGCCGAACGTCTCGGCGCGCCGGCTCGGGCCGTCCAGGTCGAAGACCTCGGCCGAGTAGGTGCCGTAGAGGGCCTCGCGCACGGACTTGTCGTCGATGGACCAGCGCGCGTACCGACTGAGATCGTCGATGGCCTCGTTGGCCTCGTCGATCGCCTTATCCATCGCGATCCCCTGGCGCAGCAGGATCTCGGCGTGCAGCGTGCTGCCGAACCGCCCGACGTTGCGGTAGGTGCGGACGCTGTGGGCGATCTCGAGCTTCTTGACGAGGTGGCCGGAGAGGTTCCAGTAGATGAGCTCGGAGGCCGCGGTGAGCTCGACGTCGCCGTCCTCTCCGTACGCCGGCCCGGGCCACATCATGAAGAGTTTCGGCAGGAGCACGCTGGCCTGGAACGTGATCCGCTGCTCCTTTTCGGGCTTCCACGGCGGCAGTCGCGGGATCTCGGGCGGGGTGGGCGACGCCGGGATCGGCTCGAACCACCTCCGCGCGGCTGCGAGCACGTCCGCGCCCTTCACGTCGCCGACGACGATCAGGGTCGCGTTGTTGGGGCCGTACCAGCGGAGGAAGAACTGCCGGACGTCCGCGAGCGACGCGGCGTCGAGCTCCGCGAGGGTGCCGATCGGCATGCGGTGATACGGGTGCGTCGCGGGGAACGTCGCCGCGTAGAGGGCGGGAGTGACTGCTGCATACGACGTCGTCTCGTAGCGTTGGCGGTACTCGTTCTTCACGACCGAGCGCACGTTGTCGAGCGTGGGCTGGTTGAGCGTGTCGAGCAGGAAGCCCATCCGATCGCTCTCGAGGAACAGCGCGAGCTCGAGCTGCGAGGCGGGCAGCGTCTCGTAGTACGCCGTGAGATCGTGGGTGGTGTGCGCGTTCTTGTGGCTCACGCCGGCGCGCGCGAGGAGGTTGTCGAACTCGCCGCGCGGGACGTGCTTCGAGCCCTCGAACATCAGGTGCTCGAAGAGGTGCGCGAACCCGCTGCGCCCCGGCGGGTCGTGTGCGCTTCCGACTCGATAGACAACGTGCACCGCGACGAGCGGGGAGTGATGGTCCTCCTGCACGAGCACGCGGAGGCCGTTTTTCAACGTCGCGCTGTGCGTCGGCGTGGGGAGCGCTTTGACGAGCGCGTCGGTCGCCGGGGTCGGGCGCATCGGCGGACGAGCGCAGGCCGCGAGCGCGCACGCCGCCGCCAGCATCCCCGCTCGCCCCAACTCCCCCACGGCGCCGAGTCTACGCCAGCAAGACCGAAAAACGGAAGAACCGCAGGGCTCAGGCGCGGCGGAAGGCGAAGAAGCGTTCGGCGCAGTCGGCGCAGCGATGCGGGAAGACCCCGAAGAACGAGACGAAGCGCTCGAGCCACGTTCGACGATGCGAGCGGTGCACCGAGCGCGCACCACAATGCGGACACATGAGGCTTCTCTAGCGCGCGCGCGTCTCATTGCGAGCGGGATCGTGCTCGAGCTTCGCACAGATCACTCGGCGAAAACGTTACGAACAAAGCACGCCGTCACCGCTTCAGCGGAGATGCGTGGCGCGGTTGATAGATCCCGAGCTTGCCGCCGCCCGGCAGAGTGAGCTGCGTGAGCGCTCCCCAGCCCTGCTCCGTAATCGGCGAGCAGCGGATGTCCTTGCTCTCCATCTTCGAAACCAGCGCCTGCACGTCGTCGCACATCAAATAGAGCTCGTGGACGTCGTTCTTCTCCGACGCGTGCACGGCCACCTCGGCGGGCGGCAGCGCGAAGATCAGCCAGCCATCGCCGGCGTCGGCGAACGGGTACTCGAGGACGTCGCGAAAGAACGCGCGGTCGGCGTCGGCGTTCTGGCTGTAGATGATGACGTGGGCGCCGTGGATCATGACGGCGACGGTATCACTCGTGGCGCTTGCCCGAGTCACACACCGAGACCGCCAGGAGCGCGTGGTCGATGCTGGTCAGCTTCGATACCGTGCGCGCCGCGCACTTGTACGCCTCCGGATCGCGCTCGCGCATCTCGTTCATCCGTGCCAGGCACTTGCTCATCGAGAGCTTGAAGCCGGCGGGGTCCTTCTCGCCGAGGCCCTCGAGGCGCTTGCAGGTGTCCTCGGGGGTTGGTGTGCACCCGAAGAGGACCAGGAGGACCGGCAGGAGGAACGAACGGGCGGACATGCCGACGTAGACAGGCCTCCGTTGCCGTTGTCGCATGCGAACGAGATGACGTGTCCGTCCGACGAAGAGCTCTCGCTCTACCTCGAGGGCGAGGGCTCGCGTGAGCTCCGCGAGAGGATCCGGGCGCACGCCGAGACCTGCGACGCCTGCCGCGCGATGGTCGCCGCCCTCTTCAACGCGTTCGGCGACGACGAGGCGGCCCCCGCCTCGAGCATCCCGTCGAGCACGCTTCCGCGGGGCACGGTCGTCGGTCGCTACACGATCGAGGAGCGGATCGGCGCCGGGGGGATGGGCGTGGTGTACGCGGCGCGCGACGTGGTGCTCGGTCGTCGCGTCGCGCTGAAGCTCCTCGCCGGCCGCGCAACCTCGCGGCGTCGCAAGAGCCTCGCCGTCGAGCACACGGTGGCGGCGCGGGCACGGCTGCAGCGCGAGGCGCAGATGATGGCCAAGCTCGGCGATCCGCACGTCGTCGCGGTGTACGAGGTCGGTGACGTCGGCGGCGAGGTGTTCGTCGCGATGGAGCTCGTCGACGGCGTCACGCTTCGCGCCTGGCTCAAGGAGCCGCGCACCACCCGAGCGATCCTCGCGGTGTTCGAGCAGGTCGCCCGGGGGCTCACCGCCGCGCACGCCGCGAAGATCGTGCATCGCGACATCAAGCCGGAGAACGTGCTCGTAGGCCGCGACGGTCGGGTGCGGATCACCGACTTCGGCCTCGCCGAGGGCTTCGCCGACGCGCCGCTCGACGGCGCCCGCGAGCTCGCGGGCACCCCGGCCTACATGGCTCCCGAGCAGCTCGAGGGCAAGACCGCCGACGAGCGCTCCGATCAGTATTCGTTCGCGGTGATGTTGTGGGAGGCGCTCTACGGAGAGCGACCGACCCGCGAGCTCCGCCCCTCGCGGGCCCGTTCGGTGCCGGGTGAAGTGAGGCGCGCGCTGCGCCGCGCGCTCGACCCCGATCCCAACGCTCGGTTTCCCTCGCTCGCGCCCTTCGTCGAGGCGCTGTCGCGGCCTCGGATGCGCCGGCGGGAGCTGTTCCTGGTCTCGGTGCTCGCGCTGGTGGTCGCGCTCGCCGCCGGCACGCTGGCCCGAAAGACGCGCGCCCCGCCGGAGCCGTGCCGCGCCACCGACGATCCGCTCGCCGGCGTGTGGGACGCCGCGGCGCGGGCGAGCGTGGCGGCGCGGGCGCGGGAGATCGCGCCCGCGCTCGCCGAAGAGGCGCTCGCGCGCACGCTCCCCGCGCTCGACGGGTGGGGCTCCTCGTGGCGCGCGATGCGGATCAGCACCTGCGAGGCGACGCGGATCCGCGGCGAGCAATCCGAGACGATGCTCGATCTCCGCATGGCGTGCCTCGATCGACGCAAGTCCGAGCTCGCCGCGCTGGTCGAGCTGCTGCGCCGCGGCGACGTGCAGACCATCGCGCTCGCCCCGCG
>JALHOE010000180.1 GCA_022843175.1 Deltaproteobacteria bacterium
GCCTGCGCCCGCGCCTGCACCCGCAGCGACGGTCACCGCCGGCGGCACCGCGACGGTCGCTCCGCCCGCGCCCGTCGACGAGCCCGCGCCCGCGCCTGCGGACGACGAAGCCGCGCGCATCAGCTCGATGCACGAGATCCCCACCGCATGGGGTCCGACCGGCCTGCTCCACCTCCCGAGCGCGATGACCGGCGCGGCCGGCACCTACCGCGTCGGCATGTACCTCGATTGGTTCAGCACCTCGGGGTTCCTCTGCACCACCGACAACAAGTGCCCGTGGTCGCGCGATCCGGCGATCGCCGCTGGCGGCGATGACGAGCACAGCCACATCGGCTCGTCGCTGATCATCGGCGCGACGCTCGTCGAGGGCCTCGAGGCCTACGGCGCCGCGCGCGTGTACGCCAACTCCAACACGGCGTCGTCGCCGAAGCTGCTGCAGGTCCTCGGCGACACCACGCTCGGCCTCAAGTACGCGCGTCCGATCGGCACCGGCGTCGCCAACCTCGGCGGCGCGGCCGAGGTCCTCTTCCTCAACGGCACGGGCGGCATCGGCCTGAGCGGCGGCGGCACGAGCTTCCGTCTGCGCGCGCTGTCCACGTTCGCGCTCGACAAGACCGAGGCGAAGACGCCGCTCCGGTTCCACATCGGCCTTGGCTACCTGTTCGACAACAGCGGCGTCCTCGTCGACGAGGTCGAGACCGCGCGCTCCGAGCGGAGCGGCAAGCGCGAGGTGATCACGCGCCAGGAGCGCTACGGCCTCGGCATCAATCGTCTCGATCGCTTCGAGCTCGGCGTCGGCGGCGAAGTTCTCCTCGCCGACGACCTCGTTCGTCCGTTCGCCGAGTGGAACATCGGCATCCCGGTGAACCGCCAGGGCTTCGAGTGCGTCACCCCCGGGTCGACGCGCGGCGGCAACACGTGGGACGGCTGCCTCGGCCTCGCCGAGGGCTACGTTCCCCCTTCGAAGCTGACGCTCGGTCTCCGCGCGTTCCCCTTCAAGAACGCGCTCGGTGGCCTCAACTTCACCGCCGCCGGTGACATCGGGACGAGCGGCGTTCGCACGTTCATCTCCGAGGTCGCGCCGCAGGCGCCGTGGACGCTGTGGCTCGGCATCGGGCTCACGGCGGACTCCGTCGAGAAGGCGCCGAAGACCGTCGAGAAGATCGTCGAGAAGAAGGTCGAGGTCGCGGGTGGCCCGACGCTGGTGAAGGTGCGCGGCGTCGTGCACGAGACCGGCTCCAACGCTCCGATCCCGAACGCGATCGTCAGCTACGTGGGCGCGGCGGGAATGCCTCCGCTCGCCACCGCGGCCAACGGCGTCTTCGGCGACGACGTTCCGCCCGGCACCTATCAGTTCTCGATCAAGGCCGACGGCTACAAGGAAGGCACCTGCGGCGGCACCGCCGTCGCGCCGCCGAAGCCGGGCGAGGGCACCGCTCCCGCCGGCGCGCCGCCGGGTGGGCCGCTGCCGCCCGCGCCGGGCGTCACGCCCAAGGTCGTCACCCCCGGCATCCTCGAGGTCGACTGCGCCCTCGAAGCGCTGCCGAAGGTCGGCTCCGCCAACCTCACCATCGTCGACTCCGACTCGCAGTCGCCGGTCTCCGGCGTGCAGGTCACCATCGCCGACATCAACGGCGGCGGCGAGCGCGTGCTCACCACCGACGCGAACGGCGCCTTCAAGGTCGACGGCCTGGCGCCCGGCACCTGGACGGTGAAGGTCGCGGCCGACGGCTACTTCGCCACGAAGCAGCAGTTCGAGATCCGCGTCCGCGAGGAGACGAAGGAGAAGGTCGGCATCCGCCTCCGCCCGAAGGACAAGCTCGTCACGGTCGAGAAGGGCGAGATCAAGATCAAGCAGCAGGTCCACTTCGCGGTCGACAAGGCCGTGATCCTCGGCGATTCCGTCGCGCTGCTCGAGGAGGTCGCCGACGTCCTCATGACCACGCCGCGGATCAAGAAGATCGAGATCCAGGGCCACACCGACAACAGCGGCACCAAGGAGCACAACCAAGAGCTCTCGCAGTCGCGCGCCGACGCGGTGAAGGCGTTCCTGGTCAAGGCCGGCGTCGAAGGCGGTCGCCTCGACTCCAAGGGCTATGGTCAGAACAAGCCGATCGCGCCGAACATCAACGAGGCGGGTAAGTCGAAGAACCGCCGCGTGCAGTTCGTGATCATCGATCAGGATCCGGCACCGGACGCCAAGAAGCCGAAGTGATCCGCTAGGAGCCGCGACCGCCGGGGAGCGGGTTGTCATCGAGAGAGACAGCCCGCTCGCTCACGCTCGCGGCTCCCGGCTTTTTGTCACCAGGCGATGGGGAGGGCGGGCGCGCGCGGGAGCTCCCGCGCGAGGGTCACGGTCCACGACACCTCCGTCGGTGGCAGCACGGCCGGCAGCCAACGCCGGAGCGTGAGCTCCACCAGCGCGAGGTGCGCGTTCTCGCTCACGGGCTCGAAGCGCTCGAGCACCCGCAGGCCGCGCGGCCAGGTGCGCTCGACCTCGCTCGTCCAAGCGCTCTTGAACTCCGCGAACGGCCGCTCCGGCCAGACCGTCTGCTGATAGGTGGCGATCACGTCCTTAATGTTGATCGCGGTCGCCAGCGCGCGGGCGCCGTCGATGTGCAAGCAGCCGTCGACCGCGAACAGCGCGCGCAGGCTGTGCTTGCTGTGCAACGCGGCGAACGCACCCGCGCTCTGCTCGCACGCCGAGCCGCTGTGGCCGACGACGACGATGCGGGTGCGATCGACGCGTTGATACGGCGCGAGGGCGAGATCGACCGAGTCGACGAACGCGTCGAAATCGAGCCCGACGAACAGCTTGCCGGGATCGGTCGCGTCGCGGGTCTGGCTCGGCGCCGCGGCGACGAGCGGCGGGACGCTGCCATCGTCGACCATCGCCGAGAGGAACGGCCGCGCGTCCCAGGGGCCGTTGGGATCGACCGTCAGCCAATGGTGGCGGAGGCCATCGAAGATGATGCCGTGCACGAAGACGACCAGCGGGACCGCGCGACCGTCGTACGCGAGCCCGCGGCTCCGCCACACCTTGCCGCCGTCGCGCTCGCCCGGAGCGAGGCGCAGCGCGTCGTCGAAGGGGAACTCGACCTCGCGCGGGACGAACGCGCTCTGGGCGTTGGCGAGCGTGAAGGCGAGCGAGGCAACGATGGTCAACGGATCGACCACGCCTGTCGGTGTAGCATGCCCTTTCCGATGGAGCTGCGAGGACTGGTCGGCGAGGACGTGGCGGCGTGGGCTTCGCGCCACGGCGCTGCGCTGGTGGACTTCCACGCCCTGCGCGGGCCGCGCATGACCGCGCGTTCGTGGTTGGAGGCGGTCGCGTCCATCGACGGTCGGAGCAAGCGTGACGGCGAGGCCCTCGCCGATACCATCCTCCGTCGCGCCGGCCTCGCCGCCTTCGCGACCGCACCGTTGTCGGCGCTCCACCCCCCCGCGCGCGCGGCGGTCGCGATCGCGGAGCAGGCCGTGGCCGCCGCGGGCTTCGCCGATGTGACCATCGTCGTGCCCGAGCCGCCGCTGCCGTGGCCGCAACGTCACGAGCTGCGTCGTCTCGCGATCGAGCTGCTCGCTGGCAACAAGGTCGTGCTTCACGCGCGCGACGCGGCGGAGCTTGCGCCGCTGATGCCGCGCGAGGCCATCGCCGAGGCCGGCGTGGCGCTGCAGAGCAAAGAGGGCGAGCGCTCGATCGTCGTGCGCGTCTTCGGCTCGGGCGAGCCCTACGACGCGTTTCGCGCGGCGCTCGAGGCGCTCGGCGTGACGGTCTCCGGGGGTCCGATCGCGCACGTGCTCACCGCGCCTTCCGCGGTCACCCCCCGCGAGGTCCTCGCGGCCGCGTTCGACGCAGGCATCGACGTGCTCGAGGTGCGGACCGTGTAGCTACGCGTGCGGGAGGCCGACCGCGCCGGACGTGAGCCACCGGCTGATCAGCTCGCATGCTGCTTGCGACGCACCCTTGTGATGCGCGCGCCACTCCTCGCGGCCCGTGGAGCCGACGCGGTTCGACACACCGAGCACGCACGCGAAGGGGACGTTCTGCAGGGCGCACGCGTTGGCGATGCCGAACGCCTCGAGGTTCTCGAGGGCGCAGCCTACCGTGGCGCCGATGCGGGCCGAGAGGGTGTCGTCGGTGGTGACGCCGAGCGTGTTGGCGACGTCGCACGCGGGGGCGCGGCCTCCGCCGAGACCGAGGGCGATCATCGGGTTGCACTCGACCAGGCGGCCCATCGGCTCGGGCATCGCGCCCCGTTGCTCGACCTCGATCGGGTCGACGAGCACGACGCGCCGCGGGACCACGGCGTCGCCGAGGCGCTGCGGCGCCCTTGGGTAGACCCCGCAGGTGCCGACCAGGACCACCGCGCGCGGCTGCAGCTGCATCAGGCGCATGGTGGTGCCCGCTGTGGCGTTGGGGAGCCCGACGCCGACCGCCTTGCACGACACCACGACGCCCGAGACATTGCCGTACAGCTGGTCGCCGAGCAGCCGGCGCATACCGGCGAGCTCCGGCGCGTACGCGGCGAGCACCAAGAGGTCTACCGGCGCGGTCGACGAGCTCATTCGAGGAGTGCAGTCTAATCAAAAACTGGCGTAGGGCGCGCGCGACTCGTTTACTGGGCGCACGATGTCGCCTCTCCGCCGGCAGATCGATGCCTACCGAGAGTATTTGACGCACGAGCGTCGGGCGGCCGCGCGGACGGTCGAGCACTACGGCCGGGACCTGCAGACGCTGGTGACGTTCGTCGAGGGGCGGCGCCGGCCCGCCGACGCCGCCAAGCTCGAGGTCATCGACCTCCGCGGCTGGCTCGGCGAACAGGCCAGGCGCTGCAGCAGCACCACGATCGCCCGGCGGATCAGCGCGGTGAAGGGGCTTTTTCGATTCCTCCGCCGGCGCGGCGAGGTGGACCGCGATCCGGCGGCGCAGCTCGCGTCGCCCAAGGTGCGACGCACGCTGCCCAAGGTGCTCTCGGCCGAGAGCGCCGGCGCGCTCGTCGAGTCGCCGCGGCCCGTCCCCAAGCGCACCCCGCGCGCGCGAGAGCTGAGCACGGCGAGCGCGTCGCGCGATCGCGCCATCCTCGAGCTGCTCTACGGCTCGGGCCTTCGCCTGAGCGAGATCGCGGGGCTCGACCTCGACGACGTCGATCTCGGCGCGGGGACCGCGCGGGTGCTCGGCAAGGGCAGCAAGGAGCGCGTGGTGCCGCTCGGCCCGCCGTGTGTTTCCGCGCTCGCCGAGTGGCGCGCCGTGCGCCTGGTGCTGCGGTCGTCGAAGATGCCGGCCCACGCGACCGCGTTGTTCGTGGGGCGCGCGGGCACGCGGCTCGGCGTGCGTCGCATCGAGACGTTGGTCAAGCGCTACGGCGCCGTCGCTTCCGGTCGCAACGACGTGCACCCCCACGCGCTTCGTCACAGCTGCGCCACGCACATGCTCGAGGGCGGCGCCGATCTCCGCGCGATCCAGGAGCTGCTCGGTCACTCCTCGCTCGCGACGACGCAGCGATACACCCACGTGTCGATCGAGCACGTGATGAAGCAGTACGACGCCGCGCATCCGCTCGCCGCGCGGCGCTCACCACCAGCTGCGAACAAGTAGGTCGACGCCAACGCTCCACCCCGGATCGTCGGTGCGGGTCGCCGCCCAGCGGCCGCCGCGCAGACCGACTCCGGCGCGCCACGCGGGCCGCGACTTGTTGTCGATGGTGAACAGGAGCTGCGCGATCGCGTCGGCCCCGACGCGGCTGTGGGTGCCGCGGCGGTCCCACACGAGGGCGTACAGCGGGATGACCCCGAACCGGAACGTGACGCCGTCGCCGAGCGATTTGCGGAGCGCGACCTCCGGGCCGAACGCGCTGTAGGTGGCGCCGGAGCCGACGCCGTACCGACCGACCAGCCCGAGATCGAGCCAGCGAAAGCCAATACCCGCACCGAGCTCGAAGGCCGGACCGTAGCGGAGCGCACCGCCGTCGCGCGTGCCGAGCGGCTGGAGACCGACCGCGCCGATGCGGCCCTCGACGAACGTGTGCGTGGTGGCCGGCGGTGGCGACGGAGGGAGGACCTCCTCGTCAGCCCGGGCGGGGGCTCCGACGAGGACCAGCAAGCTCGCGAGCAACCAGCGCATGCGAGGGCCCCTTCCAAGCGCTGTGCCACGCGCGCAAACCAGGCGCGCGCGCGCGTCTACGCGACACCTTGTCGCAGCGACGGCGTAGCCGCGCGGTTACTGCCCGAGCTCGCGCGCGACGAGCGCGGACGCACCAGGGGCGCGGCGCACCTCGACGACGCGGCCGCCGGCGACGAACACCTCGGCCGCGATCGGACGGACGTTGTACGTAGACGCCATCGACCGCCCGTACGCGCCGGCCTCGCGGATCGCCACGAGCTCGGGCGGCGGATCGGGGAGCGGGTGGACGCCGAAGTCGTCGGACGACTCGCAGACCGGCCCGGCGACGCGCCAGTCGACGAGCGGCCCACCACCCGAGACCGGGAGGATGCGGTGGTGCGCCTGATAGAGCGCCGGTCGGATGAGGTCGTTCATGCCCGCGTCGATCAGCAGCCAACGTCGCGTGCCGGAGCGCTTGGGCTGGATGACCCGCGAGACGAGGACGCCGTGCGCTGCGACGAGCGCGCGACCGGGCTCGATCACCAGCTGGAGCGCGCCGAGATCGGCCGCGTCGAGCGTGGCGCGCGCGGCCGCGACGAACGCCGGACCGTCGACCGAGCGCTCACCATCGCGATAGGGCACGCCGAAGCCGCCGCCGGCGTCGACGTAGGAGAGCGCGAAGCCGTGGCTGCGCACCTCGGCGACGACGTCGATCAGCACGCGGAGCGCGGCGACGTACGGCTCGGTGGTCATGAGCATCGAGCCGACGTGCGAGGACACGGCGACGACTTGCACGCCGCCCTCGCGCGACGCGGCGAGCGCGCGCGGGAGATCTTCGCGGGCGATGCCGAACTTGGCCTCGTCGTGGCCGGTGGCGATGTGCGCGTGCGTGTCGGCTTCGACCGCCGGGTTCACCCGCAGGCCGACGCGCGCGCTCGTGCCGGTGGCGCGTGCGCGGGCGGCGATGCGCTCGATCTCCTCGACGCTCTCGGCGTGGATCGCGCGGATGCCGCGGGTGAGCGCGAGATCGAGCTCGTCGTCGCGCTTGGCGACGCCGCTGTAGACGATGGTGTCGGGGCGCGCGCCGCACGCGAGCGCGAGCTCGAGCTCGCCGCCGGACACGACGTCGACACCGCAGCCAGCGGCGATCAGCGTGCGCACGATGGGCGCGGCGCCGTTGGCCTTGATCGCGTAACAACACAGGCCGCGTGCGCCGAGCGCGGCGACCAGCGCCCGCGCGTTCTCGGCGATACCGTCGAGGTCGTAGACGAAGGCCGGCGTGCCCGATTCGCGTACGGCTTCGCTCAGCAGCACACCACCGAGCGCGAGTTCGGAGCTTTCACCGCGCGTGGGACCGCTCATCGCGGGCGCAGGTTAGCACCCATCGCCTATTCGGATGAAGGCGGCGTGCTATGCTGACCGGCCCTGATGGCCATCGCAAATTACAAGCCCGGTAACGAGATCGACGCCTGGTGCACCTCGTGCCGCGCCGACAAGCTTCACCGAATCATCGCCGTGGTGAACGGCAACCCCAAGAAGGTGGAGTGCCTCAGCTGTAAGGGTCATCACCTCTACCGCGCCACCGCCGCCCAGAAAGAGGCAGCGGCCGCCCACAAGCGCGCGAGCAAGGGAGAGTCGACGACGACGACCCGCACCTCGCGCACCTCGCGCGCGTCGCTGCCCGCGACCCGCAAGCGCGAGGAAGATCTCGTGGCCGTATGGGAGAAGGCGATCGCCGGTCAGCCGTTCGAGAACTTCAAGCCCTACCGGATCGACCGCACCTTCGTGCGCGGCGAGCTCCTACGCCACACCAAGTTCGGCGACGGCGTGGTGATGACGATCCTCGACGCGAACAAGTGCGAAGTGCTCTTCCGCGAGGGCATGAAGACGCTCGCTCAGTCGATCGGCGTGAGCAACACCACCAGCCAGTAAGGGCTGGTTTGCTTCAGCGAGACGCACCCTCGGCGACCGCGCGCTCACGCTCGCGGACCTCGAGGCGATAGCGGCTGTTTGCCGTCTCGATGTAGAAGACGTCGCGCCCGGCGAGGCGGAGGACGCGACGCACCGGCGTGGTGACGTATTCGTGCAAGCCGTCGGGGAACTCGATCACTACGACCGAGCCACGACGTGGCGCACGCACCAAGCGACCGACGACGGCCCTCGCGCCATGCCCGAGCTTGCGCAGCACGACCTGCACAACGGGAACTGTAGCATCGACCGGACCGGCGTCCATTCCTCTCCCTTCGACGCGACGGGTTAGCTTCCGTCGCGCGCGACAGCGTCGGCGATTGCACTCTGAAGGTCGGGGTGTCCGAAGCGGAACCCCAGCGCCGCGGCGCGCCGCGCCACGACACGCTGGCCGAGCAGGATTGGGTCAGCGCCGTCCCCGAGCGCCGCACGCAGGGCGAACGCCGGCGTCGGAACGACAGCTGGGCGGTGGAGGGCCTCGCCGAGGGCCTTGGCGAATTCGCGCTGAGGCGTTGTCCCGGCGACGAGGTTGACCGGTCCCTCCCACGTTTCTTCGTCGAGCGCGCGCAGGATGGCTGCGGCGACGTCTTGGAGGTGGACCCAGGACCACCATTGCTTGCCCCCGCCGATGGGCCCGCCGAGGCCTGCTCGATACAGAGGAGCAAGCTCCTTGAGCACCCCTCCCCCACGGCCGAGCACCAAGCCCAGCCGTGGCTTCACCACGCGGATCGGCGCCCGCGAGGCCTCGGCCTCCCAGGCGACGCACACCCGCGCGAGGTAGTCGTGGCCGGCGGGGCTCGACTCATCGACCTCTTCGAAGGTCTCGCCGTGGATCCCGACCGCCGACGCCGAGACGAGCACCCTTGGTCGCTTGTCGGCGCGCGCGATCGCGTCGACCAGGGTGCGGGTGCCCTCGACGCGCGAGTCGAGGATGGCGCGCTTCTTCTTGGCGTTCCAACGACCCGCGATCGTCTCGCCAGCGAGGTTGACGACGGCGTCGATCGAGCCCATCTCGGACGCCACCGCGTCCCACGCGATCACGCCGGGCGAGGGCTTGCGCGACACGCCGAGGACCTCGTCGCCGCGCATGCTCAGCGCTGCTGCGACGGCGCGGCCCACAAAGCCCGAGGAGCCGGTGAGGAGGACGCGCACCTAGAACCGATGCGTCACTTCGAGTCCTTGGCGCATCGGAAACCGAGGTGCTCGCCGGCCTTCGCGAGGTTGACCGCACCGGCGGGCGCGGTCGCCTCGATGAACTTGTCGCCCGGCTGCTCGAACTCGTCCTTCTCGCTGCCGACGTCGCCGCCACGGAGCATCTTGCCGATCTTCGTGTCGGTAGAGGTCCACTCCTGCACGCTGCCTGCGAGATCGACGTGGCCGTAGGGGCCGTGGTCCTTGCTGGAGCTGCCAACGTCGACCAGCGCCGCCGCGGCGCCCTTGCCGATCGAGAGATCGCCGTTCTTCGCGGGCCAGTCGTTGCCCCACGGATACTTGCGCTTGTCGGGGCCGGCGACCGCCTGGTCCCACTCGGTCGCGCTCGGGAGGCGCGCGCCGATCGCCTGGCAGTAGGCGTCGGCCATCTCGTAGGTGACCCACGTGACGGGGAGCTTGCCGTCCTTGCCGCCGACCTTGAGCGGGTCGCCCTCGAGCGGCTTCTTCGCCTTCTTCTTGTCGCCCTGGGCGAGGAAGTGGGCGTACTCCTCGCGCGTGACCTCGTGCTTGTGAAGCGCGAAGCCCTTGTCGCCCACGTTGAGGAACGGGTTGAGATCTTCGACGACCTCGGCGAGCGGCTTCTTCTCGTCCTTCTCGACGGGCTTCTTGTCCTTGTCCTTGTCCTTTTCCTTCTTGTCCTTCTCGTCGGCCTGCGCGGTGCCGGAATCGGGCGCCGGCTTGGGGCTCGGGAGGATGAAGAAGATCGCAGCGCCGACCGCGGCGACACCGACGATCACGCCGGCGATCAGGGCGCCGTTGCCGCCCTTCTTGGGAGCGTGCGCCGCGGGCGCGACCGGGAGCATGGCGGCGCTCGTCGACGAGCCGTGATGCATGTGCATCATCTCGGGCGACGCGACCTGCGTGCCCATGGAGCCGGGCGGCGGGGTGCCGAAGGGCGACGGCCCGGGCATCGGCGTGGTGTACGGCCCGTTCGGGGCGGGCGTGATCTGCGGGTTCGCGTATTGCGTGGCGCCGCCGTACACGGTGGCGGGGTGCGGCGTCTGTCCCGGAGTCATGTTGACGACGGGGGGCGCGGTCTCGGCGCCCTGCGTCTTGGCGAAGGCTTGCGGCGGTGGCGGCGTGAACCCGATGGGCCTGCTGATCGAGACGCCGAAGACGTTCGACAGCTCCTGCATCGCCTGACCGGCGGACTGGTAGCGCTCTTGCGGGTTGCGCGCGACGCAGCGCGAGAACCAGTGATCGAACCCGGGCGGCAGCTGCACGCCGTGGTGCGCGGCGCGCTCGACCGCGGAGGTGATCGGGTCCATGAGGATCTGGCGATAGAGCTGCTGCAGCGAGTCGCCCGACCAGTAGCTCTCGCCGACGAGCATGCGATAGGCGACGAGGCCGACCGCCCAGATGTCCGTGGCGGGAGAGACGTGGCCCGCGCGCTCGGTCTGCTCGGGCGCCATGTAGAGCGGCGTGCCGGCGGCCTGCGTGGCGTTGGTCTTCGCGCCCTCTTCGACCAGCTTGGCGATGCCGAAGTCGAGGATCTTCGCGCGGACCGTGCCGTCCTCGCGGAACGTGAGGTAGATGTTCTCGGGCTTGAGATCGCGGTGGACGATGCCCTTGCCGTGGGCCTTGTCGAGCGCGCGCGCGACCTGCGAGAGGACCGAGACCGTCTCCTCGGCAGACATGCGCGGCGTGCGCTCGAGCCGGTCGCCGAGCTCCTCGCCCTTGAGGAGCTCCATCGTGAGGTAGGGGACCTGCGTCTGCTGATCGAGCCCCGCGTCGAGCACCTCGACGACGTGCTCGGTCTCGAGCTCGGCGCCGATGAACACCTCGCGCTGAAAACGCATGCGCGAGTCGGGTGACTGCACGAGCGAGGGGTGCATCAACTTGAGCGCGCGGTGCCGGCGCGTTGCCGTGTCCTCGGCTTCGTACACCGCTCCCATGCCGCCGGCGCGAATTAGACGCACCACTCGATAGCGACCCGCGAAGACATCTCCGGGTCGCAGCTGCTGCAGCTCTTGGGACATGGCGCGAGCGAGTCTAGCTAACTGGCGGTCTTCGCGCAGCGGAAGCCAATCCAATATTTCGCTTGGCCGAAGTGCCAGCGAGCGAACGTCCTCATGTACTTGGACTCGATCTCCCAATTGCCGCCGCGCACAACGTGGTCGGTCCCACTATACGGACCGGATGGGTTGACCAGCGGGCCAGCGGTGTACTTGCCCCAGTAGTCGTAGACCCACTCCTCAATGTTTCCGCCCATGTCGTGCACGCCCCAGAAGCTGATGCCGAGCGGATGCTTGCCGACGGGGGACGTCCCGCTTCCAGAACAGAAGAGGCCGGAGTCGTTCTTGAAGTCCGCTTGCGAACAGGTCGGGTTGTTGTTGCCCCAGGGGAACTTGCGGTTGTCGAGGCCACGTGCGGCGAACTCCCACTCCGCTTCCGTCGGGAGTCGCTTGCCGGCCCAGGAGCAGTACTTCTTGGCGTCGGTCCACTCGACGCAGTTGACGGGGTGCGCGTCCTTCCCGCCCTTGTCGTAGTTGCAGTAGGTGCTGATCGAGTTGAGCGGGGTGAGGCACGAGCCGGACTGCACGCACTTGCGATACTCGCCGACGCTGACCTCGTATTTGTCGATGAAGAACGACGAGAGCGTGACCGAGCGGGTGGGCATCGAGTCGGCCTCCTCGGGGCTGCCCATCGAGAACGTGCCGCCGGGGACCTTCACCTGCGTGCCGAGATCGGACGGCGCCGCGGAGGGCGGCGAGTACACGGGCGGCGTGTAGGTGGGCGAGGGGGCGGGCGCCGGGGTTACCGGCGGGTTGTAGAAGGCGGGCGTGGCGTTGGCCGAGGGGCCGCTCGCGCAACGGAATCCGAGCCAGACCTCGCGGTGCGTCGGATCGATGCCCTCGCGGCGCGCCGCGTATTGATCGGTCGGAGAGCTGAGGTCGTAGGCGCTGCCCTTCACGACGCGCGACGTGCCGGTGAGCGGGCCGCCGGGGTTGCTCGCGGCGCCGGCCTTGAACGTGCCGTACCAGTCGAACGTCCACTCCTCGACGTTGCCGGCCATGTCCATCGCGCCCGCGGCGGACTTGCCCTTGGGCTTGGTGCCGATCGGCGCGGTGGCGTCGCCGCAGCCGGGGCTCAGCGTTCCGGGCTTCTCCGTCCAGTTGGCGTGCGCGCACGTGGGCGCGTCGATGCCCCAGGGATAGAGGTTCGATGACTTGCCGCGCGCCGCGAACTCCCACTCCGCTTCGGTGGGGAGACGCTTGCCCTTCCAGAGGCAGTAGTTGCTCGCCTCTTGGTAGTTCACGCAGTTCATCGGGTGCGCGGTGCGCGGGCTCCCGTAGTTGCACTTGGGCTGGGTGGAGAGATACGAGCTCGGCGGCGCGCTACACACGCCGGTGTCGACGCACTTCTTGTATTCGTCGACCGAGACTTCGTACTTGTCGATCGCGTAGTCGCCGACCGTGACGAGGCGAACCGGGCTCGCGCCGGGCGACGTGGTGTCGCCCATCATGAACGCTCCGCCCTTGACCGGCAGCGTGCTGCCCGCGTCCTTGGGGAGGTTCTTGTCGTTGACCTGAACGACGACCGGGCCAATGGGCTTCTTCTGGTCGATGTCCGGCAGCTTCTTGCAGATCGCATCGCCGGGCGCGCCCTCGCTGCGGTAGCCGCCGGGGCAGTCGCAGGTGGCCGAGGCGTTCATCTGCCCGGGGGCACACGATTTCGCCCACGCGGTGTCACTGGAGGAGAAGTAAGCGAGTGCGCCGAGCGCCCCGAGACCAACAGTGCGTGCGAGACGGGACATGTTCCTCCAAGACGGCTGACGCGTGCCCGACATTCACTGAACGGCCGTGGCTGCGCGCGGGTCCGTCGTAACCGAGTCCCTTCCGTTTCTCAAATGCGCCGGTTTGGCTGGTCCGTCACGGCGCCGGGTCAGCCGTAGTGCGTCCGCAGCGGCACGCGGGGTGCCTCAAGACGGGTCTGAACCCCAACGGAGGCACCCCATGCACACACGAGATCCCGGTCACCGGCGGCGGATGGATGACGGCGAGGCATTCCTGCCGGATCCGCAGCAGGGCGGCGCATCGTCCACCCGCGACGACCTCGCCGAGACCCTCGCCGAGGAGTATCTCGCGTCGGCCACCTCGGGGGAGGAGCAGGGCCAGGACGTGCGCGATCAGGTGGTCGCCGAAGAGCTCGGTGGTCCTTTCGTGCCGACCACCGCGGCCGAGGAGCTCATCGACGACGTCGACGACATGAACCCGATCGGCGCCGAGGCCGAGCCGTTCCCGCGCGCGGTCGGCGGGCGGTGATGGGAGGCGACCTCGCGACCGGAGCCGCGACCGCGAGGGAGCGGGCTTCGTGAGGGGTGTTCGACGACCCGCTCGCTTACGCGCGCGGCTCCGTCACTTCTTCTTTCCGAGGAGCTTCACCGATTCGCGCGCGCCGTCGGCGAGTTGCTTCGCCCGCGCGGCGCGCGCGGCGTCCATGCCCTTCATCGCGGCGACGGCGTCGAGACGCGCGATCGCCTCCTCGTAGGATTTCTTCGGATCGGTGGTGGTCTGCTCCGGGTCGGTGGGCGCGCCACCGAACAGCTGCGCGGCGTCGAGGGACAGCAGCGCGGCGTTGTAGGCGGCGGCGAGTCCGGCGGCGCCGCCCTTCTTGGCGAGCGCGTCGAGCGCGCTGAGATCGAACCCGAGCTTGGGCTTCGTCGCCTCGGGGGTGCCGGGCTTGGGCGGGGGCGTGCTGGCGGCGGGACCGAGCAGCGCCTTGGCGACCGCGACGCGCAGCTGGTCCACGGGCTCGCTGGGGGTCCACGACGCGATCGCCTCGGCGTCCGAGCGCGTGCCGTAGGCGAGCGCGGTCTTCACGCGCGCGACCGCGATCGCCGACATGCGCGCGTCGGCTTCCTTGCGGCCCTTGGCGTCGAGCTTCAACTTCGGGTTCGGCTCGGCCTCGCGACGGAGCGCGGCGGGGATGCCGCGCTGGGCGGCGAGCGCCATCAGCACTTGCGGATCGAGCAGCGACGCCGGCGCCGCGCGCTCGAGGAACGTATAGACCGCCCACGGCGGCAGCGACGACGCGGTCTTCACGGCGTCGCTCGGCTCCTTCGCGGCCAACGGATCGGGCACGAGGAGATCGAGATCGCGGGTGGCCCGGGTCTCGAAGAAGGGACGCGACTTGAACGGGTCGACCATCTGCGCGAAGTGCGGCAGCCCCTTCACGAAGATCCCGTCGCGGCGGGCGATGCCGAGGCCCTCCATCGCGGCGCCGCGCGCGCGGTCGACGATGGGCATCGTGACCTCGTCGAGCTTGCCGTAGTAGCGGGTCTCGAGGTCGGGATCCTTCTTGGTCAGGGGCTTGAGCTCGTCGGGGAACGGCGTGGCGCGGAGCTCCTTCGCGAGCGCGAGGCGCGCCGCGGCGATCTCGAACGCGACGATCGCGGCGATCTCCGCCGGCGCTCCCTTCGAGAGCGCGATCGCATCGGACTCCTGCTTCTCGAGCGCCTCGTTCCACGCCACGACCGTCTTGATCCCGGCCTCGGCTGCCTTGGGATCGGCCTCGGCGCGCGCCAGGATGTCGAACGCGCCCTTCTTCGGGCGGAGGCGCGCGAGGCGCGAGGCGCCGACGAGCGCGCGTGCCGCGGCGACATGGGGCGGAAAGGCCTCTTTGCCCTTGGCGTCGAGCGCGGGCGCCAGGATCGCCTCCGCGCACGCGATCGGATTCAGCTCCGCGCGCAGTGTCTCCGGGACGAGTGTGGGTACTTTTTCACACGCGCTCAGGGAGGCGAGGGCTGCGTCGCGCGCTGCGCGGTCGCCCTTCTTCTCGGCCGTAGCCGCCGTGGCGAGCGCGGCGAGGACCGACTTCGCGTCGGTGCAGGTCGGGTCCTTCGGCTTGGCGACCGCGAGATCCTTGGTGAACGCGTCGCAGCTCGCGGGCGTGGCGTCGACCTCGGGCACGGGGATCGGGATCGGCGCCGGCTCGTCCTTCTTGGTCGGCTCGGTCGTCGACGGCTGCGTAGGACTCTTCGCAGTTGTCGCCGGCGAGTTCGCAGCTCCGCCGCAACCCACCAGGAAAACACCGAGGACGAGCGAGCGGTGACCGATCGGCATGGCTGATGCCTATCGCAGACCCGCGCGGAAGTCGTTGGTTCCCGTCCTGACATCGATCATGGCGGGACTGGCCCAAATAGGGGTGTCGCGCGTACACTGCGCCCGCGAAAAGTCGCGAATAGTGGAGATGGATTGATGAAGCCGCGTTACGCCGCCGACTACCGCACGATCCTCTGGTTGTTCCTCGCCGGCGTGAACGTCTGCGCGATCTGGGCGGTGCCCGCGTGGCGCTCCTATCTGCTGCCCCTCGCCTGCTACTTCTCCCTCGCGGCCGGCGTCATCGCGCACAACCACAACCACTCGCCGACGTTCAAGAGCCGTCGCGCCAACGACTTCCTCAACTACGTCGCCACGCTCTACTACGGGTTCGCTGCGTTCAACTGGATCCCGACGCACAACCTCAACCACCACAAGTTCCAGAACGCCCCCGGCGACGCGACCATCACCTGGCGGTTCAGCAAGAACCACAACCTGCTGGTGATGCTCGTCTACCCGTTCGTGTCGATGTACTACCAGCTGCCGCTGATCGACGCCTACATCAAGGACGCGAAGGTCAAGCGCCCGCAGCAGTACCGCTCGATCATGATCCAGCTGGTGATCTGCTGGGGCCTGCCGGTGGTGCTCACCCTCGTCGACTGGCGCGCCACCGTCGCGAGCATCTGGATCCCGCGCTTCTTCTCGCTGTGGACGATCATCTACTTCAACTACGACCAGCACGCGCACTGCGACCCGTACTCGAAGTGGAACCACTCGCGCTCGTTCAAGGGCAAGGCGCTCAACTTCCTTCTCTTCAACAACGGGCTGCACACCGTCCATCACATCAAGGCGGGCGCGCACTGGAGCGTGCTCCCGAAGATGCACGCCGAGATCGAGCACAACATCGATCCGTCGCTCAACATCTCGAACTTCTGGGGCTGGTTCTTCAAGGTCTACTTCCTCTCGCTGATCATGCCGAAGTACGGCACCCATCAGATCGGCCGTGCGGCCTACGAGCCGCCGGGCGCGGACGCGGAGCCGCTGCCCTCGGCGATCGAGGGCGAGCCCGAAGCCGCCTGAGCGCGGCTACACCCGCCGCGGGACCATCACCGCGCCGGCGAGCGCGCCCCCGAGGAGACCGCACACGTGCGCGGTGCCGCTGACGCCGGGCACGAAGTGGTCGAAGAGAAACTGAAGGAGCACGAGCAGTCCGAAGCCGCGGAGCTCCTCTTTGCCGCGCTGTGAGCGGCGGAGGTCGGAGCGGAGACCGACCGCTGCCACCAGCGCCCCGCCGAGCCCGAAGATCGCGCCCGACGCGCCGACGAGGATGTGCGGACCGGGGTTGAAGTACGCGACGCCGGCGCCGCTCGCGACGGTGGCCGCGAGCCACACGCCGAGCATGCGCAGCCGGCCGTAGAACGACTCCACGAACCGACCGAACGCGATCAGCGCGTACAGGTTGAAGAGCAGGTGGAGCGCGCCGAAGTGCACGAAGGTGGAGGTGAAGATCCCGACCGCCCCCCACGCGTCGGTGATCGGCAGGATCAGCCCGCCGTTGCGCGCGAGGTTGGCCGCGTCCGTCGTCGAGCCGCGGGTCGCGATGACCACGAACCACGCCACGATCGCGCCTGCGAGCGCCCAGGTGACCCACGCGTTGAAGGTGCTCCCGTCGGCCAGCGGAGCGAGCGCCCGCGCGGCCAGGGCCTCGCGGCGGAGCCGGTCGAGCATGGTGCGCGCGCGCTCGTCGAGCGGCTCGCTCATCACCCGTCGCTCGCGGAGGCGCTCGAGCGCGCGCCGCACCGCCGGGTCGGTTCGACCGGAGAGCGCGCGGTCGATCGTCGCGCGGGCGGAGATGCGATCGCCCCGTTCGATCTGCGCCGCTGCGAGCGCGCGGTCGATGGAGCCGGGCGGCATGCGATCGCGCAGCCCCTCTCCGATCGCCTCCACGCCCTCGACGTCGCCGAGCGCGGCGCACGCCTCGAGCGCGAGGATGGCGCGTCGCTCCGGGTCGTCGAGGGTCGCGTCGTGCCGCTCGGCCTCCTCGATCGCCTCGAGCACCTCGATGCGCGTGCCGGTCATCGCGATCGAACGCACGAAGATCGCGCCGACGCCGTTTTGCAGCATGCGCACCCGCCGCGACGGGATGGTCAGCGCGCTGCGGACGCCCGCGGCGTCGGCGGCGGCGTGCATCGCGAGCAGCCGATACCACTCGGCGACCTGCGGATCGTCCGTGGCGCCGATGGCGGCCAGCGCGCCTTCGTCCACCTCGCCGGTCGCGCGAATGCGCGCCACCGCCGCGAGCGTGGCAGGACGCGCGCCGATCGCGCCGAGGGGATGGAGCGCG
>JALHOE010000181.1 GCA_022843175.1 Deltaproteobacteria bacterium
CGAATAGAAGGCTGAGAAAGTCGAGAGCTCACCGAGCGAGAGACGAGAGGGTAGGTGCCTTGACCTGGGAGGCCGCTTCATAGAAGGGAGAGGAGCCTCACGCCAAGGCCGCCCGAGATCTCCTCGGTCGCAGGCCCTGGGTGCGCATCAACGGGTCCGCTGCAGTTTGCGGCAACGAAGTCTCGGCGACCATCGGCAGACGGCTTCGCTCGCGGGCGTTCTTGGCGTGAGGCTCTTCTCCCTGGCGCCCGGTTTGTCGCCGCGCGGCGTTAACCGAACGGCATTGGCTAGATCTAGTGCTCGTCCGCGTAGCGGTGCGCGTACTCGAGCAGGGTGTCGAGCTCCACGGGCTTCGCCAGGCAGCCGGCCGCGCCGAGCGACTGCGCGGTGGTCCGCGCGGCGGTGTCGCCCGACATCACCACGATCGGAATGTCGGCGAGCGCCGCGTTGGACTTCACGCGGCGCAGGAACTCCGCGCCGCTGAGCACCGGCATCATCATGTCGAGGAGGATGAGCGGTGGACGCTCGCCGTGCTCGAGCAGCTCGAGCGCGCGGGCGCCGTCCGCCGCGTCGACCGTCTCGTAACCCTCGCTTTGCAGAATGAGGCGCATGATCTCCCGGATGTCGTCGTCGTCGTCGACCAACATGATGTGCTTGGCGGTCATGCACGACTCCTCTCGAGCTCGAGCTCCACGGTAAACACCGAGCCCACCCCGGGCTGACTCTCGACGTGGATGGTGCCGCCGAGCCCCTTGACGATCGACGACGCGATGTAGAGCCCGAGGCCGAGGCCGCCGTAGTTGCGCACCGAGACCGCGCGCTCGAACGGCTTGAAGATCCGGTCCATCGACTCCGGCTCGATCCCGATTCCGTGGTCGAGCACGCTCAGGATCGCCTTCCCATCGCGCACCGCGACCGCGATCTCGATTGGCTTGCCGAGCCCGAACTTGGTCGCGTTGGAGAACAACGTCGCGACCACCTTCTCCAAACGTTCGCGGTTCCACATCCCGACCGCGTGCTCGTCGAGCTCGAGCGACAGCGCCGACCCGGAGCGCGCCAGCTCGTCCTCGTTCCGCGCGATCACGTCGCGCACCACCCGCGCGAGGTTGACCCGCTCGACCTCGAACGTGGCGGTCTCGGCGCGGGTGAAGCCGAGGTCGAGTAGCTCGTCGACGAACCGGGCGAGGCGATGATCCTCTCGCTCGATCAGCTCGAGCGCGCGCGTCGCGCCCTGCTCGGAGAGCTTCTTGCGGAGCAGGGCTTGCACCGCGGCGTGCAGCGACGTCACCGGCCCGCGGATTTCGTGCGCGGCGATCGCCAGGAACTCCTCGCGGGCATGGAGCGCCTCTCTCGCGTGCTGCAGGAGCTGCATCTTCTCGAGGGCGAGCGACACGCGCCGGCCAAGCTCCTCGGCGACCTCGAGATCGCTCGCGACGTAGCGCCGCCCGGGCGGCGCGCGGAACGTCATCGCGCCGTACACCACGCCGTTGACGAAGAGGGGAACGGCCATGTGCCCAATCGCCGAGGAGGTGTAGATCGACGACCGCCCCGCCAGCACGGCGGGGGAGAGCTCCGGCACGGCCGAGCGGGTGTCTCCGCGCGCGAGCGCGAGCAGCCGACGCGGGACGCCCTCTCCGAGGAAATCGATCGCGCAATTGTCGCCGAGGTACGGCACGGCGAGGTGGGCGACGCTCGACAGCGCCTCCTCGACGTCGAGCGACGAGAGCAGGCGCCCCGCGTCGGAGAGGAAGACGGCGCGACGAAACAGGCGCTCTCGTTCGGTGATGTCGCGGAAGCTCCACACGCGTCCGACGATTTCGGTACCGAGACGCTGGGGCCGCGACATTCGCTCGAAGACGCGCCCATCGCGGCAACGAATGACGTCGAACGACTCCTTCTCCGGATGGGCGTAGAGGTCGGCCACCCCCTTGAGGAAGGCGTCCGGATCCTCGACCTGGTCGAGGATGTAGTTGCGGAGCGCGCCGTCGTCGCCGTCGGTGACGAGCCGCGGCGGCAGCGACCACATCTCGAGCAGCCGGCGGTTGTACGCCGTGATCGTCTTGCCGTTGACGTCGACGACGACGATCCCGTCGACCGTCGCCTCGAGGCTCGCCTGGAGCAGCGACGCCGTACGCTCCAGCCGCTGGTTGGTCTCCCATCGATCGGTGATGTCCCAGCACGTCGCGAGCATGCGTTGCGGCTTGCCGCGACGATCGACGAGCACGTCGCCGCGCGTGTGCAGCATGCGGATCGAGCCATCGGGCCGCACGGCGCGATGGTCGTAGACGAAGGGTCCGGGACGCTGGACCGCGTCGAAGACGACCTTCCTGGTCGCCGCGAGGTCTGCGGGCGCGACGTGCTCGAAGAACGCCTCGAGGGTCGGGACGAACTGCTCCCTCGCCAGCGCGTAGATGGCGAACATCTCGTCGGACCAGGTCAGCTTGTCATTCGCGATGTCCCACTCCCAGCTGCCCACGTGCGCGACCCGCTGCGCATCGGCGAGGAGCGCTTGGCTCTTCGCGAGCCGCTCCTCGGCCTCGAAGGTGGTCGTGACGTCGATCGCCGCGCTGACGGTCCCGATCAGCCGTTGCTCGTCGTCGCGAAGGGCCTCGGTGATGATGTCGAAGCGCCGGCCGCGGAACTCGTAGCGATAGGAGGTGCGAGCGCCGGTCAGGGCCTCGCGATGGGCCGCGACGAGGGCGTCCTCGGGATCGCGCGCGCCGAGCACGTCGTAGATCGACTTGTTGACGATAGCGTCCGCGTTCAGCTCGAGCTTCGCTGCGACGCGCCCGAATGCTCTGGTCACCACGAGGTCGCGGTCGGTCGACCACACCGCGCCCGGCACCTGCCGAAAGATGAGCGCGAGCTCGCGCTGGCGGTCTCGTTCGAGCTCGCGGCGCCGGCGCTCGACGGTGACGTCGACCCCGACGACGAGCGCACCGCCCTTGCGACACGCTTCGACGCTCACCTCGAAGGTCCGGCCCGCGGTCGTGACCGTAGCGGCCGAACGTCGACCGGAGAACGCGGCCTCGACCGCGCTCGAGAGCGCGGGAAAGCGTGACAGGACGCGCGAGAAGGGCTGCCCGACGGCGGACGCGAAGCCGAACGCGTCGAGGCCTGCGCCCTCGGCCAGGGCGATGGACCCGCTCGGGTCGACGACGAGCAGCGCAAGCGCGGCGACGTCGGCTCGTTCGCGCGAGTCGCGCTGCGGCGTTTCCCGCTGCCGTTGCTGCACGTCCATAGGGACGGAGCGTGCAAGACTCAGGCGCGTGAGGGTGGACCGCTCAGCGGCAGGTAGAGCGTGACCCGCGTTCCGCCGTCATCGCCGCGCGAGAACGACGCGGTGCCGCCCACCCGCCGCGCCCGCTCGCGGATCCCGACGAGGCCGAGCGAACGCGGGTCGTGGAGATCCTCGGCGGTGATTCCCTTGCCGTCGTCGTGGATGTCGAGGATGAGCACGTCGTCGGGCTGGGTGAGCGAGACGGTCACCTGATGCGCTTGCGCGTGTCGCGCCACGTTCGTGAGCGCCTCTTGGAACGTGCGAAACAGCGTCGTCGCGAGGTCGCGGCCGACGAGCTCCTCGCGGATCTCGGCGTGGACGATGCATTCGACGTTGGTCCGACGGGTGAACTGCTCGGCCTCCCACGAGAGCGCGGCGCTCAGCCCGAGGTCGTCGAGGATGCCGGGGCGAAGCTCGGAGGCGATGCGCCGGACCTCGTTCATCAGCTGGTCGGTCATCTCGCTGAGCTGCTTGACTCGATCGAGGAGCGCGGCGCGCTCGATGCCCTCGGGGCTCATCGCCCGCCGCCCGATCCAGGCGACGTCCATCTTGAGCGCGGTGAGCGTCTGCCCGAGCTCGTCGTGGATGTCGCGCGCGATCTTGGTGCGCTCCTCCTCCCGCGCGGCCTCGAGGCGCGCGGCGAGGCCGCGGAGCTGCTCGTCGAGATCGTGCCGCTGAATCGCGATGCCCGCGACGTGATTGGCGCGCCCGATGAGCTCGATGTCTCCGGCCGTCGGGGTGCGCGGCTCGCGGTAATAGAGGGCGAAGGTGCCGAGGACGCGGCCGTCGCTGCCGAGGATCGGCGTCGACCAGCACGCGCGAAGGCCGTGGGGGAGCGCCAGCGCGCGGTATTCGCGCCACAGCGGATCGGTCTCGATGTCGGTGACGATCACCGAGCGACGGAGGTAGGCGGCCGTCCCGCAAGAGCCAGCGGTCGGCCCGATCGGCGCGCCGTCGATCGCCTGATTGAACGCGGCGGGCAGGTGCGGTGCGGCGCCGTGTTGGACGCGTTTCCCATCGGGCGAGAGCAGCAGCACCGACGCGATCGCCGGGGGCGCGAGCTCCTCGATGGCGAGCACCAACGTCTCGAGCGTCGTCATGAGCGACTCGCCCGACGCGATCTTCTCGAGGACGCGCTGCTCGACGGCGTTGAGGGAGCGCGCGCGCGACTCCGCCGTCACGTCCTCGAGCGCGAGCCCCACCGCGTTACCCGCGAGCGGAAACGCCTTGACCGCGAAGGTCCGGTGGGCTGCTCCGGCCCACCGGAAGGAGCCGAGCTCGCGGACCCGGCGGTCGCGCGCGACGCTGCACACCAGCTCGGCCAGCTCGTTGCTCTCCGCCGGAAAGACCTCGACCAGCGGTCTCCCGACGTGCGACGCGAGATCGACGCCTGCATCGTGCTGCGCCATCGGGTTGAACGCGCGGAGACGGATCGACCGCGGATCGTCCAGCTCCACGACGTCCCAAACGGTGAGGCCAATCTGGACCGCCTTGACGATGTCGGCGTACAGGCGAATCGTCTCTTCGTGCGCGCGCACCTCGGTGGCGTCGTGCACCGTGCCGACCAGGCTGCGACACACCCCGTCGGCGTCGACGAGCGGAGTGACCGAGACCTCGCCGTACCTGGTGCCGGACGGATACGGGGTGATCTCTTCCCACTTCACCGTACGGCGTTCGCGGAGCGCCTCGCGGTAGCGGCCGACCACCAACGACAGCGATGGCTCGGGGATCACCTCGTCGACGAACTTACCGACGACCTGCTCCTCGCTGAGTCCGGTGGCGCGGAGGAAGGCGGGGTTGACCTCTACGAAGCGGAACCGATCGCCGACGACGCGGAGAAGGAAGACGATGTCGGTGAGGCTGACGTACACCAACGCGCGCACGTTCTCGCTGGCGCGCACCGCGGCCTCGAGCGCCACGCGCGCGCTCGCGTCCTCGATCATCACGATGGTGCCGGTGGTCGTGTGCGCAAGTGTCTCGAGGCCGTGCGCGGCGATGCCGTCGCCGCGCCGGTAGCGGATCTCGACGCGCTGGTGCTCGCTCGCTCGGTCTTCGACCGCGGCGCGCAGATCGCTCACGGTCTGCGGGCCCGGGCGGTCCTCCAGGTCGCTGAGCGTCAGCCCGACGAGCTCACTGGACGTGCGGCCGAGGAACCGCGCGAGGGCCTCGTTGGCGCGCACGATTCGTCCGGCCTCGTCGAGCAACGCCACGCCCATCGGTGCGAGGTCGAAGACCGCGCCGAGTCGTGCGGCCCGGCCGCACCGGCGAACGGCCGCGAGGAGCGGCCCGCTCCCATGGCGAAAGAGGCACACCACGGCGCCCACCCGATGGGCGAGGCTCGCGAGCTCCTCGGTGAACTCCTCGGCGACGAGCACCAGCGGGAGCGCGAGCTCGGGATCGGGACGCACGTCGCTCGGCCACGCGAGCACGAGCACGTCGAACGCACCGTCGTCTGCGCGCGCGACGGCGCGTTCGGGGAGCTCGGTCGCGAGGGAGAGGTCGTCGCCCGGTTCGCCACGCAGAAGCCGCGCGATGCGCGCGGCGTCGTCGGGCGACGCCCCTATCAAAACGCGTTGCGCGCCCCCCACGCGGCGCATCGTACGATGATCACCCCCCGCAATGAAACGCCTGCTGCGAGAAAACCCCCTGCTCCTGCTCTTCGTCGTCGCCGGCGTGGGGTTCTTACTCGGCAAGGTCCGCGTCGCGGGCGTGAGCCTCGGGATCGCGGCGGTGCTCTTCGCGGGGCTCGCGTTCGGCGCGCTCGACCCGTCGATCGCGCTGCCGGAGCTCGTGCAGCTGCTCGGGCTCGTGCTCTTCGTCTACACCGTCGGTCTGGGCAGCGGCCCCGGCTTCTTCGCGTCGCTCGGCGGCCGCGGGCTCCGCTACAACGGGCTCGCGTTGCTCGCGATCGCGCTCGCGGTGGGGCTCGCGGCGCTCGCCGCGCGGATCCTCCACCTCGACTCGGCGCGGGCAGCTGGGCTGCTCGCCGGCGCCTCCACCAACACCCCCGCGCTGGCCGGGGTGCTCGACGCGCTCCGCGCACGCGGCGACGCCAACGCGTCGGCGCCGGTCGTCCTCTACTCGATCGCCTACCCGATGGGCGTGCTGGTCCCGCTCCTCGTGATCGCACTCGCGCGCAGGTTTCGATCGCGGAGGGCCCCGCCGAGCGCGCCCATCGCCGCACGCATCGTCAACGCCACCGTGCGGGTCACCCGCGAGCGCGCGGTCTCGGAGCTGCACGCACACGAGGCGGTGCACGTCGCCTTCGGCCGGCTGCGGCGCGGCGACGTCGTCCGCGTGGTGCACGACGACGAGATCCTTCGGGAGGGCGATCTGGTGACGATCGTCGGGCGGGAGAGCGATCTGGCGCGGGTGATCGGAGTGCTCGGGGAGCCCGCCGAGCCGATCGACCTCGATCGCCGCGCGCTCGATTTTCGGCGCATCTTCGTGTCCGATCCGGCGATTTGCCGCAGGCCGCTGCACGCGCTCGCGCTCGACAAGCACTACGACGCGGTGATCACCCGCGTTCGCCGCGGCGACGTCGACTTCATCCCCGACGGCACGACCGAGCTCGAGCTCGGCGATCGCATCCGCGTGATCGCGCCCCGCGGACGGCTCGACGAGATCGCGAAGGTGTTCGGCGATTCCTACAAGGCGCTCGCCGAGATCGACGTCATCACGTTCAGCGCGGGGATCGCGCTCGGCCTGCTCCTCGGCAAGGTGCCGATCCCCCTGCCCGGCGGTCGGCACTTCGAGCTCGGGCTCGCCGGCGGACCGCTGATCGTCGGGCTCGTCCTCGGCCGACTCGGGCGCATCGGTCCGTTCGTCTTCACGCCGCCGTTCAGCGCGAGCCTGACCCTGCGTCAGCTCGGACTCGTGCTCTTCCTCGCGGCGGTCGGCACCCGTTCGGGCTGGGCGTTCGCGACCGCCGTGCGTGGCGGCAGCGCGCTGCCGATCCTCGCCGCCGCGGCCGCGATCGCGCTCGTGGTCGCCACCTCGGCGATCGCGCTCGGGCGCCTGATGAAGATCCCCTCCGGCGTGTTGCTCGGGGTGGTGGCCGGGATCCAGACCCAGCCCGCGATCCTCGCGTTCGCGTCGGAGCAAACCAACGACGAGGCACCGAACGCCGGCTACGCGACCGTGTACCCGCTGGCCACCATCGCGAAGATCATCTTCGCGCAGGGAATCCTCGCGTTCCTCTGAGTAGAATCGCCGCGTGCAGTCGCATGACCCCCATCGCATCGAGGTGCTGCGCGTGCAGGGGCTCACCCCCGCAGACGCGGCCCACCTCGCCGAGGGGCGCGTGGCGCCCGCGATCGAGGCCCGCATCGTCGCAGCGAGCCAGCGGCGTCTGCGCCTCGCATGGTTGCCGCTCGTCTCCGGCGTGCTCTGTCTCGCCGTCGCCGGCCTCACCCATGCCCTCGACGCGCCGTCGCCGACGACGTGGGCGGCGGCCGCGTTCTTCCCGCTCGGCGTCGTCGCCACGGTGGTCGCGCGCAAGGTCGCCCGAGCCAACGCGGGCAGGCTCCGCGGCGAGATCACGGTGCACGAGGGCCGCGCGCGCACTGGCGTCGAGCGCGTGCGCGGCCGCGAGCACGTCTACCTGGAGATCGGCGGACTCCGCTTCGAGAACGACGGCCCCCTGCCGGGCGTGCTCGCTCGGGTGCTCGTCACCGGCCAGCCGTATCGCTGCTACTTCGCGCCGGGGTCGTTCCTCCTTGCGGTCGAGCCGCTCCCCGCCGCGCCGACGCTGCTCCGCCGGCACGACGCGAGGGTCGTCGCATTTGACGACGAGGAGTGACCTCTTGCGCGGAATCGCCCCGCGGGCTCGCTGGCTCTCACCCATGATGCTCTCCCGCTTTCGAGCCCTCTACCGCGAGCGGCGCGCCGTTCGGTGGACGGTCGACGCCCTCGCGCTGCTCGCGATCTTCCTGCTCATCTCGGCCTACCAGACCCGCAAGCACCTCCGCGGCCCGATGCCCGCGCTACAGCTGCGCGCCACCTCGGGCGAGACGGTCGCGCTCGACTCCCTCCGTGGCAAGAAGACGCTCGTGTACGTGTGGGCGCCGTGGTGCGGCGTCTGCAAGGTGGAGTCGTCCAACGTGTCGCGTGTTCGCTCGCTCGTTGGCGGGCGCGCGAACGTGGTGTCGATCGTCGCGGGCTACCAGAGCGCCGACGAGGTGCAGCGCCACGTCGCGACCCACAGCATCGACTATCCCGTGCTCCTCGGCGACGAGCACGCGCTCGCGGTCACGTCGTTCCCGACGATCTACTTCCTCGACGAGCAGGGCCGCATCACGCGTTCGGTCACCGGGTACACCACCACGGCCGGCCTGCTCGCTCGGCTGTTCATGCCGTAGAGCGCCCCAAAGCGGGCAAGGCGCTCGCTGACGCGCGCGCCTATCCGAGCCGGCGCGCGTGCCGAGCAGCGCGCG
Source organism: Deltaproteobacteria bacterium (assembly GCA_022843175.1). Lineage (GTDB taxonomy): Bacteria > Myxococcota_A > Polyangia > Polyangiales > JADJMO01 > JALHOE01. The sequence continues at coordinate 8,716 of JALHOE010000181.1, forward strand.
CTGAGCAGGCGCGCGCGTCAGCGAGCGCCTATCCGAGCAGGCGCGCGCGTGCTGAGCAGGCGCGCGCGTCAGCGAGCGCCTATCCGAGCAGGCGCGCGCGTCAGCGAGCGCCTATCCGAGCCCGAACTTGGCTACTTGATCACCGGAGGTCCGACGCAGACGTTGACCTCGAGGATCAAGTAGAGCAGCGCGAGGGCCTGCGGCTCGAGCGCCGCGCTCGCCTCGGCCGTGGGCTGCGTGTGGTACGTCGTGTAGAGCACGCGGCCGCAGGAGTGCTCGAAGCTGGTGGACGCAGGCTTGCTCACCGCCGACACCCACACCTTCGGCGTGACCGAGATGGGCTTGCCGTCGGGATCGAGGTCCGGCGTCGGGTTGACCGCGTTGATGTGCGTCCACGCGTCCTTCACCGTGTCGAGCGTCTTGCCCTGCGCGGCGAACCACGCGGCGAGCCCCGGGTCCTCCACCTTGGCCGCCTCGTCGCCGCCGCCCGCCTCGCAGGCGCTGCCGATCGGCGAGGACTCCCCCTTCCAGTTGATGAAGCCGGGGAAGATCTGGCGCACGTACTCATACGACCAGTCGGACACGTAGACGCGCCCGCCGGCCTTGACGAAGCCGTCCATCGTCGACTTCGCGGCGCCCGCGTAGACGCCGCCGCACTTCGGCGTGCTGTCGAAATCCGACGAGCCCCGGCAGGGCACGAACACGATGTGGTACTTGGAGATCTCGGCGGGATCGCTGAGCAGCTTGTCGGGCGAGGGATACGGGCTCGTCTCGCCGAAGTCCTGCACGCCGTAGATGGCGAACCCGGTCGCGTCCTTCGAGAGCACGCGCGCCTTCGCGGGGAACCCGCCGACCGTGATCTTCGCCTCGAGACCCATGCGCGCGAGGACGATCTCGATCGGATCCCACGCGCCGAGGGCGACGGCGATCTTCGGCACGTCGTCGCCCTTGGCCTTGTCGGTCTTCGGCGGCAGCGTGGTGAGCGGCTTGGGAACCGCCTGGCTGCCCGCGGTCGCGGTGATCGTGCGCACGCGACGGAACGCGCCCTTCTGCACGATGAGATACTGCTCGCCGAGGAACGTCGGCAGCGAGAACGTGCCGTCGGGCTTGGTGGTGGTGAACGGCGTGCCGTCCGTGAGCTTCACGCACTTGTCGCAGTAGACCTTGTCGGGGATGGGCGGCGGCGCGGTGGTGCTGGTGTAGACGAGCGCGCCGGAGATCGGGATCGTCCCCTCCGGGGCGACGACCTTGCCGGTGAGCGTGGCGGGTAGCTCCACCGCGCCGTCGGGCGACAACCCGTCGACGTTGAACGAGGTGTCGCCGCTCGTGTCGCCGGTCGAGCCGTCGAGCGTCGCCGGGTTCTCGCTCTCGCCCTTGCCGGCCGAACACCCGATCGCCATCGCGATCGCCAGCACTCCCACCAGGGTCCGAGCTTTCGCGCGCATTGCGCAAGCCTAACCCGCGGCGTGTTCGGGTCGATGCGGGAGATCATCCGCGGGGGCGCGCGCGTCGACGGCTGATACCCTATCCGGATGCTCCGACGCGCGAAGCTGGTCCCCTTCCTCCTGGCCGTCGGTTGTTCGAGCGAGCCCACGGCAGAGCCGCCGCCGGGCGACGGTGCCGTGCTCGAGGACGCACCGGGCGCCGACGGCTCGAGCGGCGACGGCACGCTGCCCTCCGACGTCGCCGAAACCGACAGCGGGACCACGGCCGACGCGCCGATCGGCAGCGACGCGGGGCCCACGGTGCCAACCGCGCACCCGCGCATCTACCTCAACGCGACGCAGAAGGCGCGCTTGAAGGCGCTCGTCGCGTCGGGACACCCCGCGGCCGCGAGCTTCATGTCGCTCGCGACCAGCGCCTACGAGTACCAGGCGTGGTTCTCCGCGCTGAAGTTCCAGCTCGCGGGCGCGGCGTCGGACTGCGCGTTCGCGGTCTCGAAGGTCGACGCCCGGGTGACCGCGGAGGAGGGGCGGATCGCGTCCGGGGCGCGCGCAGAGGTCGCCGCCGACAGCTACCTCTACGTGGGCGATCACGTCGGCGATCTCGCGCTGACCCTGGACTGGTGCTGGGACACCGTCACCGCGGCGCAGCGCACGCGCTGGCTCGCGTACGCGAATCAAGCCGTCCACAACGTGTGGAACCCGACGACGGCCAAGTGGGGCACGACGACGTTCACCTGGAGCGGGTGGTCGATCAACAACCCGGTCAACAACTACTACTACTCGTTCCTCCGAGCGACGCTGCTGCTCGGGCTCGTCGAGTACACCGAGGACCCGCGCGGCGTGGAGTGGGTGAAGCGCTTCCGCGAGACGAAGATCCGCGATCAGCTGGTGCCGACGTTCGCCAAGGATCTCGCGGGCGGCGGGTCGCGCGAGGGCACCGGCTACGGCGTCGCGATGATGCACCTGTTCCGGCTCTACGACCAATGGGAGCAGAGCACCGGCGAGCGCATCGCCGACCTCACGCCGCACACGCGCGCGTCGCTGCCGTTCATGCTCCACCAGCTCTTGCCGACCTACGACCGCGTCGCGCCGATCGGCGATCACGCGCGCGACAGCACCGGCGCGCTGTTCGACTACCACCGCGACTACGCCAACGTGCTCGCGTGGCTCTATCCGACCGATCCCCTGGCCCTGCGGCTGCGTCACGTCTTCAACGCCTCGACGGTGCCGCGGATGAGTCAGGGCTTCATGCGCTACAGCGACTTCATCTACGCGCAGACCGCGGCGCCCGTCGCCCCCGACGACGTCTATCCGCTCTATTACGGGAGCGGCACCGGCAACATCTTCATGCGGAGCGCGTGGAACAAGGACGCGACGTGGGCGCACTTCATGTGCGGGCCATACACCGAGTCGCACGCGCACCAGGACCAGGGCTCGTTCATGGTCTTCAAGCGGGGGTGGCTCGCCTACGACCAGAACATCAACTCCAAGTCGGGCATCGTGCAGAGCGTCCGGGCGCACAACCTGGTGCGGATCGATCAGGGCACGACGACGATCACGCAGCGCGAGAGCGCGCCCATGAGCAGCAAGCTGCTCGCCCTGCAAGACGAGCAGGACTGGGCCTACTTCGCCGGCGACCTCACCCCCGCCTACGAGGGCCGCGCCGCCGTCGCCAGGGTCGAGCGCGAGATCGTGTGGCTGAAACCGGACGTGTTCGTGGTCTTCGATCGGGTCCGCACGAGCGGTTCGGGCATCACCCGCGTCTTCCAGGTCAACAGCCCCGTCGCGCCGACGATCGCGGGGCGCGTCGCCACCCTCACCAACGCCGGCAGCACGCTCGCCGTCCACGCGATCCACCCCGCCGCGTCGACGCTGCGGGTCATCGACTGGCCGATGGCCGACAGCGACATGCTCCGCGGCGCGCGCTTCGAGTCCGCCGACTCCGCCGGCGACACCTCGTACTTCCTCAACGTCTTCTCGCTCGACGGCGGCGCGGTCACGGCGGTCGCCGCAGACGGCGCCGGCCAGCGAGGGGTCTCGATCGCGGTGAGGGGCTCGGGCACGGCCATCGTCCGGTTCAACGAGGCGACCGCCGGCGCGACGGTGGAGTGGAAGCGCGCCGACGGAAGCACCATCACGACCGGTCCCCGGACGATGGCCATCAAGCCCCTGCCCCTGATGAAGTAGCCGCTACTCGCGGACCTTCTTCAGGATGTTGTGGAACTGGAAGCTCGCGGTCTGCGCGCCGGTGCACAGCGCGAGGTCGACGGCGCCCGCGCACGGCTCGTCGCGCTGAATCGCCCAGAACGACACGAGGCCGAGCTTCTTCTCCTTGGCGAAATTGACGAGCGCGGTCGCGTCCGCGAGGGTGAACACCTCGCCGGGCACGTCGTTGTTTCCGATCATCGGCGTCGCGCCGATCATCCCGTAGGCGGCGGCGTCCGAGAGCGAGGGGACGATCCCCTTGAGCTGCGCGGCGGTCGCGTTCACCGAGGAGATCGCGAGATCGCCCATCTTCTTCCCGGCGCTCACGCCGGAGCCGTAGTCCATCACCATCAGGTTGACGTGCGAGATGGCGACGCCGCCGGCGACGGCGGACTTGACCACGTCGAGCGCGGCCGACGTCATGCCGGTGGGCATCGCGGGCAGCGTGAACGAGACCTTGATGCCGCGGCTCGCTTGCACGGCCTTGAGGGCGGCGGTGCGGCGCGCGTTGACGGTCGCGTTCATCGCGACCGCCTGCTCGACGTCGAAGTCGAGGTCCTTGATGCCGGTCGCGTCCACGAACGCGGTGAGCGCGGTCGCCATCGAGGCGGAGGTGGTGCAGCCGTTCTCGAGATAGGTGCCGCCGGCGCCGCCGAACGACGCCTTCACGCCGCCGCCGAGGGCCTTGTACGCGGCGATGTCGCTCGCGTGCGACTGGATGCTGGTGGTGGTGCTGCACCCGCCGTTCGCGAGCACGAACGCGAGGGTGACCGCCGGGACGCCGGTCTTCTTGTGCATGTCGACGAGCGAGGTGAACTTGTACGACGAGTTCTCCCAACCCCACGTGTAGAAGTAGGGCGCGTACTCGGTGGTGCCCCCGGGCGCCGGCGCGGGATCGGCGGGCGCGGGATCGGCCGGCTTCGGATCGGCCGGCTTCGGATCGACGGGCGCGGGATCGGCCGGCTTCGGATCGGTCGGCGCGGGATCGCTCGGCTTCGGGTCGGTCGGCGCGGGATCGGCCGCCGGATCGCTCGGCGCGGGATCGGCCGCGGGTTCGAAGGGCGGCTCGCTCGGCGGGGTCGTCGGCTGGGTGGAGGGCGCCGTGGAGGCGGGCGGGGTCTCCTTCGCGGAACCCTCGGAGGACGGCGACCGGTCACCGGCCGTCTGCGTGCTCTCCGACGTGGGCTCACTCCCGCCGCCGCTGCCACCACAGGCGGGGAGCGCGACGAGGGCGAGGAGGACGAGGCTGCTGTGGATACGCATGGGCGGCCCCTTTCGCAAACTTCGGCCCCACGCGTTTCACCGAGATTTTCCCGTATCTTCTGCGCTACGGATGACGCGCGCGGGGAGAATCGTCTCCGGCGGGAGACGTACGGACGCGGTCGCACTGCGCGTGGGCGCTCGCTGACGCGCGCGCCTGCTCTGGCGGTTCTCATCCACGAAAGGTGGCGACGGCTGCGACCGGGGCGTCGGTGAGCGAAGCGCGCTGCGCGGCGAGGTTACGCAGCTGCAGCTCGAGCTCCGCGCGCTCCACGTCGTAGCGACGACGACGCTTGTTGGCGAAGAGCAGCGCGATCGCGATGCCCGCCGTGGGCGAGAGGACCAGCCCCTCGACGAAGAACGAAGTGAAGCCCGAGATCATGTACGGCTGCAGCTCCGTGTTGATGGGATCGCTGCGCACGTCGGTCCACGTGAGCTTCTCGACGTCGTGGAGCTTGTTGTGGCAGACGAGCGCGTAGCCCATCCGGCCGTGCTCCGAGTGCCAACTGCCCTTGTACGACCAGACGAAGACGCGGCCCGGTCCGTCGCACCCCGCGCAGTGCGAGGGACACAGCACGACGCCAGCCGGGCTCACTCCGATCGCGCCGATCACGAAGTGAAGCAGCGGGCCGATGAGGAGCCACCCGATGAAGAAGGAGATCGTGGTGAGCACCGCGAGATGCCGGAACGCGCCGAGCCAGCTCCGCGGCAACTTGGCGTTCGCTTGGAGGGCGAGCTCGGCCGCCGCCGTGTCGGCCGTCAGCTTGGTCAGCAGCGCCGTCCGCGCCCTCGCGGCCTCCGCCTCCTCTTGCTTGCGCCGTTCCTCGGCGACGACCGCGCGCGCTCTCGCCTCGATCATCGCGCCGAGCGCGTCGGGGAGGCCGTCGCCGTCGGCGTCGACCGGGCGACCGCACGCGCTGCAGAAGGTCGCTCCGTTGGGGAGCGGTTGGCGACACTGGACGCAAGAGAGCTGCACGCCCGCCATGGTACGCCCCATCGGGGGGCTTCACTTCACCAGCGAGCGCACGAGCAGCACCGACGCCGCCACGAGCAGCAGCACGAACACCGCCACGCGGAACGAGCGTTCGTCGAGCCGGCGGTGGAGGCGATCGCCGAGGAACAGACCGAGGAGCAGCGGCGGCACCAGCCACGCCGAGGTGAGGAGGCTCTTGGCTCCGACGCTCCCGTCGAACGCCATGGTGGCCACCAGCACGACGTTCATCACGAGCCACAGCGCGCTCAGCGTCGCGCGAAACGCGGCCTTGTCGTGCAGAGAGCGACCCACCACGTAGACGACGAGCGGGCCGCCGCACGCGAACAGTCCGTGGATCACCCCGGCGGTCGAGAGCGCGACGGCAGCGACGGGGGGACGGAGTGGGGCCGCGCGCTCGTCGGAGCGAGCACGGAGCGCGATCAGCTCGCCGAGCGAGAGCACGATGACGAACCCCGCGAACACGATCTTGATCCACTCCGCCGAGCGATAGCGCGCGAACGCGAGACCCACGGCGGTCCCGAGCCCCATCCACGGGATCACCTTGCGAAAGAGCAGTCCGCGGTCGATGGCTCGCGCGTTCTGCACGGTGAGCACGAGCGACAGCAGCACGTTCACCGGAAGGAAGGCGGCGAGCACCGTGTCGAGCGGCAGCAGCTGCGCGCCGAGCGTGACGGTGACCACGGTCGCCCCGAAACCGGCCGCGCTCTCGACGATGAAGGCGACGAGCACGACCGCGGACAAGAAGAGAGGCATCGAGCGGGGACCGAATGATGCCACGTATGCGATAGGCTCCGCCGATGCATTGGAAGTGGCCCGAGCTCGGGGACGCCAACGAGGCAAAGAAGCGCGAGACGATCCTCGCCAAGATGGACGCCTTCTGGTCTGCGTTCGAGGGCAGGGTCGACGACCTCGACGCGCTCTTCTCCCGCAAGAAGAAGTGGGATCTGCCGCTGTGGATGGACTCCCACCTCGCGCCGATCGCCAAGGGCATCATGTGGGAGTTCGGGCCCGCGGTGGAGATCGAGGGCAGCCGCCTCTGCCTCACCGGCGAGGGCAACTACGCGCTGCAGCCGCTGATCGACGCGATGCTCGCCCGCGCCCCGAAGCTCCCCGGCTGGGAGCTCTACCGCGGCCGCCTGCCCGAGCAGGGCGACATGCTCGTCGCCACCCTCGAGGGTCGCTCCGGCGAGAAGATGCCGGCGGTGCGGGCGTCGGTCACCCGCGGCGAGCACCACTGCGTCGACCTCGCCTTCGAGATCAAGGGCATGCCCAAGAAGAAGGCCGAGGATCTCGTCGAGCTCATCGCCGAGAGCATCGTCGGCGAGCGCGTGCTGATCCGCTGGATCGGCGATCTGTCCCTCGCCGACAAGAACACCAAGGACCTGCTGCCGCTCGAGCAGGTGCGCGCCGCGGTCGACCGAGAGATCGCCGCGATCAAGGCCGAGCGCCCGGAGCTCCCGTGCATCGACCGCGTCGAGTCCGCCGAGTGGTCGCTCTACCAGAGCGAGCCCGAGGAGCAGGACGACTACCAGGACCAGGACGACATCATGGTCGCCCCCACGATGGACCCGGAGCTATGGGTCGCCGCGCGGTCGTCGTACTTCGCGGACGAGCGCTTCTCCGCGCACGGCGAGATCTTCGCGTACCTCAAGATGGACGGACGCGGGGGGCTCGCGGGCTCGAAGTTCGGCGATCGCGAGGACATCGAGGACGCGATCACCGGCGCCCTCTCCGGGGGCCGGCTCGGCGCGGTCATCGGGGGCGGCACGGGCCGCTTCTACTCCTACGTCGAGCTCGCGCTCCTCGACGTGCCGCGCGCCATCGAGGCCGTCCGCGCCGTGCTCCGCGACGGCGGCCTCACCAAGCGAAGCTGGATCCTCTTCCACGACCCGGCGCTCGCGCACGAGCGCGTGGGCATCTACCCCGACAGCCCGCCGCCTCCCTAGATTCAGCCCCAGCTGTGGCGGCGGGCGAGGCGGTGGCGGGCCGTGGCCAACGACTCCCGGTGGTCGCGCTCACTCGCGAGCACGACCACGAGCCACAACGCGCTCGCGAAGACCCCGTACCAGAGGAGCTCGACGCCGGGCGCCGTCGAAGCCGGCCAGAGCAGCACCTGCGAGCCGGTGAAGGTCGCGTGCATCAGCACGGCGAGCAGCAGGCTCTTGGTCCGGACGTAGAGCCAGGTCATGAGCATGCGCAGCGCAATGAGCGCCACGAACCACTGCACCATGTGCGCGACCCAAAGCCCGCCGTGCATCGTGCGGCCGAGGTAGTCGGGCAGCATGTGCCAGAGCGCCCACGGCGCGCCGAGCGCGAAGCCCGCGCCGAACCACGTGTAGCGGCGGAGCAGACGCGGCGTGGCGAACCCCGTCCAGCCGAGCTCCTCGAACGTGCCGGCGAGGATGCCGACGACGAGCGCCGTCGCGAGCAGCCCCCCTCGCGACGAGCTCGTGAGCAGGCCCGGCGCGAAGCTCGACGACAGGAGCGACAGCGCGCTCAGCACCATGAAGAGCAGCGCTGGCGCGACGAGCGGTGCGACGTAGAAGTGCGGGTCGAACCGCCACCGCAGCAGGGTCTGCGCGAGGTCGCGCAACCCTCGCACGCCGTCGAACGCGAGCGTGAGCCCGATCGAAGCGATCGCCGGACCGAGCAGCATCGCGACGAACCACAGCGCGCGACCACCGGGAAGTGCGAGCAACACGGCCCCCCACGACACGCCGAAGGCGATCGCGAAGTACCAGAGCAGTGGTCTCTGCTCGCGCATCACTATGCGCTCGGCTGCATCGGTCATGCCGCCGAGCGCACGGTGATGGGTCGC
>JALHOE010000182.1 GCA_022843175.1 Deltaproteobacteria bacterium
GGGGCGGTCACGCGCGCGCGGGCGCCGATGCGCTTCTCGGCGCGTGTCACGACGTCGATCATGCGGTCGTAGCTCGTCTTCGCGTCCGGGCCGAAGGTGAACACGCCGTGCTGCTCGAGGACGATGACCTCGGCGTGCTCGCGGTTCGCCTCGAAGGCTGCGCCGCACGCCTTCGCGAGATCGAACCCCGGCTTCACGTAGGGCACGAACACGAGGCCGCGGCCGAACACCTCGCGGCAGATCTTCTCGGCGTCGGGCTGGTCGGCGATGGCGAGGATCGCGTCGGCGTGCGTGTGGTCGACGAACGCGTGCGGCAGGAACGCGTGGAGGAGGCACTCGATCGACGGATTCGGCGCGGACGCGTCGAGCAACGCGATGCGCTGCTCGTTGACCATCGCCTCGTCCGAGAGCTCGCTCAACGCGCGCAGGCGGCGGAGCGGCTCGAGACGCACCGCGGGGTGCCCCGGCGGCTCGATCGTGGCGAGGTCCCAGCCGGAGCCCTTGATGAACAGGACCTCGACCTCGTCGCCGACGACGGTGCGCGCGGAGCCCTTGGCCGAGGTGTTGCCGCCGCCGTGGAGCACGAGCGCGGGATCGGCGCCGAGCAGCCGCGCCGAATGGGTGCGCAGGGCGAGCGTCTCGCCCCACTTCGGGCCCCACGTGTCGACGGCCCGCTTCGCTTCGTCCTCGCTCCAGCGATTTTTCATGAGTGACCGTTGGGTGGCGACTACTTGGGCACGACCTCGCCGTAGCCGCGGATGCGGTAGCGCGAGCCGTCACGGCGCAGGAGCAGGCGAATCTCATCGCCGAAGAGGATGTCGGCGCCGAGACGCGGCGTGGCGACGGGGATGCGAACGAGGAGGTCGTCGGCGCCCATCGACGCCGGACGCGACGGGCGACCGGGCAGTCCGAGCTCGTCGCGCGCGAAGATTTCGACGTCCTGCGCGCGGTACATCAGGTCGACGTCGAGCTGCTCGAAGGCGTTGGTGCTCTTCATGCGCAGGCGCAGCTCGCTGATGAACTGCCAGCGCGCCTTGGTGATCTCGCCCTCGGCGCGCACGTCGACGATGTTGTCGTCGAGGTCCTGCTCGATGCCGCTCGTCTCGCGGGCGTGGAAGGCGTCGAACACGCGGCGCACGAGCGCCATCACCGCCTCGGTGGAGACCGGCGCGCGCAGCGTGACCACGCCCTCGCCGGCCGCCGCGCGGTCGGCGGGCGCCGGCACCGAGGACACCGGATCGACCGGAACGCCGGACGACGCCTCGGGGTGGGGCGCGTCCGCGGTGCGCACCACGCGCGGACCGCAGGCGATGCCCGCGAGGGCGACGAGGAGAGCAACGGCGTTAGAAGGTCTCGACCAGGGGGTCCGCATCGCGCGTCGCGACGACGATCGCACGGGGCGGGAGCGCGGTCCATGCATGCGCGTGGGGGGCGCTCGGACGGTCGGGGAGCTGCGCCTCGGCGAAATCGGACGCGAGCAGCGTGAACCGCAGGGCGCCGGGATCGGTGAGGCGGACGCGGCGCAGCGCGTCGTCGGCCACGAGGAGGTCGAGATCTCCTCGGCCGTGAACGATGCGGTAGGCCATGCGGTTCTGGGCCTTCTCGTCGCCGCGATGAATGGCTGCGACGAGCTCTCCGTTCGCGAGGATCGCGTTGAGTGGGAACCCCGCTCGACCCCCGACCTCGCCGATGAGGTGGTCGATGAGCGAGGCGGTCGACGAGAGGGCGGCGACGAGCGTGCGGGGATCGGTCCCGCCGTCCTGCAGGCGCCCCGCGTCGTGGAGGAACGAGAGCACGACGTGGAAGAGAACCTCGCTGTCGGTGTCGCCGCGGATGTCCTTGCGGAGGAACTCGGGGATCGACTCGAGGAGCCGGCCGCGAATCGCGGCGTAGGAGTCGATCGAGCCGGTGTGCGCGAACAACCACTCGCGATACCGGAACGGGTGGGTGTTCTCGGTGCGGATGTTCCCCACGGTCGCGGCGCGCACGTGCCCGACGATGAGATCGGAGCGAAGGTCCTTGGCGAGGGACGCGACGTCGAGCGCGGTGCGCTCGTCGTTCGGGCGGCGGCGGAGGAGCACGTCTCCGCCCTGGTAGAAGCCGATGCCCCACGACAGCGGTCCGCCGCTGAAGACGCCGGGCGGGACACGCAGCGCTTCGCGTTCCAGCTCGAGCACGCGGCCCGCCAGATCCGCACGATTGCCGATCAATCCGAAGAGGCGTGCCATGACTGCGAATCCTTCTCCCCCGTTAGGTCGGGGGGGTCTCCGTGTGGATAGATGCTCCCGGAGTGCGAGAGGCTGCGATCCCTTGGAGCATCTCCGCGGTCCGCCTCTTGGCTCGCCGTTGCTCCGCATCGATCCACGCTCGAACGAGCAGCGGGGCCGCGACGCACGCCACAAGGACGATCGCCCACAGCGGGACCCCAGCCACGCGCATGGATGAACATCCTAGCACCCGGGATCGAGCGCGGAGCGAGCGTTTGATCGATGATGATCGCGATCACATGCGACATTCCTGTCATGCGCCGCTGGTTGGACGGAGATGGCAGCGAGCGCATGCAGTGACAGGGCGCGTCACGGCGGTGGTGGCCACGATCGTCGCCCTCGGATGCCGGGACTCACATGTCGCGCCGAAGCCGACCGTGTCGAAACCAACCGCGTCCGTAGCGCCCGTCGTCGATGTGGGCGTCGACGCAACGGCTGAGACCGGGCCGGGCGCGCGCGTCGAGACCGGGCCGTTCGAGATCCCGTTGCTCGGCAAGCGCACGGTCTATTACGTCGCGCCGCGCGCCCCGGGGAAGCAGCGGTTGATGGCGATGCTCCACGGCATGTGCAACCCGCCGGGATACGCGTGCGGGCTGTGGGCCGAGACCGCGAAGGACCTCGGCTTCCTGGTGTGCCCCACGGGCGACGGCACGTGCGGCCCTGCGATGTACGACGCGCCGACCTGGACCGAGCCGCAAGAGAAGATCGACGGCGACCTCGAGCTCTCCCTCACCAAGGTGGAGGCGCGACACCCCGGCGAGCTCGCGCGCGACGGCGCCGTGCTCCTCGGCTTCTCGCGCGGCGCGTACGTCGGCGCGAAGATCGCCGCGGCGCACCCCGGGAGGTGGCCGTACCTGGTGTTGATCGAAGCAGACGTGCAGCTCTCGAAGAAGATGCTCGACGACGCGGGCGTGCGCGCGGTCGCGCTCATCGCGGGAGAGCTCGGCGCACAGCTCGCCGGCGAGCGGAAGACCGCGAACGCGCTCGCTGTCCAAGGTTATCCGGCGAAGCTGTGGGTCATGCGCAAGGCGGGGCACCACTATTCGGACGACATCGAATCGCTGATGCGAGAAGCGGTCACTTGGGTCACCATGCACTGATGCGACGCTGGCTCGAGCGGCTGCTCCGATCGAAATCACTCGTGGTCCTCTTGCTCGGCTGCTCGTCCAAGGAGGAGCCGGCGCAGCCGGTCGAGAGCTACACGCCGCCGCCCACCACCGCGGTGATCGAGAGCGGCATCGTCCGCGAGCTCATCGACGTCGAGGGCGTCGTCCCCCCGAAGAACCCGGTGCGCGACGCCGAGACGCCGAAGGAGCAGAACCGCCTGCGGGTGGTGCGCTACCGGCCCGAGGCGAGCAAGAAGGCGCGCGCGATCGTGGTGTTGATGCCAGGCTTCCTCGGCGGCGCCGGCTCGTTCGATCCGCTGGCGCGCGCGCTCGTGCGGCGCGGCCTCAACGATCCGGCGGGCGCGGTGGAGGCGTGGGCGATCGATCGCCGCTCCAACCACCTCGAGGACACCCACGGCGACGACGTCGCCGAGGTGCGGCGCGATCCGTCGATCTCCGCGAAGTACTACTACGAGGGCGAGCCGGTCGCCGGAAAGACGTTCGCCGGGTTCATCGATCAGAGCGCGGTGCCGCACATCGCCGAGTGGGGCGCGCCGGTCACGCTCGGCGATCTCCGCAACGTGATCGCGCGCGTCCCCGACAAGAAGTCGCGGGTCATCCTCCTCGGTCACTCGCTCGGCGCCACGCTCGCCGAGGCGTACGCGGCGTGGGACTTCGACGGCCAGCGCGGCTACGACGACCTCGCCGCGCTCGTGCTCGTCGACGGCGTCGCGGGCAACGAGCTCGCAGCGCCGAGTGAGTTCGCCGAGAAGACGTACCTCGAGGGCCAGACCGACAGCGCGAACCCGTTCGCCAGCTCCGGGTTGAACACGATCCGAAAGGCGCAGCCGTTCGTCGCGCTGCCGTTCCTCGGCGTCGCTGCGCTCGAGCTCGCCGAGCGAATGGCGATCGCCACCGCGTTCGCGCCGACGGCGCCGCGCATCGAGCACGACGACCTCACGAACCTCACGGCGGTCCTCCTCGGGCTCGATCGCAAGAAGATCCCGAAGATGACCAACCGCGCCGCGTTCGGCTTCGCGTTCGACGACGCATCGAGCGCCGTGTTCATCGCGGCCGTCTCCGCGGGCCAGCCCACCGGCGGTCCGGTCGAGAAGTACAAGGGGATCCTCGGCGGCGAGCTGATCCACCCGACCGATCCGGCGGCCTCCTACGACTGGCTCGACTTCGACGCGACGACGCCGCGCGAACGTTCGCGGCTCTCGGACATGGCGCGCTCGTGGTTCGAGGGCCCGGGGCTCAACTTCGGCGAGTGGTACTTCCCGACGCGCCTGGCGCTCGACGCCGGGGTCGTCGGGAGCCTCAACATCGGAGACGATGACTGGCGCGCGAAGTACGGCCTGCGCGCCAAGCACGGCGCCGCGATCGATCTCCCGGTGCTCGGCTTCGCGGCCGGCCTCGTGCCGGAGTCACGCTTCGCGAAGCTCTCGGCGATGCTCACCGCGCCGATCGGCCCCGGCCGCCCGCTCGCGGGCACGCCCCGCAGCGACCCGCGCGCGTATCGCGTGATCGTCAATCGTCAGTTCACGCACATCGATCCGATCCAGGCCGCCGACACCGGCGAGGGCAAGACCTGGTACGACGACCTCTACACCTTCGTCACGAGCCACACCCCGCCGCTGTGACTAGGGGCGCACCGAGATGAACGGCAGGATCGTCTTCAGATCCTCGTCGTTGAAGCGGAGCTGCGCGCCGAAGAAGTAGTCGGTGCGCTCGGGGTTGAGGAGGTCGTCGACGCCGAGGACGACCCACATGCGGCGGACGAACTCGTAGCTGAGGTGCTCGCGCCAGCGCGGCCGCACGTTCTCGCCGAAGCCGAAGAGGTCGGAGCGGAGCTCGAGGCGGTCGTCGAGGCCGTGCAGCGTGACGCCGAATCCACCCGTCGTCTCGCGGATACCGAAGAGGAAGGTGGCGGGGCCGAGGCGGCGCGCGAACATGAACGAGAAGCGGAAGACGTTGCGGGTCTCGGTGCGCACCTCGCGGGTGAACGCGTCCTTGTGGGAGTCGGTGCTGGTGAGGTCGGTCTGGGTGATCGTGGTGAAGCCGCGCGGGTCGGCGATGAGCTCGACGAGGTAGTACTTGTCCTCGCGCGGCTGCAGGCGAAGCTCGAGGAACGACTTGAAGCCGTTGGCGCGCAGGAGGTACTCGCTGCGGAGGCCGACGACCGTCTGCAGGCGCGTGAGGCCGCCCGTGAACTCGCGGATGTCGCTCGCGACGCCCTCGACCTCGTTGATCAGCGTGTCGTCCTTGGTCAGGCGCCCGAGCGTGCCCTCGCCCTTGTCGAGGCGCGCCATGATCGACTCGGTGTGCTTCATCGTCGAGTCGAGGGACTTCGACGCGTCCTTGACGTTGGTGAGCGTCTCCTTCACGTCGGCCATGCCGCTGCCGGGCGTGACCTTGCTCTTGTCCGCCTCGAGGATCGTCTTGAAGTCGTTGGTGACGTGCTCGACGTTGGTCAGGATGTTGTTGACCTTCGGCACGGCGACGTTGGTGATCTTCTCGATGTTGGCGACCGTCGCCTTCACGGCGTTGCGGTTCTCCTTCACCGTCTCGTTGATCTCCTTGGAGACCTCGGCGAGGTTCTTGACGATCTCCTTCATCTGCTTGCCGGAGTCGTCGGTGCCGAACGCCGACGCGGCCTGCGTCGCCACGAGCTTCACCTTCTCGGCGATGACGGCCACGTCCTGCATGATCTTGTCGGTCGTGGCGGCGTCGACCGAGGGGATCTCCTCGCCGTCCTTGACCTTCGGCGCCTCGGGGCCGCCGGGGATGATCACCAGGTTGAACTCGCCGAGCAGCGACGACGAGCGCTTGGCCGCCGCGCCGTTGTGGAAGATGGGGACGCTGTCGTCGACGATGATCTTCACCTTGGCGCGCCCGCCGTCGAGTGTGATCTCGTCGATGTAGCCGACCGCGATGCCGGCGATCTTCACCCGCGACTTCTGCACCAAGCCGGTGGCGTCGGTGAGGTGGGTGTAGACGACGTACGTCTTACCGGGCCTCGAGTCCTTCGCGACCATGCGGTAGACGAAGAACCCGGCCACTGCGAGCGCGACCACGAACAGCGCCACCTTGACGCCTTGCGTGATACCCGTCAGGCCGGACGCCATTTTCCGCGTTACACGCTAGCAGACGCGGCAGCGGCAGCACACGTTCTGCGCCTGCGCCGGGGTCACCGGTGCTTCGATAACTCTCACAGCTGCGGGGGGAAGTGCTCGCGGAAGTAGCTAACCCACAGCTGCGGCAGGTCCTGGTCGTGGAACACGTCGCCCGCGAGCATCGAGGTGATCGTCTTGCGGAGGGCCGGGCGCTGCTCGGGGTGGAAGAGCAGGTTGCGCAGCTCGCCGCGGTAGAACGACTGCACCGCGCCGAGGAACAGGTCGCCGGCCTTGCGTAGCGACGTGGCGAACTCGGCGAAGCGCGCGGCGGACACGTCGTTGTCGCGGAGGGCTTCGTCGATCACCCGGGCCGCGCGCTGGCCGCCGCCCATGGCGAGGTGGGCGCCGGTGGAGAACAGCGGATCGAGGAACCCGGCGGCGTCGCCGACCGCGAGCCACCCGTCGCCCGCGAGGTTCTCGACGCGGAAGCTGAAGTCCGCGGCGGCGCGCACCGGCTCGAGCTTGGGGGCCGCGCCGACGAGGTGCTTCATCCACGGCGAGCGCTCGAGGCAGGCGTCGAACAGCCGCTCGAGGCGGGCGCGGGTGTCCGGTGTGCGCTCCGCGTATTCGGTGGGGAGGCCCTGCGCCGCGCGATCGAAGAGGTCCTCGCCGCCCTTCATCCACTCGTCGAACCGGGCGGTGGAGAGCACGAAGCCGATGCTGGTGCGGCCGTCCTTGAAGGGGATGAACCACGCCCATCCCGGCGTGGTGCCGTCCGGGTTCTTGCCGCCGAGGATGGTGATCTCGATGTCGCCCGCCTCGTTGCCCTGTTTGCGGAAGCCGCCGCGGATCTGGGTGAAGATCGCCGTCTTGTCGAGGCCGGGGATGCGGCCCTTGTCGCGGCGGCCGCGCGCGATGAGCGCCTCGCGGCCCGTGGCGTCGACGACGACCCTCGCGCCGATGCGGCGCGTCTCACCCGCCTCGGACACGGCCTCGACACCGACGACACGCTCGCCGTCCCGAATCGCGCCCTTCACGCGCCACCCCTCGCGCACCTCGGCGCCGAGCTTCTGCGCGTTGCGGAGGAGGAGGTTGTCGAACTCGGCGCGGGTGACCTCCCACGCGTGGGGGATCGACGGGGGGAACGCGCCGGCGAAGTCGTAGCGCGCGGTCGACCCCGGCGCGTCCACGCCGAGGTTGTCGTCGAGGAAGCGCGCGCCGTATTTGCGAACGAACAGGCGGTCGAGCTCCTCGAACAGCCCGAGGTCCTCGAGCACCGGCGTGCTCGACGGCAGGAGCGACTCGCCGATGTGAAAGCGCGGGAGGTGGTCCTTCTCGAGGATGAGCACGCTGCGCCCGCGACGGGCGAGGAGGGCTGCCGTGGTGCTGCCGCCGGGACCGCCGCCGATGCACACCACATCGAACTGTTCGTCGAAGCTCATGTTGGCCGCCGGACGGTGCCCGCTTCCGGTCGCGGCGTCGAGCCCCACCGAATTTCCCGACACTGTGCTAGGAAACGCCGTTCCGATGGACCAACTCACGGCGCACCTCGATCGCGGCTGGGACCTCGCGACCCATGGGGACGGGCGCGGCGCCGAGGCCGCCGCACTTCAAGCGCTCGAGATCGACCCCGACGCTCCCGAGGTCCACAACCTCCTCGGCTACGTCGCGGCCATGAACGGCGAACCCGAGCAAGCGCTCGAGCACTACAAAGACGCGCTCGCCCTCGACGAGGGCTACTTCGACGCGATGCTCAACGCCGCCGAGGTGCTCGTGCACCCGCTCGGCGAGCTCGACGAAGCCGTCGAGATGTGCGACGAGGCGCTCACCTGGGCCGAGACCGACGACGAGGTCGCCGACGCGCTGCTCATCAAGATCGACGCGCTCCTCAGCAAGCGCGACGACGACGGCGCACGCAAGGCGCTCTCCACCATGCCCACCGGTCCGTTCGACTCCGACCGCTACGACTTCCTCATCGGCCGCGCCTGGTTCGAGGTCGGCAACGTGGAGCGCGCCTCCGAGCTCATCGAGCGCGTCGTCGCCAAGGACGAGCGGCACGTCGAGGCGCAGTATTACCGGGGCCTGATCCGCGACGCCAAGGGCGACGCGCTCGGCGCCACCTCGTCGTTCCTCCGCGTGCGCATCCTCGACGCCGAGGCTCCGGCGGTGCCGTGGAGCCTGCCCGCCGAGGCCTTCGAGCAGGCGGTTCGCGCCGCGGTCGCCAAGCTCGATCAGGCGCTCCGCCGCTTCGTCGAGCACGCCGAGGTGTTCGTCGCCCCCCTCCCCGGCATCGAGGTCATCGCGGACGGCATCGACCCGCGCGCGCCGATGCTGCTCGACGGCATCGCCACGCCCGAGCGCCCCGGCCCGCCCTGCGCGCGCATCTTCGTCTACCAGCGCAACATCGAGCGCCTGCTCGGGGCCGCGCACGAGGTCGAGGACGAGCTCGTGGCCACGCTCGAGCACGAGATCGCGGCGACGTTCCTCGAGGACCGCCGCGGGCCGGAGCGACCGAAGCATCAGATGAACTGAGCGCGGTCGCCGCGGATGCTTGCCGGCTGCTCGCGTGGCCCCCGCCGAGCGAGTCAGTCCGGCGGATAGGTCGCCGACTGCAGCGCCGGTGTCCCGTCGTACGCCGGCAGCTGGTAGGTCTGCAGGTAGTAGTACTTCTCGTAGCCGCGGCGCTGGAAGCTGATCGCGCCGAAGGTGTTGATCGCGAGCGCCCACGCCGCGGCGCCCTTGAACATCGTGCCGAGCGGACGCGCGCCGATCGCGAGCAGCACGAACAGGTAGGGCGCGTAGTCGTTGGAGAAGCGGTAGCCGAACTGCACCCACCCGCTGTTCTGGTAGAGGAGGTCCTGGAGCGCGATCGGGACAACGGTGGCCCACAGCGCGAAGTGCAGCGGCCCCTTCACGCGCGGCCACAGCAGCCACAGGTAGAGCGGCGTCGTCACCCACAACGCCATGCCGTTGCCCGAGAACTGCACCCGCCCCACGTGCGCCGGCGCGGTGGCCGGGTTGACGATCGGCAGCAGCGTGAACGCGCACGTCATGTTGCGCGAGAGGTAGTGGTAGCTGAAGAGCCCCCACCGCTTCACCCGCTCCATCCACACCACGTTGAGCAGCGTGTGGCCGAACTCGAATGGGTCGCCGAAGCGCGCCTTGTTGATCGACAGCATCACCCCGATCGCGGCGAGGATGGGGAGCGCGAACAAAGCATAACGAATCAATACAGCGCGCTTGTCGAGCTTGCTCCAGGCGTCGCTCGCGCGGGCGCGGAGGGTGTCGCCCACCACCTCTTCGCGGAGCGAAACCCGCGCGGCCTCGAACGCGAAGAGCGCGACGCCGAGGACGAACGGCGGACGCGTGTGCCAGCCGCAGCCGACGAGCAGGCCCGCGAGCGCACACGCCCACAGCCGGTCGGCGTGGAAGCACGCGAGCAGATAGCCGCCGAGCAGCCCCACCGCCACGATATGGGCCGCGAACCAGACGGTGCCCTGCACCGCGCTGAAGAAGTAGACGGTGCAGAAGGCGAAGGCGAGCGAGAGGAACGCGTTCTCGCCCGCGCTGCGCGGGCTTCGTCCCTGCTCTCGCAGGCGCTCGAGGGCGAGGAACAACAGCGCGGGGCCGATGCCGGCGATCGCCACGATGAACAGGGCATCGCGGAACATCAGCGCGCTGCCGGCCATCGCGACGAACGGGTACATCAACACCGCGGGGAACACCGGGAACGAGTTGAAGTAGCGGACCTCGGGCTTGCCGGTCGCCGGGTCGACCGTGCGCACCACCGCCCAGTCGTTGCCCATGTCGACCTCGTGGCGCCGGTGGCGGCCGACGATGTCCTCCTCGGTCAGGTACCAGCGGCCCGCGCGCCACACCTCCGCCTGCACGGCGAAGTGGTTGTTCATGGTGTGGATCTCGAGCCGCGGCCCGGTGACCCACGCAAAGATCGCGGTGCACACCGCGTAGATCGAGAGCGCGATCACCAGCTTGCGCTTGAGGGCCGGGGCCATGGGGTCTGCGACGCTACCTACGGACACCGTGCGAGCGCAACGACCTTGCACCACGGATCCCCGACGCCCGAGATGCTGCACGTCGCGTGCTGGCAGGCGCTCCCGCGGCACGTGGGGTTCGCGCCGCGCTCGCAGCGGCCGGCGACGCAGCGTTCGATCCCGTCGCAGAGGTTGCCGTCGGCGCAGTCGAAGTCGGTGGCGCACGCGGCCGGCAGCGGGGCGCACGCGAACTCCACCGTGCAGCCCTCGGTGGCGGCGCAGCGCGCGGCGTCGGGCTTTCCGCCGCACCCCGAGGCGTCCGCGATGCTGTCGCCGAGACACACGCCGGCGCCGCACGCGCCGAGCGAGGGGCAGCGCGCGTCGATCGGCAGCGCCGCGCAACGGCCCGCGACGCACACGTCGTCGGTGCAGCTCCGTCCGTCGTCGCACTCGCTGTCGCGCGTGCACGCCCTCGGCTCGTCGCACCCGCGATCGCCCCCCGCCGCGAGCACGCACGAAGCGCTCTCCTCGTGACACGAAGCCGGGCCGCACGACGCGCGACATGCGGCGTTGCGCGCCGAGACGCACACGCCCGCGAGGCACTCCTCGACGCCACTGCAGAACAGCCCATCGTCGCAGTCGCGCCGCGTGACGCACGGATCTCCGGTTCGGGGACGTCGCGGTCCGCTGTCGGCCGGTAACGGCGCGGGGGCCTCGACCGAAGCACCGCCGCAGCTGACCTCGGAAAGGCGCATAATCGCGGCAAACAACAGCGAACGCGCCACCATCGTCAGGGAAAGATGGCACGTCCGCCCACCGTGGTGAATGTTGAGCGGGCCCTTTTCGTCGAACGACGGCCGGGCTACGCCCTACCCTTCTCTTCGCGGAGGTCTCTCGATGCGCACGCTCCTCGTCCTCGGTTCGTTCGGTCTGCTCGCGAGCCTCGCGGTTGGTTGCACGGTGGTCGCCAGCGACCCGCCGCTCGACGGCGGCGCGGACACCGGCACGGTGGACGACACCGGCACGGTGACCGACACGGGCGTGGTCACCGACAACGGCACGCCGGATACGCCCGCGGGCTTCGCGGTCATCGTCCGCGCGAACGACCTCGTCGGTGGCGCGGCAGACGACATCCGCGACTACGGCGGCGGCTCCACCCGCGCCGACATCGAGCTCGGCGGCCGCATCGCCTATGCCCTCGCGAAGTACGAAGCGGGCGGCACGAAGATCGAGAGCAACCCGATCGGCAACGCAGCCGACGGCTCGGGCCGGGTCGACGGCCGCCTGGCCGGCCTGCCCACCGGCAGCCCGGTCACGATCACCGTCACCGGCTATCTCCGCGGCCTCAACGGCAACAACGCGGACGCGCCGATGACCCGCATCCCGTGGGCGACGACCACCTGCACCGCGACCCCGAGCGCCACCGCAGACGTGTTCGCGACGTGCTCCACCAAGCTCGCCCTCATCCCCACGCTCTCCGGCATCGTCTTCACGTCCGACGTGCTCCCTCCCGGCTACTGCGCCGGCAAGGGCGCGAGCACGACCGACGGCTTCGACATCCTCCGCGCGCGCACGCCGGCCACCGGCACCGCCGTCGTCTCGAAGACGGTCAACGACTGCCTCGGCGTCGTCTGGATCCCCGAAGCGGAGCTCGCGGGTCAAGAGGTCGCCGGCGTCAGCACCTGGCGTCTCGCCCTCGAGCCCAAGGGCAGCACCCCCGCGTGCAGCCTGACCGACGCGAACCTCTGCCGGGTCGACCGCAAGACCGGCGCCGGCAAGATCGACATCTTCGTCGTCGGCGAGGGCTGCCGCCTGAGCAACGCGACCACCGGCGGCACCTGCTTCTGAGCCCCTCCTCCTAGCGACGGGTGGGCGGCTGCGTTATCTGACTCAGTATGCCCCGACGCGACGACTCCGGCCCCGCGCCGCAGCTCGCCCTCCCCCGGCTCACGCCGGCGGTGAAGGTGATGCTCATCGGTGTTGTCGCGCTGTTCGTGCTCCAGTTGCTGGTCAGCAACTGGATCACGACGAGGATCAACCCGTTCCACTACGTGGTCCTGTTCCCGAGCGCGGTCGTCAAACAGTTCCAGGTGTGGCGGCTGCTCACGTGGCCGCTCGTCCAGCCGGCCGACGTCTCCGACCTCCTCTGGGCCTGCGCCGGCCTCTATTTCTTCGCGACCGACCTCGAAGAGGCCTACGGCACCAAGCGCTTCCTGCTCTTCAGCGTGCTCGCCACGGTGCTGTCGGGCATCGTCGCCACGGTCTACGGCCTGTTCCACTCGAGCTACTTCACCGAGCCGGTGATGGGGCTCGCCTCGTTCGGCTTCGCCGTCACCGCGGCGTGGGGCGTCACGTTCCCGCACAAGCGGCTGTTCTTCCCGCCGGTCAGCGCGCGGGTCTTCGTGTGGATCATCCTCGGCATCGCGATCCTGAGCATCCTCGCCCGCGCGAGCCGCATGTCGCCCGCGGCGTCGCTCGGCTCGATCGGCGTCGGCTATCTGCTCGGCAAGTACTGGAGCCGCATCGAGGACATCCTCGACCGGCGTCGCCTCGCGCGGCTCAAGGCCAAGCGCGACCGCGGCCTGCGCGTCCTCCCCGGCGGAAAGCTCGACGACCGCGATCTCAAAAACCGCAAGCCGGTCGACAAGCGGTTCTTGAACTAGACTGCGGGCCGTGCGCCGCTCCGTCCTCGCGTTCCTCGCGTTCGTCGTCGGCTGCACCGGCGGCGTGCGCGACCGGTTCCAGCCGTCGGACGACGCCACGGCCGAGGCCGCGCCCGACTTCGACGCGACCGGCGACGTGCTCATCCCCGACGCCGATCCCAACCTCGGCGGTCCGTGCGTCGACGACGCGCAGTGCGCCCGGCCCGAGATCCCCTGCGCCACGTTCCGCTGCGACCCCACGGTCAAGCGCTGTCGCGCCACGCCGGACGACACCCGCTGCGACGACGGCCTCTACTGCAACGGCGCCGAGAAATGCGACCCGCGGCGCGGCTGCGTCCCCGGCGCGGTCATCGACTGCTCGAGTGGCGACACCTGCGTGATCGATCGCTGCGTAGAGGCCACGCGCACGTGCGAGAGCAGCCCGCGCGACAGCGACGGCGACGGCGACGCCACCGCGATTTGCGTCGGCAAGGGCAACGACTGCGACGACAGCGATCCCACGGTCTCGAGCAAGGCCAAGGAGATCTGCGGCAACAAGAAGGACGACAACTGCAACGGCACGGTCGACGAAGCCGACTGCGTCACGCCGGCCCACACCACCTGCGACGACGCGCTCGTCGTCGACAAGCCCGGCACCTATGCGGTCTCGCTCGCGGGCACCACGCGCAAGATCCCGGCGTCGTGCGCGCCGACCACCGAGTTTCCCCGTCAGATCGTCGTCGCGCTGAAGGTCACCGGCACCGAGAACCGCGACGTCGACGTGCTGGCGAGCACCTCTTCGGGACGCCTCGCGCTCGCGAGCGGTCGCGCGTGCGGCGACGGCACCACCGAGACGGCGTGCGCGCGGCAGCCGCCCACGGCGAGCGCGCTCCGCCTCAAGCTGCGAAATCTCGCGCCCGGCACCTACCCGCTCTACGTGCTCGGCAACGGCGAGGGCAAGGTGGAGCTGAAGATCAGCTTCCTCGCCCCCACGCCGCCGGCCACGAACCTCTCCTGCGCGACCGCGGCGCCGCTCCTCGACGGCGCCAAGACCACGAACGTCGTCACCGCCGAGGTCGTCGACGTCGGCAAGCTCCCGACGGCGTGCGACTCGGCGGCGGGACCGCTCGTCTACAAGGTCGAGATCCCCGCGGCGCTCGGTCCGCGCGATCTCCGCGTCCGGATCACCCCCGGCTCGGCCGGCGTGCGGACGATCGTCGGCGTGCGCGACACCGGGTGCGCTGCGCTGCCGAACGAGCTCAAATGCGGGAGCGCGAGCCCGGCCGATCTCTTCATGCGCGCGCTGCCGCCGGGCACGTATTACGTGACCGCGGGCGTCACGGCGCCGAGCGACATCACCATCGACGCGTCGCTCTCACCGGCGACCACGGCGCCCGCCAACGAGATCTGCACCGGCGCGCCCGCGATCCCGCGCGAAACCACCACGATCGTCGACATGAAGGCGCACGCCGACGACATCGCGGCGAGCTGCATCGCGAGCCCCGGCTACTCGCCGCTCGCGCTCGACGCAGCGTACTCGCTCAAGCTCGACGCGCCGTCCGACGTCCTCCTCGTGGTGCGCGCGAGCGGCGGTGACTACGCGCAGATCGGCCTCGCGTCGGCGCCGTGCTCCACCGTCGAATACGGCTGCGCGCGCGGCTACCCGAACCGCATCAACAGGCGCGCGCTCCCCGCGGGCGACTATCGCGTGGTCGTCGAGTCGCTCAACTCCGGCAATCCCTCGGTCTCGGCGTTCATCCGGCCCGCGGCCACCGTCGGCCCCGCGGGCGCCGACAAGTGCAGCGATCCCGCGGTCGTCATCCCTCCCGAGGGCGGGCTCTTCGTCGGCAGCACCGCCGGCAAGTCCGCCGACTGGGACGCGTCGTGCGACACCGTCGGCATGCCCAAGGGCGGCGCGCCCGACGTGGTCTATCGGCTCGACGTCGCCAAGAAGGGCCGCTTGATCATCGACGCGGCGGGCACGGCGTTCACGAGCACGATCACGATCCGCAAGGGCGCCACGTGCCCCGGCGTCGAGCTCGTCGACTCGTGCGCCGCCGGCTTCTACGTCGACAACGCGTTCCTCGACTATCCCGTCGACGTCGGCACCTACTGGATCGTCGTCGACGGGTACTCGCTCGCGTCGGGGAGCTATCGCCTCGACGTGCGCGTCGCGCCGCCGGCGCCGACGCTGTGAGCTAGCGGCAAGCGTCGGCGTCTGCTGCGTCGGAGGGCGCGTCGCCGCAACCGGCGTCGGCGTCGGCGTCGGCGTCGCCGCCATCCCCCTTCGCATCGGAGGGAGGGGGCGACGCGTCGAGGCCTGCGCCGGCGTCGGGCGTGGTCGTGGCGACGCCGGTGTCTGCTGCGCCGGTGGTCTCGTCGGTGAAGCCGAAGTCGTCGGAGGGCGCCGTGTCCTGCGCGCGCACCTCGGCGGGATCGTCCTGCTTGGGACCGATGACGCAGGCGGTGATGCCGAGCGCCGCGAGCGCACAGGCGAGGATCGCACGAGCTCGCATCACCCGCCCTCCGCGGCGTCGCTCGCCGCATCGCCGTCCGCCCGCGCGTCGCCATCTGCCGTCTCGAACGCGTCGGATGCGGCGTCCGGCCCGAGGCCGCCCTCGGTCACGGAAGCCGGCGAGCCGTCGGTCGCGCGGTCACCGGTGTCGGGCGCCGCGGTGTCGGCGGACGCAGAACCGTCGGCCGAGGGATCGACGTCGACCAACGACGCGGGATCGTCCTGCTTGGGACCGATGATGCACGCGGTGACGCCGAGCGCCGCGAGCGCCACGCCGACGATTACGCGCGCGCGCATCAGCCGCCCTCTGCGCTGTCGGATGCGGCGTCGCCGTCGACCTCGGGTGCGTCGCCGTCGACCTCGGGCGCGTCGCCGTCGGCGCGCGCGTCACCGTCACCGTTCTGGGGCGGCGTCTCGGTGTCGGCTGCGGCGAGCCCGGTGTCGCTGCCCCCGGCGGATGTGTCGGAGACGGTGGCGCCCGCATCGAGCCCGGGGAGCACCTCGAAGTCGGCCGGATCGTCCTGCTTGGGACCGATGATGCACGCGGCGAGCGCCGACGCACCGATCACGAGCAGGACGGCGTACGCGCGTCGCACGTCAGTCTCCGTCCGCCGCGTCGGTCACGGCATCGGTCGCCGCGTCGGCCGCGCAGGCGTCGCCGCCGTCGGCGTCGGCGGTGCACCCGGCGTCGCTCGACCCCACGTCGGCGCTCGGGGCGGTGTCCGGCGCGAGCGTGTCGGCGGGCGCCGGCACGGTGGAGTCGGTGAGCTTGCCGCCGTCGAGATCCTCGGCGGCGCCGCTGTCGGTGCCGAGGCCGCCGCCGCTGTCCTGCTCGACGTTCGAGGGCGCGCTCGGATCGTCCTGCTTGGGACCGATGATGCACGCGCTCAGCGCACCCACCGCGAGCGCGACGACCACGACAACGCGTCGGTTAATCGCCGCCAACGGCATCCGCGCCTCCGCCATCGCACCCCGCGTCCGCCGCGTCTCCGCCGTCGCACGCGCCGCCGTCCACCTTCGCGATGCCGGTGTCGCTGCTCGGCGCGCCATCGGTCAGCGCGCCGGTCTCGTCGTGCGGGACCGTCGACACGTCCTCGGGGGTGCGCGTGTCGGCGGTGAACTCGCTCCCGGTGTCGACGACGCCGGTGTCGGTCACGTCGACGCCGGCGGTCTCGGGATCGTCCTGCTTGGGCCCGATGATGCAGGCGGTCACCCCGCACAGGACGGACGCCACGATGAGCCGAATGGCCCAGTGTCGGGTGGTCGCTCTAGGGGCCAGGGACTTCACGGCGCTCCGGGATCTGCATCGTACGCGCCATCGCTCGACGACGCACGTTTCTGCAGGTTCCGGAGGTGCGTTCCGGTCCGGCCGCGCCTTCCCGTTCGCACCCACGGCCCAACCAGGCACAACGTATCGGCGCCCCGGGGAGCGCCGACGGTCAGAGGTTGACGCTCCACGCGTACGACTTCGGCGGCCCGCCGTACGCCGGGACCTTCGCGCCCTTGAAGCGGTTCTGGATGCAGCTCTTGGTGCCGCCGTCGTAGTCGCCGGAGGTGACCACCGCGCTCGTGACGCCGCCGCTCGGCCCGAAGGTGACCTGCACCTTGCCGGCGCCGCCGCTGCCGCAGTCCTTGTAGGGAACGCCGCCGAGGGCCGCCTTGACGGCCGCCTTGTCGGGCTCGCCGTCGCCCGCGGGCTTCGCGGTCTCGGCCGGCTTGGGCGGCGGATCCTTGCCGCCCGCGGCGCCCATCGCGCAGTCGAGCGTGGTGCACTTGCTCGCGGGGCCGGTGCTGGTC
>JALHOE010000183.1 GCA_022843175.1 Deltaproteobacteria bacterium
GCGGGGCGGCGGCCGGCGCGGAGGCGGACGCGAGGGGCGGCGGGGCCGGCGCGGCGCGGCTGCGTGACGCGAAGTAGATGAGCGGCACCTGGAGCACGCCCACGAGCGCGAGCCCGATCGCGAGCCAGAACGCAGCGTGCGCGCGCCCGGAGACCGGGGTCTCGGTGACCTCGGGCGGCGTCGCGGACTTCGCGTCCACCGCGGACTTCGGGGTCTCAGAGGCCTCACTCACAGCGAGACGGCGGTACCATCAGCACGCGCCGCGCGCAAACGCGGGCCCTGTGCCCCGGGATCCCGGTCAGCCCTCGAGGAGCAGCCGGTCTGGCTCCTGCAGGTAGCCGATGACGTCGTAGGCGAACGCGGCGCCGATGTGCCCGTCGATGATGCGGTGATCGAACGACAGCGAGAGGAGCATCACCTCGCCGATGACGATCTGCCCGTCGCGCACGACCGGCTTCTGCTTCATCTGGTGCACCCCGAGGATCGCGACCTCGGGGAAGTTGATGATCGGCGTGGCGAACAGGCCGCCCTGCGCGCCGAGCGACGTGATCGTGAAGGTGGAGCCCGAGAGGTCCTTCGGCGTGAGCTTGCCGTCTCGCGCGCCCTGACCGAGCCGGTCGATCTCGCGCGCGAGGTCGAGGATCGACTTGTTGTGCGCGTCGCGAATGACCGGGACCATGAGGCCCGCGTCGGTCGCCGCGGCGATCCCGAGGTTGACGTACTTGCGCACGACGAGCTCGTTGGTCGACTCGTCGAGCGCGCTGTTGAGGGTGGGATGCTTCTTGATCGCGGCGACGACGGCGCGCGCGATGAACGCGAGCGGCGTGAGCTTGACGCCCGCCTTGTCGGCGCGCGTCTTGAGGCGGTCGCGCACCTTCTTCAGCTCGGTGACGTCGCACTCCTCGACGAAGGTGAAGTGCGCGGCAGTCTGCTTCGACTGCTGCATCTTCTCGGCGATCTTCCGGCGCACGCCCACGAAGGGCCGACGCTCCTCGAGCGCCCCGGCCTCGTCGGACGGCACCGGGATGGAGACCGGGGGGCGCGCGGTGGTGCCGCGCGCTTCGGAGCGGGGGCTCGCGCTCTCGGCAGCGCCGTGGCCCGCGTGCCCGTTCACGCTCCCGTGGGCAGCGCCCTTGAAGCGCTGCACGTCGTCCTTGGTGACGCGGCCCTTGTCGCCGCTCGGCGGGACGCGCTTGAGATCGACGTCGAGATCGCGCGCGAGCTTGCGCGTGGCCGGCGTGGCGAGCGGCTTCTCGGCGTAGTAGCCGCTCGAGACCGCGGCCGCGGCCGGGGCCGCCGCCGGCTTCTGGCTCTTCATCCACGACATGCCGGGGAGATCTTCTTTGATGTCGCCGACCGCGGTGGCCGCCGGCCCGGAGCCCTTGGCCTCGGGCTTGGCCGGCTCCGCCGCGACGCTCGGCGCGACGGCGGCGCCGCCGTTGCCGAGCTCATAGGTGACGAGCACCGAGTGCACCTTCACCACCTGACCGACGCTGCCGTGCAGCTCGGCGATCGTCCCCGCCTTGGGCGAGGTGATGGTGACCGTCGCCTTGTCGGTCATGACCTCGACCATCGGCTGGTCTTCGCGAACGACGTCGCCCGCCTTCACGAGCCACGAAACGACCTCGCCCTCGGTCACGCCCTCGCCGATGTCGGGGAGCTTGAATTCCCACTTCGCCATGATGGTCCTCAGTACTGTGCGGTCTGCACCACTGCGGGAAGAATGCGATGCGCGAGCGGGAGGTACTCCATCTCGAGCGTGTAGGGGAAGGGGGTGTCGAACCCGGTGACGCGGACCGGCGGCGCCTCGAGGTGGAGGAAGGCCTTCTCGTTGATGAGCGCCACGATCTCGCTGCCGAAGCCGCAGGACTTGGGCGCCTCGTGGACGACGACCACGCGGCCCGTCTTCTTGACGCTCTCGATGATGGTGTCGATGTCGAGCGGCCAGAGCGTGCGCAGATCGATCACCTCGGCGTCGATGCCCTTCTCCATGGCCTGCGACGCGGCGTCGAGCGCCTCGTAGAGCATCGCGCCCCACGCGATGATCGTGACGTGCTTGCCCGGCTTGATGACCTGCGCCTTGCCGAGCGGCACGGTGTAGTCGCCCTCGGGCACGTCGCCCTTGGCTGCGCGGTAGATGCGCTTGGGCTCGAAGAACAGCACCGGATCCGGGTCGCGGATGGACGCGAGCAAGAGGCCCTTCGCGTCGTAGGGGTTGCTCGGGCAGACGACCTTGAGGCCCGCGACGTGGATGAACTGCGACTCGGGCGACTGCGAGTGGTAGTGGCCGCCGCGGATGCCGCCGCCGACGGGCGTGCGGATGACGAGCTTGCTCACGAACTCGCCGCCCGAGCGGTAGCGGAACTTGGCGAGCTCGCTGACGATCTGGTCGTAGGCGGGGAAGATGAAGTCGGAGAACTGGATCTCGGGCACCGGCACGAGGCCGTAGAGCGCCATGCCGATCGCGGTGCCGATGATGCCGCCCTCGCTGAGCGGCGTGTCGATCACGCGGTCGTCGCCGAACTCGTCGTAGAGACCGGCGGTCACGCGGAACACGCCGCCGACCTTGCCGACGTCCTCGCCGAGCACGACGACCTTGTCGTTCTTACGCATCTCCAGGCGAAGCGCGTCGTTGATCGCCTGGACCATGTTCATTTGGGGCATTGGCTCGCTGGCTCCGTGTCGCTTCGGTCTGGGTCTGGAGTCGAGAGTCTCAGTGCTTCAGTGGCCGTGGCCCTTGGCGCGGGGGCCCTTGAGGAGCTCGTCGCGCTGCTCGCGGAGGTGCCACGGCATCTCCTGGAACACGTCCTCGAACATCGACTCGAGCGGCGGGGGAGGGGCCTTCTCGGCGACCTTCACGCACTCCTGCAGGTCGGCGGCGGCCTGCTCCTCGAGCTCGGTCTGCTTCTTGTCGTTCCACAGACCGCGGCGCTCGAGCCACGTGCGGAAGCGGACGTTGGGGTCCTTGCTCTTCCACTGATCGACCTCGGCGTCCTTGCGATACGCCTTGGGGTCGTCGCTCGTGGAGTGGCCGCTGAGACGATAGGTGAGCAGCTCGAGCAACGTCGCGCCCTCGCCGCGCGAGCCGCGCTCGATGGCCTCGCGGGTGGCGGAGTAGACGGCGAGGAGATCGTTGCCGTCGACGCGCACGCCGCGGATGCCGTAGGCGATCGCCTTGTCGGCGAACGTCTGCGACGCGGACTGCTTGGACGCGGGGACGCTGATCGCCCAGCCGTTGTTGCGGCAGAGGAACACCGTGGGGGTCTTGAACACGCCGGCGAAGTTGGCGCCGTTGTGGAACTCGTTGGAGCTCGTGGCGCCCTCGCCGAAGTAGACGAGGGTGACGAGGTCGTCCTTCTTCATCTTGGCGGCCCACGCGAAGCCCACCGCCTGCGTGATCTGCGTGCCGATCGGCGACGAGACCGAGCCGAAGTTGTAGGCCCTGCCCGAGTAGTGATCGGGCATCTGCCGGCCCTTCACCGTGTCGTTGCCGTTGCCGAACATGTTGTCGACGTAGGTCTGGAGCGGCATGCCGCGGAGGAGGAGCGCGCCGAACTCGCGGTAGCAGGGGAAGATCCAGTCCTGCTTCCGGGCTGCGGCGGCGGAGCCGATGATCGTCGCCTCCTCGCCGAGCGAGCCGATGTGAAAGCCGATGCGGCCCTGACGCTGCAGGGTGACCAGGCGCTCGTCGATGATGCGCGTGCGCACCATCGTGCAGTAGAGCTCGACCATCCGCGCGTCGGTGAGCCCGGGATCGCGCGCCGGATCGACGCTGCCGTCCTCGCGCATCACGCGGATGGGCTCGTAGGTGACGAGCGGCGAGACGGCGTGGTGGCCGTTCTTGCCGTTGTCGTGCGCGAATTCTTTCACTCCCGGAGCTGCTTTGGGGCTGGGCGTTGCGCTCATCGCGCGGGCACCATTCGTCGATTCGCCGGTCGCATCAAGTCTTTACGTCTGACGCAGCGCTCCGCTCGTCGTGACGCGAGGAAATCCCCCCGGACTGAAGTCCGCGCACCGACACTGCGAGAAGCCCTTCGGACCGAGAGCGACCGTTGCTGTGCGGCAGCGGGCTCAGCCAGCGTCGCGACGGGTGGAGTCGGGGAGGACTTGCGGTGCAGTCGGTGCCCCGGACTTCATTCCGGGGGATTCTCCAACTGGCTTCGGCCAGAATGCCGCCGAAGTCGCAGACCCTTGAACAGGGCGGACGGATCCGTTATCACTGGACACCATGACCGTTCAGCTCCCGGCCATCAAGATCCTCATCGTCGACGACGAGAGGGCAATCCTCGACTACATGCAGACGCTGCTGGAGCGTGACGGTTACCAGGTGAAGACCCTGAGTGACCCGCTCCAGGTCGAAGAGGAGGTCCGCCACGGCGGCTACCACCTCATCGTGCTCGACCTGATGATGCCGAGGCTCGACGGCATCGAGGTGCTCAAGCGCATCCGTAAGGTCGACAGCGACATCGCGGTCGTGATTTTTACGGGCTATCCGAACCTCGAGAGCGCCGTCGCCTCGATGAAGCTCGACGCCGTCGACTACATCAAGAAGCCGTTCAACGTGGACGAGTTTCGCGAGGTGCTCAACCGCGTGATGCGCAAGAAGGGCCTCGCGCGCACGCCGGAAGAGCAGCTGCACAAGGCGATCGGCGACACCATCCGCAACTTCCGCAAGGACAAGAACCTGACGCTCAAGCAGATGGCGCGACGCACCGGTCTGTCGGTGTCCTTGCTGTCGCAGATCGAACGCGCGGAGTCGTCGGCATCGATCAGCTCGCTGTACAAGATCGCCGTCTCGCTGGACGCGCGCATTCAGGATTTGTTCGGAGATTTTTGATCGCCGAGCCCCGAGCGCCAAGAGCCGAGCCGCGTTCCCTCGCGCTCGGTGCTAGGCGCTGGGCGCTGGGCGATTAGAATGACGCCACAGTGGGTTTCTCGTTCGGCGAGCTCGTCGTCCTCGCGGTCCTGGCGTTGATCGTCATCGGACCGAAGGATCTGCCCAAGCTCCTGCGCACCGCGGGCCGCACCATCGGGCAGATCAAACGGGTCGTGACCGACGTGCGCCGCGAAACGGGCCTCGACGAGGTCCTCCGCGGCGACTTCGAGGATCTCGTCCGGCTCGCCGACCACATCGAGCGGATCGACGAGACCAAGGAGGAGCCCGCTCAGCTCGACCTCCCCAACATCGAGGACGAGAAGGCCCGTCGCGAGCGCGAGTACCCGCGCCTCGGCCCCGACAGCTACGGAATGCTCTCCGAGGACGCGCCGGTCTACGGCGATCTCCCCGCGACCGACGCCCAGCAGGAGCTCCCGAAGGTCGTCACCCCCGAGGGCATCGTCTCGCAGGAGCCGACCGCTCCCGGTGAAGAGGTCACCACGTGAGCGCGGTGAGCCCGGACCTCGACGAGAAGCGGATGACGTTTCTCGAGCACCTGCAGGAGCTGCGGGTGCGCATCATCCGCGCCCTCAAGATCTACGTGATCGCGTTCCTTCTCTGCTGGTGGAAGGCCGACATCCTCCTCGGCTTCATCAGCAAGCCGCTCGAGAAGGCGTGGCACATGGCCAACCTCAAGGACGCGCCCGAGCTGCACGCCGCGCTCGCCGAGCCGTTCACGGTCTACATGCGCGTCGCGATCTACGCGGCGCTGTTCGTCGCGAGCCCCGCGATGTTCTACCAGCTGTGGGCGTTCATCGCGCCCGGGCTCTACAAGCGCGAGCGGCGGATGACGATCTCGTTCGTCTTCTTCGCCACGCTCCTGTTCTGTGCCGGCGGGGCGTTCGCGTACTTCATCGCGCTGCCCATGGCGTTCAAGTACTTCTTCACGCTGCACACCAACATCCCCGGCACCGCGATGCGCCTCGCGCCGATGCAGATGGTGAGCGGCTACTTCGACACCGTGCTGCAATCGCTCTTGATCTTCGGCTTGTCCTTCGAGCTGCCGCTGATCTTGCTGTTCCTCGGCATCATTGGGCTCGTTGATCATCGCCAGCTGTGGCGGTTCGGTCGCTACTTCATCCTGATTGCGTTTACCGTCGGCGCCGTGTTCAGCCCGCCGGACGTCATCAGCCAGACGCTGGTCAGCGTGCCGCTGTGCCTGCTCTACTTCAGTTCGATCGTGCTCGTTTACTTCTTCGGAACGAAGAAGCCGGTTCCCGAGGTGAAGTTGGCCAAGGTCTCGGCGGGGGGCTCCGTAGCCAAGAAGAAGAAGAAGGCGGACGAATGAGTCTGACTGTCTATGAATCGCCGCTCTCGAGCAACGCACAGAAGGTGCGCTTCCTCCTCGCAGAGCTCGAGCTCGCGTACGAATCGATCGAGGTCGCCATGTTCGGCGTGGGCACGCGCAGCCCGGAGTACCTCGCGATCAACCCGTTCGGCCTCCTCCCGACGCTGATCGACAACGACTTCGTTCTCTACGAGTCGAACACCATCCTGCGCTACCTCGCCGAGACCAAGGGCGGCGAGGAGCTCTACCCGCGGAGCCCGCGGCTGCGCGCCGGGGTCGACCGCATGCTCGACGTGCTCGGGTGCACGATGCGACCGCGCATCGCGCCGCTCGAGCGCCGCCGCTTCGCCAACTTCCCGCACGGCCACCGCGATGTCGACGACGAGCGGAAGATCGAGGCCAACGTGATGAACGCGCTCGACGGCGTCGAGGCCACGCTCCCGCCCGAGAGCGCGGGCGGCTACGCCACCGGCCCGTTCTCCATCGCCGACTGCGCCTGGGCGCCGACGCTCCGTCGCATGGTCGAGATGGAGCTGGATTTCAGCGCGCACCCGAAGGTGGCGGCGTGGGCTGCCCAGCTGCTCACGCGCCCGACGTGGGTTCGGAGCAAGGGCCCCGAGCTCGAGCTCCGGCTCCCCGAGGGGTGACGCGACGTCGGCGGCTCAGGTGCCGCCGACGAAGATGATCTCGACGCGCTCGTTCTTGGGCGCGTTCTTCGCGTCCTTGGTGTCGAACGCGAGGAGCGTCGCGCCGGGGGTGCTCGTCCCGATGCGCGCCGCGTCGGCGCCGCTTCCGGCGAGGCCGTCGGTGATCGCCTTGGCGCGCGCCGTATCGCGCGCGGCGTCGACCTTGCCCGGCGCGGCGTGGACGACGACGACGATCGCCCACGTGGAGCGCGCCTTCGCGATCTTGCCGAGCCCGTCGAGGCGGGTCTTGCCCGCGGCGGTGAGCTTCGTGCCCTCGAACGTGTCGGCGGGCAGCGTCGCGACCACGCCGCGCTCGTCGCGCCCGACGAGCACACCCGCGAGGCCCGCGCCCTCGAGCTCGGTGACGAGGGCATCGCCCGTAGCGCCGCCGCCCGCGACCACGACCGATCGCGCGTTGGTGAGCGCCTTGAGGCAGAGCGCCCGCGCGCGCGTGGAGCTGTCGATCGGCGCGGGGTCCTTGTCGCTCTGGGCCCTGGCCGCGACCTCGGCGAGGATCTTTCGTGCCTCGTCGATGCCCTTGGCCTTGGGCGCGAGGAGGTGGGCGCCGTTGCACAGCGCATCGGCGACGGCGAGGTTGGCGCGGGTCGCGATCCAACGGGCGGCCTCGCGCGCGGGATCGGTCTTGCCGGACACCGCGGGGGCGAGGGCTTCGCGGCGGATTCCGACCTCGGCCTCGAGGCGATCGGCCTCGCGGTCGACGTCGAGGCGCGCGTCGGTGTCGGCCGCCAGCTGCTCGCCGAGCTTCGACGCCCGAGCGGCCTCCCTGGAGTGTTTGATCGTCGCGGCGGTGAGCCGCGCGGTCGCCGCGGCGTGCTCGTAGGCGGCGAGGGCATGTTGGCCGAGGAGCTCCGCGGTCGCGGTGTCGCCCGCGTCGTAGGCGGCCTCGGCCCGTTTGCGGAGCGCCTCGGCCTTGCCGAAGAGAGTCGGGCTCCCGTCCCTGGCGGCGACGACCTCGGGCTTGCCGCGCTCGTGGTCGAGCTGCGTGAAGATGACCGGACGCGGCGGGCGCACGCAGCCCGCGAGGACGACGAGGGCGAGGAGCGCGCGCCTCACGGCTTCTTCTTTCCGGGCTTGTTTCCCGGTTTGCCGCCGTCGGCCGGGCCGGCGTCGAGGGCGCGCGCCTCGGCCTCTTTGTCGAGGCGATCGAGCTCGGTCTGCAGCTTGGCTCGCCGCGCGATCGCTTCGTCGAGGAGCGCGCGCGCCTTCTCGGCCCTGGTGCTCGCGCTGTTGGCCGACGCCGCCTGGTCGACCGCGTCGTGCTCGAGCTCCACCGCCTTGACGAGCTCGCGCGCGGTGAGCGCCCACTCGAGCGCGCCGTCCTCCGCGAGCTCGGCGCGCGCGTTGTCGCCGAGCGCGCGCAGCTCGGCGGCGCGGGCGAGGAGCGCGCGCGCTTGGAGGATGGGATTCGCCGCCGCATCGAGCGCTGGCGGGTGCTGACTCGAGCCGGAGAGCGCCGGGTTCGCGCGCTTCGCTTCGAGGTCGGCGAGCGTCTTCTTGGCGAGCGCGCCCGGATCCTCGCCGGCGACGGCGAGGGTGATCAACACGAACGGCAGCAGCGCCGCGGCGAGCACGCGCTTGATCATGGCTTGAACCGCGCCATGCAGACGTCGTCGAGGTAGGTGCCGTCGTCGCGGCGGAGGCGCGCGCGCAGGCGGCCCTCTTCGTTGAAACCGAGCTTGGTGAACAATCGAATCGCTCGCTCGTTGTTGGCGCGGGTCAGCAGCTCGATCTTGCGGATCTGGCCCGAGGCGTCGGCGCACTCGGTGGCGTACTGAACGAGCGCGCGTCCGACACCCTTCCCATGGTGCGAGGGCGTGACGGCCATGTTGAGCCGCGCGACGTCGTACAAACGGAGCAGCGGTGCGCCCTCGAGGGTGAGCAGCCCCACCACCTCGTCGTCGTCGCCGGCCGGAATGGTGGCGACCACGACCAGGCTGTTGGTGGCCGCGCGCGCGAACTCGATTTGCCGGGAGCACGCGCCCGGATCGACCTCGTCGCTCCGCGCCACCAAGCCGTGGTCGGCGCCCTCTTTGAGGATTCGCGCCACGGCATGGGCGTCGAGGCGGGTGGCCTCCCGGATCAGTAGCCCATCGCGAATGGCGCGCGGCGCAACCTGCACGGCGGAGAAGGTATCACTTCCGGCCTGGAACGATCGCGCCGATGATCCGTCTCTCCCCTTGGCCATGCGCAGCACCATCGCCCTTGCACTCCTCCTCCCCCTCTCGGTCCTCCCGCGCCTCGCGCGCGCGGCCGACGTCATCCTCGATCACCTCCCGCCGGGGGCGATCAAGCTCGACGGCAAAATCACCAAGGAGTGGCCGGGCACGACCCCGAGCAGCGAGACGGTGAAGGCGGGCAAGGCGTCTGCTTCGTTCGTCGCCGGCTACGACGACGCGGGGCTGTGGATCGGCGCCGAGGTCACCAAGGACGGCCCGATCGTCAAGGACACCGACTGCATCGGCCTCATCATCGGCTTCCCCAAGAACGGCGTCGGCAAGGGCGCGATCGACAACGTGCACGAGGTCGGCATCTACCCCGGCGTCCCCGGTTCGAGCTCCGGCACCGTCAAGTTCCGCGGCGGGCCGCTCAGCGGCAAGACGGTCGACGCCGCCAAGATCATCGAGGCCCCGCGCAAGCCGAGCGGCTACACCGTCGAGGCGTTCATTCCCTGGTCGGCGTTCCCCGACGGCAAGAAGGTGCGCGCGGGCCTCCGCGGTGCATTGCGTGTTTATGATTCGAGCGGGGCGATCAAGGCCACCGGGCCGGGGTCGGTCGAGTCGCCGAGCGCCCTCGGTTACCTGCTCATCGAGCCGGAGCAGTCGCTGCCCCAGGCGCTCGCGAGCAAGAAGCAAACGTTCAAGGACGTCACGTTCGACGTCTCCGCCGACTTCGGCGGCGACGCCACCAACGAGCGCGCGCTCTTCCTCGGTCGCACCCTCTACGTGCTTGGTCCGGGCTACAAAGACGGCAAGCTGTGGGCGGCCCTCGATCTCGGCGCCGACGTCGTCAACGTGGAGACGCGCGACGCGACCGGCGACGGCAAGCAGGACCTCGTGCTGACCACCCGGGTGAAGCTCTCGGGGGTCACGCGCGAGGCCGTCGCGGTGTGGTCGTTCCTCGGGGCCAAGGGCAACGAGGTGCCAACGCGCGTGTTCGCGCACGAGACGCTGGTCGAGAGCGGAAGCAATGCGCTCCGCGACACGCTGGCCTTCGGCGCCGGCAAGAAGCCGACGATCACCGCGAGCTACGAGAAGGCCAAGGGCTACACCGTCGACACGTACAAGGAGCCGATCGCTTCGGACATCGACCCCATCCTGTGGCCATGGGGCACCGTGAAGGAGCGCACGTTCGCGTGGAACGGGAGCTCGTTCACGAAGGACAAGGAGGTTGCCCAGAAGGGCCAGCTGCCGACCGCCGCGATGGAGCCGCCCACCGTGAAGGCTCCGAACAGCGAGGCGCTGCCGCCGCCCGGAGACCTCGTGGCCGCCGCGTTCAAGCAGTACAAGAAGGACAAGGGCCTCGCGCCCGACGCGATCTCGCGCTTCGACGCGAGCGCGAGCGTCCTCCCCGGCAAGAAGGGGCGCGTGTCGCTCTTCGGCAAGGACCTCGTCGTTGCCACGGGAGACGGCGGCTACGTGCTCATCACCATGAGCCGCTTTGCGGTCGACAAGGACGTGATCGAAATCACCGCGCGCGACCTCACCGGGGACGGCCGGGACGACATCATCGTCCGCGGCATCCTCCGCGCCAAGCTCACCGGCGGCGGCAAGGAGCAGGAGGTCCTCCGCGAGGTGATGTTCATCTACTCACCGAAGCCGCAGGGCAGCGGGCTCGCCCTCAACCCGGTGTTCGGCGTCGAGACCTCGCGCGCGATGGGCAAGGACCTCGTCGAGGCGAACTTCCGGATCATCACGGCCAAGGGCAGCGCGCCAGGCAAGATCGAGCTCATGAAGGGCTCGGCGAAGGGCTTCGGCAAGGGCAACTGGCCGTTCACCAGCGAGCAACCCACGCCCGGCATCGAGCCGTTGCTGCTGCCGTGGGGCTCCGAGTCGTCCGTTACGTACACGTGGCAGGGAGACAAGTTCGCGCGGTGACTACTCGCCGCCCTCGACGAACGAGGTGCGGTGCGCGGCGGCGCGCGGCGTGGTGAAGCGCGGCCGGCGGTACCAGCGCGCGGTGTCGGGGTTGCTCTCGATGCTGTCGCGTCGAGCGAGGTGGCCTCCGCTGAACCAGCCGACGGTGTCGGCGTTGCTGTCGACCGGCGCGAAGGCGGTGTCGGGCTTCTCCGCGGCGGGCTCCGCGGTGGGCTCCGAGATGCGCGGTTCGGTGCCGAGAAAGCGAGCGAGGCGTTGGAGGATTCCGGACATGCCTTTGCTCTATGCAAGCGCCGTGTCAACGGAGGCCGAGCGTCGCGCGCTCGGCGCTAGCGGCGCGACTGTACTCAATCAATCACGTCGAAGCCGATCCGGCCGACCAGCTGCCCGTCGCGTGTCTCCACATCGACCGTCCATGACCCGGTGAGCTTCGCGGGGAGCTTCTCGGCGCCGATCATCGAGCGGAGTCGAAGGATTCCGGCGGCGGCTCCCTCGACGCGCGTCGTGGTGAGCACGCGTACCGTCTCGCCCTCTCGCTTCCACACGTGCTGGAGCTCGTCGCCGAGGCCGCCCGGCGCCGCGACGTCGGTGACCGCGACGAGCTGGCGAATCGCCGACGTATGCAGGCGCTTGACCTCCATGACCAGGCGGCCGTCCTGGAGCACGACCGGGCCCACCGCGGCGTGCGCGAGGTGCATCGGGACCGGCGGCACGAAGGTGCGGCCGAAGTAGGCGAGCCCCATCCCCGCGGCGACGGTGGCGGCGAGCAGGACCAGGTTCTTGTTGCGGATGAACGCGCGCGGCGGCACGTGCAGCGTCCAGAACGCCAGCACCGTGATCGCTGCGGCGGCGATCAGCGAATAGAGCGCGCGGGTGTTCTGGAACAGCGCCGGGATGAGCAGGTTCATCGTGGCGAACAGCGTCGTCCCGTGGAACACCGACGCGAGGATGCGCCGGCGGAGCACGACCTCGTCGAAGATGACGTCCATCGTGGCGATGAGCGCGCAGATCGCGAGGACCGCGACGAAGAACGCGTTGGGGTCGGAGAACGTGGACGACTTCCAGTAGAACGGCAGCAGGAAGAACAGCATGCCCTGGTAGAGGTTCTTCAGGACGTAGGTCATCACGAGGAAGCGAAGGCGCGCGCCGGGGGCCGCGCTGGTGGGCATCGCGAGCTTCGACGCGGGCACCTCGAAGCTGTCCTGCGCGGTCTTCGAGCCGAAGATGCGGAACACGGCGATCACGAGCAGCCACGCGGCGGCGATCGAGGCGGCGAGCCAGCGGGTGTGGGCGAAGCCGCGCTCGGCGAAGAGGACGACCGAGACGCCGAGGGCGAGGGCGTAGGCCGAGTGGAGCCACCACAGCTTGCGCCCGTGGCGCCGCAGGACCGAGCGCAGCCGGTCGAGGAGCCCGTCGCGGAGGGCGATTACGGCGTCGAGGGATCGGCGGCGCTCCATCGGTCCTGGCAACTGAGGGGCTCGGGAATCACGCTCGAAGTGCCCGCGACCGCTCGACCGCGGGACTGCGAGCAAGTACAGGGTGCGGGGCATGGGTGCAAGAACGGGCGGTCGCGCGGTTGCGCTGCAGGTCCTCTATGGGCTCGACGCGGCGGGGTTCCTCGAGGTCGACCGCCGTCGCACGCTCGACGTCGACCAGGCCATCGCCGGCTACTTCCGCGCCTTCGAGGACCCGGACGCGCAGGCCGAGGAGATCGACCCCGACGCCCGCACGTTCGCCGAGTCGCTGCTCCGCGACCTGCCGAGCCGCATCGAGGCGATCGACGAGGCGATCAAGAAGGCCTCCACCAACTGGCGCATCGAGCGCATGCCGCGGGTCGACCGCAACGTGCTGCGGCTCGGCGCCCTCGAGCTGATCGGCCGCGACACCCCCCGGCCGGTCGTGATCGACGAGGCGGTCGAGCTCGCCAAGCGCTACGGCGGCGACGAGTCGGCCAAGTTCGTCAACGGCATCCTCGAGCGCATCGCCGACGACGCCGGCCGCCCGCGGGACGACGGCCCGCGCAAACCCCGCAGGAAATGACGGACGACGTCGAGATCGAGTGGATCGAGCGGGACCTCCGCGCGCTCGACGCGGCGGCCGGGGAGATCCTCGTCGCGGCGCTTCACTCCGACGAGCGCCCGCCGGGCGGCGTGATCTCCCTCATCGACTGGCGGATGTGCGGGCGCATCTCGCGGCATTGCATCGGCGGCTTCCTCAGCGGCGTGGTCGGCGAGCGGTTCCTCCTGCCCGGTCGTCCGCGCATCTCCTTCGACAAGCTCCTCCTCGTCGGGATGGGGGCGCGCGCCGCGACCGACGAGTCGGCGGTGCGCGACGCGCTCACCGCGATGGTCGACGCGCTCGCCGGGCTCGGCGCGCGCCGCGCCGCGATCGACCTGCCGGGGCGCCACCGGGGCGTGGTGACGCCCTCGCGCGCGCTCGAGCTGCTCGAGGGCGTACTCTCGTCGCGCGGCTCGTCGCTCGAGACGATCTCGGTGATCGACGACCGCGAGATGGCGCGCGCCGTGGAGGCGTTTCGCGCTAGACCGGGACGTCGTAATCGCGAAGCGCGGCGTTGAGCGACACCTTCTGATCGGTGCTCGCCGAACGCTCGCCGACGATGAGCGCGCAGGGCACGCCGTACTCGCCGGCGGGGAACTTCTTCTGCCGGACGCCGGGGATGACGATCGCGCGCGGCGGGATGGAGCCGCGGCGCTCGACGGGCTCCTTGCCGCGCACGTCGAGGATGAGGGTGGTGGACGTGAGGACGACGCCCGCGCCGATGACCGCGCCCTTGCCGACGCGGACGCCCTCGACGATGACGACGCGCGAGCCGATGAACGCGCCGTCCTCGATGATGACCGGGCGCGCACCCGGCGGCTCGAGGACGCCGCCGATGCCGACGCCGCCCGCGAGGTGAACGTCTCGCCCGATCTGCGCGCACGAGCCGACGGTGGCCCACGTGTCGACCATCGAGCCGCTGCCGACGCGGGCGCCGATGTTGACGTAGCCGGGCATCACGATCGCTCCGCGCTCGAGGAACGCGCCGTAGCGGACGGTGCCCGGCGGAACGACGCGCACGCCCGCGGCCGAAAGGTCCTTCTTGACCGGGATCTTGTCGTGGAAGGCGAGCGGGCCGACCTCGCTCGCCTCCATCTTGCGGATGCCGAAGTAGAGGAGGATCGCCTGCTTCACCCATGCGTGGACGGTCCACTCGCCGTCGTCGGTGTCCGGCGGCGTGGCGACGCGGAGCTCGCCGCGGTCGAGGAGGGCGATGACCTCTTCGACTGCGGACGCGGCGCTCTCGAGCTTCGAGCGATCGGCGTAGGCGGCTTCAATCGTGGCGCGGAGGGCGTCGGACATGCGGGCCCTCGCGTAGCCCGAAAGGCCGCGAGCGTCGACTCACTTGGCGAACGTGGTGCACGTTCCGCCGATGCAGTCCACGTCGAACGTCGAGCCCGTCTTCCCGCCGTCGTCGATGGTCGGCATCGATGCGCAGCCGCACCCCGGGTAGGACGCGACGCAGGCCTTCTCGTTCTCGTCGAAGCTCGAGAGGACGCTCTTGGTGTAGCCCATCGCGCGCATCGAGCCGCAGCAGTTGTACTGGTGGAGGCCGAACGTGCACTCGGCCTTGTTGGTGCACGAGCGCGGGAGCGCTTCGACCTTCTCGCACGCCGTCGCCGGGCAGGCCGCGACGTTCCACCGGCAGGCGCCGTCGGCGGCGCGCTTGCAGTCCATCATCGGGCCCGAGCCGTCCGGGCACTTCGCCACGGGAGGCACCGGGCCGCACATGGCCGGCGTGCAGTCGGACTTGCACCCGAGGTACTCGGCGACGCAGGCTCCGGCGTCGTTGCGCACGCACTTGCCGCTGTAGGGGCTCGAGCCATCCGCGCAGGCGATCTCCGGGATCGCGCACTCGGTGCACGGCGCCGGGCCGGCGTCGGTGGCGCCGCCGCAGCCCTTCTTCTCGGCGATGCACGCGCCGCCCGCGTCCTTGAAACACTTGCCGGTGTACGGGCTCGACCCGTCGGCGCAGGCGATCGCGGGGATTTCGCACGGCGTGCACTCGGTCGACGGCGTGTCCGGGCACTTGCGCGGCTCCCAGCCGCAGCTGCCGTCGCTCTTCGCGAGGCACTTGCCGGTGAACGGGCTCGACCCGTCCCAGCATGCGAGCTCCGGCATGCCGCCACACGCGCTCGTGGGGCACGCGTCGTCGCCGAGCGACACCTCGCCGCCGCAGCCGCCCTTGGCGCCGAGCAGCGGGATCGCGACCAGGATAAGGACCGAGAAGAAGGATCGGGTTCGCATGTCTGTGGAGTGGCCGGTGGCTTCGCGTTCCGTGATCAAAACTTCGCGCACGCGACGCGGACGCGCGAAGCGAGCGGCGCCTTGGGGTGCTCCGCGAGGAACGACTTGGCGGCGGCGGGGGCGTCGGCGTGACCGAGCGCGCAGCGCGCGAGCAGACGGAGCCCGGTGCGCTCCTCCGCGAGCGTGCCCGACGACGGCGCCGCGTCGAGGATGGTGAGCGCCGCAGCGGGATTTCCCGCGGTGATCGCGTCGTTGGCGCGCGCCAGCGCGGCGACCTCGGCGGTCAGCGAGGGCTTGATCGCTGCGGTCGTGAGAGCCTCGCCCGTGGGAGCGCCGCTCGCCCCGCTCGGGCTCGCGAGGGAGGGGGGCGCCTTGAGCACGACCGTCGGTGGCAGGGGCGACGGGAGCACCTCCGCCGATGCGCTCGGCGACGCCTTGGGCTCCGCCGGCGCGGGCGTGACCACCGGGGGCAGCGGCTGCGGGCGCGCGACGATCGCCGACGGCGGCGGCGCTTGCTGCGGGCTCGGCCGCCGCGACACCGCGACGCCGCCTGCGGTGATCCCGACCGCCGCGAGACCGATGAGCACCTTGCCCAACAGACCGACGCCGAGCGAGGTGGTGGTGCCGGCGCCGGCCGTCGCGGCGGTGGTGACGGAGATCCCGACGGCGGCGACGCCGAGCTTGCGGCCGAGCGCGCCGCGGACGCGGTCGCGCGACGCGTTCATCTCGTCGTCGTCGGCGCGGCGCGCGGAGTCGAGCAACGCGCGCGTGTGGGGGCCGAGGTCGGTCATCGCGAGCTCCCTTCTACGAAGCGCTCGCGCGCGCGCACGCGCGCGGCCTCGGCCTCGAACGATTTGCGCGCGGCGCGCAGCCGCGAGTAGACGGTGTTGAGGTTGACCGTGAGCGCGTCGGCGATCTCGGGCGCGGTCAGCTCCTCGAGCTCGGCGAGCACGAACACCTCGCGCTGCTCCTCGCTCAGGCAGTCGAGCACCTTGAGCAGCGTGTGCAGGGCCTCGCGCCGGAGCGCGTCGCGCTGTGGATCGCTCGACGGATCGGGCACCGCGGTGTCGTCGTCCATCGCGTGCTCGGGCTTGCGCTTGGCCGTGCGCCGGCGATCGCGCACGACGCGCAGCGTGATCCCGAAGACCCAGCTCCGCAGCGACGAGCGGCCCTCGAACGTTTCGAGCTTGCGGTGCACGACGAGGAAGACGTCTTGCACGACGTCGTCGAGCGCCGCCGAGGGCACCCCGAGCCGGCGCGCCGCGCGCCACACCCAGGGGAACGCGCGGTCGTAGACCTCGGCGAAGGCGAGGGGGGCCTCGACCTCGACCTTCGGGTCCACCATCGACAGCGCGCCCATCACCTCTCCCGCGTAGTGGCCGGCGCTCTCGCCATCCGTCAGCGAATCGTGACCTCGAGCGACAGCGTCGCCCGCACCCCGACCCGCGGGGTGTGGACGACGCCGACGCCCTCGAGGAGGAAGTCCGGCCGCCCGGTGGGAATCACGATCCATGCCTCGAACCGCGCGCCGATCGTCCGGCCCGGGAGGGTGGCCGCGCCCCCGAGCAACGCCGCGCTCCACAGCACCGAGTCGCTCTTCGCGGTGCGCACGCCAAACCCACCGGCGCGCAGGCGACCGAGCTCGAACCCCGCGCAGGGCGCGAGAAACCGCGAGAGATTCGCGCACACCGACCCCGACCCCGCGAGCAGCGAGAACGTGCCGCCGGCGTCCCGCCCGTCGACCGTCGCCCGCCGAGACGGCAGGTAGAGGAACCCGAGCCCGAGCCCGAGCCCCGAGAGCTCCGTGCCAACCCGGGCCGCAAACCCGGCCGCGACGCCAGGGAGGGCAGAGGTGTCGAGGCCTCCCCCCATCGAAACCCGCCCGACGAGGCCGCGCGCGTCAGCGCGCGGTTGCCCAACCGGCGCAGGCCGGGGCGCAAGAACAGGCGCAGGCGCAGGCCCGGGCGCAGGCGCAGGCGCGGGCCCGGGCGCAGGCGC
>JALHOE010000184.1 GCA_022843175.1 Deltaproteobacteria bacterium
CCAGCCCCCGCCGCGCGGCCTCGCCGTGTGGTCGGGCCTGCGCACCGCGCTTGGG
Organism: Deltaproteobacteria bacterium; assembly: GCA_022843175.1. Classification (GTDB taxonomy): domain Bacteria; phylum Myxococcota_A; class Polyangia; order Polyangiales; family JADJMO01; genus JALHOE01. Next base: position 56 of record JALHOE010000184.1, read on the forward strand.
CGTGCGCCTGCGGGTAGGCGCTCGCTGACGCGCGCGCCTATCCGGAGGCGCACGCGCAGACGCAGGGCGCAGGTGCAGGGCGCAGGGCGCAGGCGCAGGCGCAGGCGCAAGCGCAAGCGCAAGGCGCAGCCGCAAGCGCAAGCGCAGGCGCAAGGCGCAGCCGCAAGCGCAAGCGCAGGTGCAAGTCGCAGGCGCAGGCGCAAGTCGCAGACGCAGGCCGCAGGCCGCAGACGCAGGACGCAGACGCAGGCCGCGGACGCAGACGCAGGCCGCAGTCGTAGGTCGCAGGCGCAGCCGCAGGCCGCAGGCGCAGGCTCGCAGGCTCGCGAAGACGCCCCCGGGCGAGGCCGGCTCGCTCGGGGGCTCCTTGGCTGGGGCTCACTTCACGTGGCGGCAGAGATCCGAGGTGCGGCACGCGGCGAGGCGGCCGACCTTGTCGAAGGGGTTGTTGCAGTCCTCGTTCTTCGATTCGACGAGGCACTCGTCGAGCTCCTTCATGTCGACGCCGGCGGGGCAGTCCTCGGCGTTGAGCTCGTCGGCGACGGACTTCTTCACGCCTGCGGTGCACGACGCGCGATCCGCGTACTTCTTGTCGGCGCCGACGTTGCCGCACTTGAGCTCGCGGTCGCAGCGGGCCTCGGCGATCTTGCCGACGGCGTTGTTGAGCGCGATCGGACCGCCGCCCACGGCGAGGTCGTCGTTCTTCGGCGGGAGATCGCGGCTCGCAGTGTTCTCGGTGATCGTCGGCTCGACGCGGTTGCTCTTGCGTTCACAGCCCGCGAGCGCGACCAGCGCGACGACGGGCAGGATATGGATGGATTTCATGGATGGGCAGGACTGCAGGACACGGGCCCTCGCCCAAAGCGCATCGCGACAATGCTGAGTGGTGATCCGGGGAAGCAAACGCGCGCAGCGGGTGCGCGCTGAGCTTGGTGTGGGCGTGCAAAAACGACGAAGGAGACCGCTGGGGTCTCCTTCGTGCTTCGCGGTAGCCGCTCGCTGACGCGCGCGGCTGTCGGGTGCGCGGCTGTTGGGGCGCGCGCCGCCGTGCGGGTTCTAGCGCTTGCTGTACTGGAAGCGCTTGCGGGCGCCGGGCTGGCCGTACTTCTTGCGCTCGACCTTGCGGCTGTCGCGCGTGAGGTAGCCGGCGCGCTTGAGCGTCGGGCGACGCTCGCCGTCGGCGGCGACGAGGGCGCGCGCGATGCCGTGACGGACCGCCTCGGCCTGCGCCGCGGTGCCGCCGCCGCGCACGTTCACGAGGACGTCGAACTGGTCCATCGCCTCGAGGAGCTCGAGCGGCTGCTTGGCGATCATCTGCGAGGTCTCGCGGACGAAGTAGTCCTCGAACTTGCGCTTGTTGACCGTGATAACGCCGGTGCCGGGCTTGATGTAGACGCGTGCGCTCGCGGTCTTGCGCTTGCCGGTCGCGTAGGTGCGGTTGTCGGGAGTCGCCATCGGTAAACTCAGACCTCGATGTTGAGCGGCTTGGGCTGCTGGGCGGCGTGCGGGTGATCCGGCGTCGCGTACACGTGGAGCTTCTTGATCATCTGCCGGCCGAGCACGTTGTGCGGCAGCATGCCCTTGACCGCCTTCTCGAGCGGGAACTCCGGCTTGGTGGCCATGAGCACGCGATAGGGGACGGCCTTGAAGCCACCGGGGATGCCGGAGTGGCTGTAGTAGAACTTCTTGTCGAGCTTCTGACCCGTCAGCTTCACCTTGTCGGCGTTGACGACGACGACGTGGTCGCCGGTGTCGACGTGCGGCGTGTACGTGGGCTTGTGCTTGCCGCGCAGGATGGTGGCGATCTCGGACGCGAGGCGGCCAAGCGGCTTCCCCGAGGCATCGACGACAAACCAGACGCGCGCGGCCTGGGCCGAGGCGGGGGTCGCGTTGAACGAACGCTGAGGCATGATCAGACAGCTCCTAAAAAACGCCCTACTGGCGAGGGGGGCGGAACCTTAGAAGACGAAGTCTGCTCTGTCAAACGTCTTTAGAACACGCCGAAAAGCCCAGCGGTGTAGGCCGGCAACTCGGCCGTTCCGGCGGCCCCAATCGTCGGGGAGAGGCGCATCGCGGACTTTTCGGGCTTGCTCTGCCGGGTCGCCAACCAGGCGATGGTCCCGCCGATGGCGGTGCCGGCGAGCACGCTCGAGAGGAACAGCCGCGCCTTGGCCGGGGTCTCGTCGCGGAAGACGAGCGGGCTCGCCGCGGACGCGCCTGCGAGCGCCCCGAGCCCCGCGCCGAGGTCGACCAGCATCACGCGCTGCGCGGTCGTGCTCGTGAACGCCGCGAGGACGCCGCCACCGACGAGGCCGGCGGCCGCGCCGATCCCGGCGCCCGTGGAGGGGCTCTCCTTGAGCCGGCCGGCGACGACCAGGTGGGTGACGCCGCCGACGAACGTGCCGATCGCGGCGCCGGAGTGGACCAGCGTGGCGTCGCCGTCGTCGTAGCGGGTGAGCGCGGTGGCCGTGACCGCGGCGGTCGTGCCGACGAGACCGCCGACGAGGCCCCACGCGAACCGGTCGTTGACCGGTCGAACCTCGCGGCCGGCCGAGAGGTTCAGCCCGGCGACGACGCCCCACCACGAGCCCGCGGCGATCGTCCACGCGGAGCCGCTCGTGACGTTCCACTCGTCGGCCGCGAGCAGCGCGGAGCCGAGGCCGATGCCGCTGCCGAGGGCGAGCAGCGGGTAGAGCAGCCGCGGATCCTCTCCGCCCGCGACGCGATGGATCGCGAACGCGGTGTAGAGACCGAACAGCGTCGACGACGCAGCGAGCACCGGCCGTCCGCGCGAGCGTCGGCCCTCGTCCTCGTCGGCGCGGGCGGTGGTCTCGTCGGGCGAGTGCACGGGCCCGGGAGCCCCGAGCTTCATCTGCACGAAGTCGCGCAGCATCACCACCGCGCGCGCGGCGACGTGCTTGCCGTCGACCTTCTCGAAGCGCACGAGCAGCGTCGACGATCCGGGCGGCACCGCCACGACGCGGAGGTTGAAGGAGTCCGTCGAGACCTGCTCGAGACGCGGCGAGATCACCCAATGGCCGCCCGCGGCCGCCTTGATCAGATCGGCGTCGCGTGCGCCGTCGCCGTTGAGCGGCAACCCGAGATCGAGCGCGAGGCCGAGGTCTTGTGCGGCGTCGCGGAGCGCGACGTCGACCTCGCGCGCGCGCGCAGTGAACGGATCGCTCGTCGTCACGCGACGGAGCGCGATCTCTTTGTCGCCCTTGGCCGCGGCGCCGTCGCTCGTGAGCACCGGACCGAGCACGGCGTGGGCCTGCGCCGGTGCGGGCTCGGGCGCGACGACAGGGGACTCGGCGCGCGCAGGGAGCACCGCCAGCGAGAGCGGCAGCGCGCCCAGAACGAGCGCTAGACCGGCGTGCAGCGTCGCACGCCGGCATACGCTCCCGGACTCCCGAGGAGCTAAAACATGATCGTGCCGGCGACCCACGCGTCCCAGATCATGGTTTCGGCGACACGGAACCGACGACCGGGGAGGTCGAGGGACGGACGGTGATTCGGGTTGGGCGCGCCCGTGACGCTGCCGCGACCACCGACCCGGCAGCGACCGGCGGCGCCGGGCGAGGGCGAGAAGTCGGGGTTGCACGCGTCGGAGGCGCTGATGTTGTGCGCCTGCACGTGCGCGAGACCCACGCCGACGTTGAAGCGGATGTACTGCGCGGCCTGCACGACGAAGCCGACGCGGCCGCCGAAGATGCCGTGCGCCTCGACGTCGGTGACGCCGGTGAACGCGATCGGACGGCGGTAGTTGCCGACGCTGGTGGCTTGGCCGTCGACCACGGGGCCCGCCTGGTACGCGGCCGGGTTGGGGGCGACGAGCGACGAGGCGTTCGAGGTGCCGAGCGCGTCGAACAACGGCGAGTAGTCGCGGCCCTGCGAGACGTAGGTGGCGTCGAAGCGCAGATCGATGGTGAAGCGCTGGTACTGCTCACGGTTCTCCCAGGGGTGAACCATGATGCCGCCGGTGAGACCGCCGCGGATCGGGGGGCGGTTGGTGATGATGCCCTCGATGTCGCCGTAGTTGCCGATGTCCGTGTTGGCCTTCTGCCACTCGGCCATGAACCAGAACCCGCCGTAGGGCTCCACGTAGCGGAAGCGATTCGAGACCAGCGTGCCGAGCCGGATCGCGTTGGTGCCGCGCGAGATGCCGGGGCTGCGGCTGCCGTTGGGGTTGCGGAACCAGCGGTTGCCGACCTCTTTGGGCTGGTTGTCCGGGTCGTCGGTCTTGCCGGGGCACTGCGGATAGCGCGCGGCGCCGCCGAAGCCCGCCTCGGCGGGGACGGCCTCGGGGTTGGCGTTGCACGCGTGGAGCGGCTCGCCGACGCCGAAGCGACCCTCGACCTCCCACGTCCACGTGGGCTTCGTTGGGTCGCGGTAGTGGTTGAAGACGCTCCAGCGAAGGCCGGCGGCGATGTAGTCGATGCCGCTGCGCGTGGGCGAGTTGAACGGCAGGCGGAACATCGGCGAGCCCGTCGCCGGATCGGCCGCGCGACCGAACTGCGCGTTGACGGCCTTCGCGCTGCCGCTCAAGTCGTCGATCGAGCGGTCGTCGGCGAGGATCAGCGGGACGCGGAAGAAGAAGCCGAGGTCTTTGTAGAGACCGACGTCGGCCCGCATGTTCAGCGTGGAGATGCTGTGCTTGTACTCGCCGATGTTCTCGACGTTGGCGGTGAAGCCGCCGGTCGACTCCTTGCCGTCGAGGCCGACGTAGCTCTCGCGACGAATCTTCCCGCGCTCCCAGCTCTGGTGGAACCCGAGCGAGAGGTTGAGGTCGAACGGGTCGCCCTTCTCGGTGTCGAACGCGTCGACGACGTCGACGACCTCGCCCGGCTCCGCCATCAGGGTGGGCTCGGTGGGCTTGAGCGGTTCATCCGCGCGCACGCCACCCGCTTGCCCAATGATGCAGGCGCTGACCGCAGCGATGATCGCGGAGTATTTACGCGAGCTCATGAGGACCGGACCCTCGCACGCTATCGACCCGCGGAAGGTGCTGTCAACGTGATAGCAGCGGCCGCTTCCGCCTCGCCGGCAGATCCTTCAGGGCGGGGGCCCATTCGGCGCGGATCCCGTCGTTTTCGGCGGTGGTGACCCGGGGGGGATCGGGCCGGAAGCAGTGGCGCGCGCGATGTGCTCCCGCACCTTGACGTAGGTATTGCCAGCACACCCGGGAGCTGCCGCGTCGGTCTCGGCCGAAAGCTGGTCGCACGACAGCGCGAAGCTCTCGGCGAAGGCGCAGTCGAGGATTCGCTCGCGCGCGTGCTTGATCTGCTGGGCGGTGAGGATGCCAATCGACGCCGAGGGCAGCGGAGGAGCCGCGTCCCCCTGGCTGAACCCGAGGAGCAGGCGCTCGGCGGACGCCGCGGCGGCGGCCTGGACGCCGCACCGGGTGAGCCGCACGCCGCCGTCCTCGAACCGCTTGAGGGAGCCCTTGTCCTTGCCGTTGACGACCTTGGGCGTGTCGAGGTTCGTGATGGTGACGTCGCCGCTCTCGACGTCCCAGTACGACAGCGAGGAGCTCGCGTTGATCTTGAGCGTCGCGCGCGCGACGACCGCGACGAAGGCTGGGGTGGCGAGGAAGATTTCGGAGCCGGGCCGCACCGGCGTCGTGCCCTCGACCGACGCCTCGCCGAGCGCGATCAGGATCACGTCCGGCTCTTCGTGCGTGCACGGCCGCACCACCGCTGGCCCCTTGATTCGCACCTCGTGGCCGGTGCGTCGCACGGCGATCGTGAGCGACGCGTTCTCGGGGATGCGCAAGGGGACCGGCGCGTGGGAGAGGTCGTCGCCGGGCTGCGGCGCGCTGCCGAGCGGGAAGCTCGCGTAGGCGACGGCGCACGCGGCGTTGGGCGGCATGGGCGTGGTGGGCGTGACGGCGACCGCCGCGTCGACCCTGGCCTCGACCGACCCCGCGTCGGGGACGGCCTGGTCGTTGCGCTTCGGGCACCCGACGCTGGCGACGGAGCCGGCGACGACGAGGGTCAGCGCAGCGAGGCGCGTAGACATTTCAATTGCGCGCCTTCGGCTGGGTGATCGGTCCGTCCCCGTCGAGGTCGGGGAAGATCTCGTTGGTGATGTCCTCGACGTTGGCCTCCTCACGTGCGGTGCGGAGCTCGCGAGAGGTGGCGTCGAGGCGGTCGGCGAGCACGCCGAGGAACTGCCAGAGGAACTTGATGGCGAGCTCGTGCTCGCGCCGGAGGATCTCGAAGAAGTCGCTGCGCTTGATCTTGACCATTTCGGTCGCGACCTCGGCGATGACGCTCGCCGAGCGGGGGACGGCGCGGATGAGCGCCATCTCGCCGACGTGCTCGCCGGGGCCGAGGTGCGCGAGGGTGGCCTCGCCGCGCACGACCGCGACCTTGCCGGAGAGGACGATGAAGAGCTCGTCGCCCTTGTCGCCCTCCTTCATGACCACGTCGCCCGGCGCGTACTCGCGGATCTCGGCGGCCTGCATCACCCGGAGCAGCTCGCGCTCGGTGAGCCGCGAGAACAGCTGCATCTTGGCGAGGATCTCGCGCTTCTGCGAGAGCCGGCGGGCGCGCGCCTTGTCATCCTCGTTGCCCTCGACGCGGATGATGATGTTGGTGATGTTGTCCTTGCCACCGGCGTTGTTGGCGAGGTCGATGAACGCCTGCGCCTGACCCTCGGCGGGGACGTCGTGGAGGATGCGTTGCAGCGAGTCGTTGCCGTCGAGGTAGCCGTGGAGGCCGTCGCTGCAGAGGAGGAAGAGGTCTCCGGGGAGCACCTCGATGGCGAGGGTGTCCACCTCGACGCGCTCGTAGACGCCGACGGCGCGGGTGATCGCGTTCTTGTGCGCGACCTTCTCGATCTGCTCGCGGGACAGCTTGCCGCGCTTGATCAGCTCGTTGAAGACGGTGTGGTCCTCGGTGACCTGCTGCACGCGGTCCTCGCGCGCGAGGTAGATGCGCGAGTCGCCCACGTGGGCGATGAAGCCCTTGTTGCCGACGAAGAGCATCGCGGAGAGCGTGGTGCCCATGCCGCGCTTCTGCGTATCGGACGCGGCCTCTTCGTGGATGCGCGCGCAGGCGCGCTGCACGGCGAACTCGAGGAGGTTGAGCACATCGCGCGCAGAGACGGCGCTCGCGCCGGTGGCGCCCTGCTCGAAGTCCTCGACCAGCTGCCGCTGCTTGCGGACCTCTTCGTGGACGGTGCGGACCGCCAGCGCGCTCGCGACCTCGCCCGCGGCGTGGCCGCCCATGCCGTCGGCGACGACGAAGAGGGCGAGCTTCTTGTCGACGAGGTAGTTGTCCTCGTTGTGATCGCGCACGCGGCCGACGTCGGTCGCGGCGAAGAAGCGGATGCCGTCGGCGAGGCCCATCGCTCGAACGTTGGTATCACGGGGGCCCTCTGTCCCCAAGAAGGGGTTGTGCCGCGACCGGCCGCCCAGCTAGGGTCCGGGCGCTATGAGCGGCCCGACGACGCGCTCTGTTTCGACCCGGCGCATCGTCATTTTCAACGTGGTCTTCGTCGCCATCGCTCTGCTCCTCGGCGGGTTCTTCTGGAGCAAGCGGGTGGGGGCGGAGAGCGCACCCCGTCACCTGACCTCGAGCCGGCGCGGGGGGCCGCGGCTCCTCGCGAAGGTCATGGCGTCGACCTCGGCCGCGCCGAGCGCCGCTCCCGCTCCCGCTCCCGCTGCCGTTCCCGCTCCCGCGGCCTCTGGAGAGCAGGACAAGGCGTCCGACGAGGAGGCGCTGGACAAGGCGCTCGACACCGCCGTTCCCGACAAGGACGGGAACCTCCACCAGCCGAACGGCAAGTTCCACTCGCCCTTCGCGAGCCAGCACGGCAAGCCGGTCGTCGCGAAGGTCGGCTTCAACCTCGGCGCCGTCCACAACTACGACATCAAGTCCGGCACGTTCGAGGCCGACTTCTACGTCAGCTTGTGGAGCCAGACCCCGATGCCGCACCTCGACATCGAGTTCGTCAACGGCAAGATCGACTACACCGACAAGCTCGCCGACAAGCCCACCTTCAAGCTGTGGCGCTTCGTCGGCGTGTTCCACTCCGCGCCCGACCTCCGCAAGTATCCGTTCGACGCGCAGGAGCTACAGATCGAGATGGAGGAGGACTCCTCCGGCACGGACGCGATCAAGTTCGAGCCGGTGCAGGAGTTCACCAACCTCGACAGCGACTTCCACATCATCGGCTGGGACGTGGCCTACGTGGAGGCGCGCACGCTCTCGCACTACTTCCCCGACCGCTTCCCCCACGACGACCTCTACTACCATAAATACGTGTTCCGCCTCGGCATCGAGCGGTTCGGCACGAGCGCGATCTTCACGGTGTACGTGCCGGCGATCGTCATCGTGCTCATCTCGTTGATGGGCATGTGGGTGCCGCCCAACGAGATGGAGGTGCGGTCCAACGCCGGCGCCCCGATGCTCGCCGCGGCGGTCCTCTTCCACTTCGCGCTGATCCAGTCGATCCCGGCGACGGCGTACCTCACCCGCGCCGACAAGCTGATGATCGGCGTCTACGTCGCGCTGTTCCTCTGCATGATCAGCACGTGGTGCTTCTTCCTCGTCGACGAGAAGCGCTGGGACACGGTGTTCCGCGTCGCGCGCGCCGTGGTGCCCACGGTCTCGGTGGTGGTGATGGCCCTCGCCTGCATCGTGTAGGCGCCCCCAGCTGGGCGCGCGCGTCGTGTCAGGCGCGCGCGTCAGCGAGCGCCTGACCTGTTTGGACGCACGCATAGGCGCTCGCTCACGCGCGCGCCTATTTTCCGGGCGCCCAGCTGGGCGCGCGCGTCAGCGAGCGCCTGACCTGTTTGGACGCACGCATAGGCGCTCGCTCACGCGCGCGCCTATTTTTCTGGGCGCCCAGCTAGGCGCGCGCGTCAGCGAGCGCCTGACCTGTTTGGACGCACGCATAGGCGCTCGCTCACGCGCGCGCCTAGCACGACGCGCGCCGGCTAGCGGCGGCGGAACCAGGGGCACTTCTCGAGGAGCTCCTTGGTCGGCCGGCGGTCGCAGTGGAACCCGACCTTCACGCTGTTGACGACCAGATCGGTGCACACCTGCACGACCTCGAACGACGCCTCGTCGTTGGGGTCGAGCTTCCGCTCGCAGCCGGCCAGCCCCACGATCTGCGGCGTCATCTCGCCGTGCTCGTTGAGCGCGTGCTCGATCTTCGCCGGCACCTTCTCGCCGGTCTTGTGCTTGAGGATGCAGGCGGAGAAGAACTTGTCGCCGCGGATCGTCTTTCGCTGCTCGCCGGGGCACTGCTCGAAGCTCATCTCCACGTCGACCGTGAGCGGGTTGCCCTGGTCGTCGGCGCGGATGACCTCGAGGCGCACGAGCTCCACGGAGGTGTCGTAGATCTTGGCCTTGGACGAGCAGGACGAGAGCCCGGGCAAGAGGACGAGGAGGGCGGCGAGACGCATCGGCGATCGGCGAAGGTAGGCGACCCTCTCGCTCCGGTGAAGGGATAGCCTCGCCCGATGCGTCATGCCGTCGACTTCTGGTCGCCCCGCGGTCGGGTCACCCGCCTGCAGTACCTGCTCACGGGCGTGGTGCTCTTCGTCATCAAATACGGCCTCGACCTCGCGATCTCCATGCGTTTTGGGCGCGACTGGAGCCCGTTGATGTACCTCTCGCCCCGGCTCAACCCGCTGTGGGCCAGCGGCGCGCCCCTGCCGCGCGCGTACGTGACGGCGCTGTTCGTGGTCGCCGCGCCGTTCGCGTGGGCGGGGGTGGTGCTCTCGGCGCGGCGGCTGCGCGACATGGGCGTGCACCCGTTCTGGGCGGGGCTGTTCTTCCTGCCGTTCCTTCACTGGGCGTTCTTCGCAGTGCTCGCCGTCGCGCCCTCGCGCGCCGCGCCCGTCGCGCTCGATCCCGCGGATCCGTACCGCGACGAGCCGGCGCCGCCGTCTCGGTCGCTCTCGCTTCTCGAGCGAACCGTGCCGCGGACCAAGAGCGGCGCCTTCCTCTTCGGGACCATCGCGAGCCTGTTGCTCGGCGTGGTGTGCTTCATCATCACCGTGAAGTTCGACAAGATCTACGGCGGCACGTTCTTCGTTGGCGTGCCGTTCGCGATGGGATTCATCTGCGGCTTCGCCACCACCGTCGGCGCGAGAGCGGGCGTCGCGGCGGCGATCGGCAACGCGCTCGCCACTCAGCTCGTGGCGGTCCTGCTCCTCATCAACCTCGCCTGGGAGGGTGCCGCGTGCATCGTGATGGCGCTGCCGATCATCGGCGCGCTCACCATCGTCGGCGCGGTCTCGGGCTTCTTCGCGGCGCGGGCTCCGCGCGGCGCGCAAATGGCGTCGCTCTCGGTGTTCATGCTCCCCGCCGCCGTCGCGACCGAGGCGCATCGCCCGCCCGATCCGGTCGATCTCGCGGTCGTCTCCGAGGTCGTCATCGCCGCGCCGCCGGAGGTGGTGTGGAAGAACGTGGTCTCGTTCCCGCCGATCGCCGCGCCGGCCAAGCCGATCTTTGCGATCGTGGCGATGCCGCTCGAGGCTCGCATCGACGGTCTGGGCACCGAGGCGACACGCCGCTGCGTCTTCACCAACGGCACGTTCGTCGAGCCCATTCACGTGTGGGACGCGCCGCGCGAGCTCACGTTCGGGGTGTCCGCCCAGCCGGTCAACCTCGATCCGTACATCAACGTCACCAGGGGGCAGTTCGCGCTCACCCGCAACGCCGACGGCGGCACGACGCTGCGCGGGACCACCTGGTACCGACTCAAGGTCCACCCCGTGGGTTACTGGAAGCGGTGGACCGATATGTTCCTTCATGCGATCCACCTGCGTGTGCTGGATCACGTGAAGGACATCTCCGAGCACCCGGACCGCCCGCTCGCCGTCGCCCCGCCGATCCCCAAGTGGATCGAGACCGCGCAGTCCACCTGCAACTGCACCAAGCCCAATCACTGAGGCTTGCCGGGCTCTTCGGATTCGGGGAGCCTTTGTCGAGCGAGGATGGACGAATCGACCGATGGGGTGACGCTCCACTCCGTCTTCATCGAGAAAGTGGTCGAGCCGTTTCGCGGCATGGAGCGCCTGTGCGCGCCGCTGTTCGAGATGGTCGCGTCCGTCGACGCAGCAGACCCGCGCGCGCCGGCTCCCATCCAGCTCTACAACGACGTGTGCGCGTGGATCGAGCAGCACCTCGGTGTCGCGAGCCTGCGCGCCGCCGGCCAGGCGATCGGGAAGAACGCGTTCGAACGCATGCGTCGCGAGCGCGAGCTCGCGCCGGAGCCAACCCCCGCCGAGGCGCTGACGGCGCTCGCGCGCGCGGTGCGCTCGACGATCCAGGATCCGAAGCAGCGCGGCTGGGACGTGCTCGAGACCGTCGAGGGCCGCATCCGGCTTCGCCGCACCCAAACGTTCAACTGCGTGATGCAGGAGGGCGTGCTCCTCGCGATGGTCGAGGCCACGGGGGTGACCCTGCCGCGGGTCGAGCACCAGCGGTGCACCCGACGGGGCGAAGAGTTCTGCGAGTACGAGGTCCGTTGGCTGGTCAAGCGCCCCTCGCGCTTTGCCTAGCGCCCGACCCTCCGATAGGCGCGCGCGTCAGCGAGCGCCTGACCCGTGAGGGTGAAGTGCTCGGGCGCGAAGAGAGCAACCGCGGGCTAGCGCCCGCGGCCCCGTGGCCCCGTCAGGCGGCGGCTCTGAACTTCCGATCGAAGAACCGCACGCGGCGCACGAGCAGGTCGAGCACGAAGATCACGATCGCGATCTTCACGAACCGCATCCACAGATCCTCGTGGTAGCTGATCTTCTCGCCGGCCGGGTCGACGATGGCCGGGAGCGCGGCGTCCATTCCTCCGCCGGTCGCCGTGGCGAGGCGTGACATCAGCGCGGTGTCGGGCTCGAACGCGGCGTACTCCCTCGGGTAGGGGTTGCTCACGTGGCCGAACGACTCGGCGACGGGCGCGCCGTTGGTCGTGAGCTCGCCGGTGATCATGAACGAGCCGAACTGGTCGAGGACGTGCTTGGCTTCGTAACGGCCGGGGGCGACCTGCTGCAGGTTCACCACCACCTTGTCGGTCTTCGGCGCCGGGCCGATGATCGTGATCTTGCCGTCGTAGCCGTTCTGGAAGCGATCGTCGCCGCCGACTGCGTCGATCGAGGCCTTCACCATGCCGTCGATCAGCTCGACCTTCATGTCGAGCTGCTGGCGCTTCTTCTGGCGCATGTGCTCGCGAATCAGCTGACCCCAGAACTGCGGGTACTGCTGCCAGCGCAGCCACTCGGCGGCCCATAGGTTCTTGACGTCGCTCGTCCACGCGAGCGTCCACCCGAGGCCGACGCGCCAGCGGGCGAGCAGGGGCTCCTCGTGATCGCCGGGCGTGAGGACCAGCTGCGCGGGCGGCGGCTTCAGCTGCGTGGCGACGTAGCCGTGGAGATAGGGCGAGCCCTCGATGTCGATGCCGCGGAGGAAGTCCGCCATCGTCACCAGCGTGGGCTGAAAGTATTCGTCGATCGCGCTCGACTTGGAGACGAGCTCGGTCTCCTTGGTGAAGATGCGGGGCAGCGCGTTCGGATCCTTGACGAAGTAGAAGCGACCGCCGCCGGTCTCTGCGACCATCTTCATCAGGTTCTTGTCGGCGTCCTCGCCGAGGGCCACGGCGGAGGCGGTCATGCCCTCGCTGACCATCTCCTGCACCAGCTCCTTGATGCCGCCGACCGGCGCCTCGCCGTCGGACAGGAGGATCATGTGCTTGCGCTTGGCGGCGATCAGCGCGAGATCCTCGTTGGCCATCTGGATGGCCGGGAAGATGTCGGTGCCGCCGTTGGGCGCGAGCCGCGAGATGTCGCTGAGGATGCGCATCCGGTTGCGCGCGCTCTGCATGCGCACGAGGCGCATCGGCTGGCTGTCGAACGCGATCACCTCGATGTAGTCGTCGGGCGAGAGGATCTCGGCGGTGGCCTTGGCGGCCTCCTTCGCCATCTCGATCTTCTGGCCGCTCATCGAGCCGGAGCGGTCGATGACGAGGCAGAGCGCGATCGAGGGCTGGTCCTTCTTCTTCTCCGCGTCCATGCGGACCGGCAGGATCTTCTCGATCTTGGTGTGCCTCCACCCGCCGAGGCCGAACGAGTTCTGCCCGCCGGCCATGAGGAAGCCGCCGCCGAGGTCCTTCACGTACGACTCGATCAGGTCTTGCTGCGAGTAGCTGACGCGGTCGGCGGAGACGTCGCTGAGGACGACGAAGTCGTAGCGCTCGATCTCCTTGAGCGAGGACGGGATGCCGTCCGGACCGCGGAGGTCGACCTCGAACTCCTGCGCGACGAGCGCGTTGGTGAGGTAGCTGCCGTGGCCGGTGTCGCCCTCGACGTAGAGGACGCTCGGGCGGCCGGGGACGGCGACGGTGACGGCGTATTTGTTGTTCTCGACGAAGCGGTCGAGGCCGGGCTTGGAGACTTGCTTGATCGGCGGGGGAGGGGGAGCGGCGGAGGCAGAGGTCGAGGCGGCCGGCTTCGCGGGCACGGGCACGGGCACGGGCACGGGCACGGAGGACGAGGGCGCGGGAGTTGGGTTGGTGATGAGCCCGATCGGCTCGACCTCGAGGGCGTAGGTGACCGAGCCGGGGATGCGCACCACGCTCTTCCACGGGATGTCGTTCTCGCCCGGCTTCAGGTCGAGGTCGCGGATGCCGTCGAGGCCGTTGAGCGCTTCGCCCTGATAGAGGCGCGCGCGCACCTTCGCGGCGCGGTTCGAGAACAGGATGGCGCGGAGCTCGAACGCCTCGCCGACCTTGATCTTCGGCGGCACTCGCAGCTCGCGGACCGCGACCTCGGCGGGCACCGGGCGCTTGTAGGGGATCGTGTAGAGCTTGACCCCGAACTCGCGCGCGCGGCCTGCCTCGGCGAGCGCGTCGCCCGCGGTCTGCACGCCGTCGCTGTAGAGGACGACGCGCTTGAGGTAGCCCTGCGGATAGAGGCCGTAGGCGAGCTGCAGCGCGGCCTGCACGTTGGAGCCAGCGCCGTGGATCCGCTCGCCGGGGTTGTCGTGGCGACCGAGCTTGGGCGGCGGCGCCTTGGGATCGGCCGGATCGCTCGCGCCGATCACGCGCGGGCGTACCGCGAAGGTGATCACCCGCACCTCTCCGTCGCCGCGCTCGTTCCACGCCTTGTCGATCGCAGCTTGCGCGTCGGCGATCGCCTCTTCGGGGATGCTCTCGCTCACGTCGACGACGTGCACCGTGCAGACCTTGTGCGAGTACGCCGTCTTGGCGACGCGCCCGAGACCGATCGCGAGCAGCACCACGAACGCGGTGCGAAGCAGGAACGACAGGACTCGCTGGGGCCACGGCAGGTCGGCGAGCGACTTGCCGGTGACGTAGAGGAAGTAGGGCGCGAGGAGGATCAGCCCGAGCATCTTCGGGCTGAGGAGCTCGTAGATGTCGTCGCCGCGCTTCCACTGCAGGGTGGGGCCGGCTTTGTAGCCGAACTTGTAGAACGTGAAGATCGAGATGACCGCGAGGCCGACGATGGCGAGCGCGAACAGCGCGCGGCCCACCCACGGTCGGGACTTCTTCGACTGCGGCCCGCTCGGACGCGGGGGGACGCTCGCGCGAATACGCTGCGAGACGGGCGGGCTCATACCGTGACCCTCCGGTGGTAGGTCGCCCACTCGATGGCGCTGATCGCAGCGACCGCGAGGAGGATGTAGATCCACAGCTCGCGACGCACGCCGACCTTGAAGCCGGCGACCTCGGAGCCCTTCTTGCCGTCGACGACGAGCTCGGGCTTGGGGGTGATCGCGCTCTCGATCGGATCGACGAGGTTGGCGGCGAACAGCACGTCGCCCGGCGGCTCGCCCGGCTTGGGGTTCGGCTTGAGGAGGCGATAGAAGCCGGCCTTGGTGCCGAAGAAGACCGCGCGGCCGTCCTGCACCGGAACGCGGTGCTTGTTGCCGGAGGGGTCGACGAGCGTCGCCTCGTTGCCGGCGCCGAGCGGCGCGGGCACGTGCCAGACCTCGCCGGTCTTGAACGACGAGAGGTACTCGGCGTCCTCTTCGACGAACCAGTTGATCGTGTTGAGGAGGAACACCGGCCAGGCGATGCGGAGCGGGAAGTCGCTCTGGCGAACGTCGAACCCGACGCCCACGAACTTGGTGCCCTGACGCGCGCCGGCCACGATGATCGCGCCCTCGCTCGACGCGCCGACGACCTTGTCGCCCTCGCCGGGGATGAGCTTGAACGCGTACGCGATGCCGACGTTGTCGAGCGCCGTCCACCGCAGGATCGGGTGCTTGCGCTCGAGGACGTCGAAGCCGGGCTCCTGCATCGCCTTCTTGGTGTCGATCTTGAGCGGGCCGCCCTCGCGCATGTCGAGATAGAGCGTGGGGAGGCCGGGGCGCAGCGCCGGGGTGACGCCGTCGTAGATCGCGACGTCGAACTTCTGCGCGCCGAGGATCGCGGGCGCCTTGTCGGGCGTGGTGACGGTGACGTCGAGGTACTCGTCGAGGAGGAGCGCCGCCTCGAGGTAGGTGTTGCCGGGGCTGACCGCGAGGACCTTGCTGCGACGGCGCTCGGGCAGGACCGCGAACGCGCGGTCGTCGGCCTGCAGGTCGTCGAGCTCCGGCTTCGCGTTGGGCACCGGCGGCGGCGCGAGGCCGAGGCGCGCTTCGAGCGTGCGGCTCGCGCCACCGAGCGAGGGATAGAAGCGCGGGAGGCGCTCGCCGGCCTTGAGGTGGAGCTTCGTGAGGTCGACGAGGACCTCGTCGCCGAAGAGGGAGAGCTCGACGTCCTCCTCTTTCTCGCTGAAGTTCTGCACCTCGATCATCACCTCGTAGCGCGCCTTGTCGAGCGGGTAGCGACGCACCGCGAACTGGGTGATCGAGACGTTGCGGCGGGTCTTGCCCACGCCGACGAACGAGAGCTTCGCGTCGCTGAGGTGCACGAGGCCGAGCTCGTCGCGCGGCTCGCCGAGGCCGCCGTCGCTGACGACGACGATCTCCGGCTCGCGCGTGGAGCGCAGCGTGTCGAGCGCGTAGCGGAGGCCGCGCGCGAAGTCGGCGCGACAATCGACGGCCTCGAGGCGGGTGACTGCGTCGTCGAGCGCGCCGGTATCCGAGGTGAGCGGCGACATCGGCGTGACCACCGCGTCCATCGACGCGATGAGCATGCGATCGCTCGCTCCGAGGCCCTTCACGAGCTCCTTGAGCTTCTCTTTGGCGGCGTCGAGCCGCGTCTTGCCGCCCTCGTCGTGGGTCTTCATCGAGGCGGAGGTGTCGACGAGCACGACCAGCGTGCGGCCCTTGACGACCTCGACCGCGGTGCGCGGATCGCCGAGCGCGAGGACCAGCGCCGCGAGGATGGCGAGCTGGAGCAGCAGCGAGAGGATCCGCTTGAGGCGCGAGAACAGACTCGTCGCCTCTTTGTCCTTGAGGATCCGCTCCCACAGCTGCTCGAACGGCACCGCGATCGGCCGTCGACGGAGCTTGAGGATGTAGAGCCCAACCACCGCCGCCGCGGCAACGGCGAAGATGGGGAGCAACTGCGCGAGGCCGAGCCCTACGAAGTGCATTAGGGATGCCCCCCCTCGGCGCGCTGCGCGCGCCGTCCCCCCCAAGCTCCGCTTCGCTCCGCGGGGGGGATCCTCAACCCCCCGCCCCCCTTCTCCCTTCGGGCAGAAGGGGGGGGCCACACCGCAGAAATCCTCAGCTCCTTAGCGGGAATCCTCAACCCCCCGTCCCCCTTCTCCCTTCGGGCAGAAGGGGGGGAAGCGAGATCGCAACTCGCGAGCGAGTGGGGTCGATGTGCGGGATGCGGATGGGTCGGCGGGCGCGGTTTGCGGGGAACGACAAGGTCGCGATGGCTAGTCAAATGCGTCGGAGTCCCACCGACGCAGAAGCCGCCGTGTGGGCGCTCGTTCGCAATCGAGGGATCTTTGGTCTCAAGTTCCGCAGGCAAGCGATCCTTCGCGGGTACATCGTCGACTTCTTCTGTCCGGCCCTGCGCCTGGTCCTCGAAATCGACGGCGGGGTGCACGACGATCCCGCGAACGCGGTGGCGGATCGACTGCGTCGCGACGATCTCGAACGCGTTGGACTGCGCGAGCTGAGGCTCCACAACGCCGATGTATCGCGCGAGAAGCTGATCGAGCTCCTGCAACCCTTCGTCGCCGACCTCCCCCCTCTTCCCGAAGGGAGAGGGGGGTTGGGGGG
>JALHOE010000185.1 GCA_022843175.1 Deltaproteobacteria bacterium
AGACCTGCGTCGTCCTCCGTCTTCGGCCCTCGAAACCAGGAGAAGACAAGATGAAGAAACGATCTCGCTTGACTGGGGGTCGTTCCATATCAGGCGCTCGCTGACGCGCGCGCCTGTCTGACGCGCGGCTATTTGCCCATCGCGGCGCCGAGGGCGAAGCGGCCGGCGAGCTCGACGGCGTTGCGGCTCACGTCGATCGAGAGGAACGGGCCCTTGGGCGTCTTGCCGACGGCGATCATCACCGGGTCGATCGGCGCCGTGGTGGTGGTGATCGCGGCGCCGCTCGCGAGCGGCAGGATGCGCGACGGGGCGAACGTCGCGAACGCACCGAGCGAACCGCCGAGACCCTTCACGTAGGACTCGAGCGAGGAGTACCCCTTGAGCGACTTCGCTTCCTTCGCCTCGACGACGGTCGCGAACAGCTCCTTGCTCCCGACGCCGGCGACCACGACGAGGTCTCCGCCGACCGGTCCGAACACCACGTCGGCGGTCTCGGGCTCGCCGGGCTTGGGCTTCTCGCCCGGCTTGTGCGGCATGTTCAGCGACATCACGTCCACCGCGGTGCCGGCGACGTTCGCGGTGGCGAACCTGGGCGCGCCGATGCCCTCTTTGGTGAGGCCCTGCGCGACGCCCTTGATGGCGAGGATGGTGGAGAGCGCGTCCTTGGTGAGCTTGCCGAGCGCCGCCGGATCCTTGGCGCCGAGGCGAAACGCCAGCGCGAGACGCGTGGGGCCCTCGTAGAGCAGCGCGCCGCTCGTGAGCTCCGAGCGTGCCTTGTCCCAGGCGCCGAGGAACTCGTCGACCTTGGCCTTCTCTTTCGCGCCGACGTCGTCCGGGTACATCGCGGCGAGCATCCCGGCGAAGTCCTTCGACGATTCGGCGCGCGCCTCGTCGCTCGAGCGACCGACGAACGCGAGCAGCGCACCCGCGGGCATCGTCAGCGACGGGGTGCCGTCGCCCACCGGCCAACTCGCGACCTGCTTGCCGAACGGAGACTCCGGATTGGCGACGTCGATGTCGCCCTTGATCGACAGCGAGCCGCCCGCGGTGGTGACGGTGAGGTGACCGTCGCCGGCGTCGGCGAGCCACGACACGAGCCGCTCGTTGGAGCGCGCCGTGTACTCCGCGATCGCGTCGAGCGCGCCGACGGCGCGCACGGGCCCCGCGTCGCTCTTGGCCTTGGCGACGAGATCCTTGCGACGCGCGGAGGTCTCTTGGATGGCGGCGTGGAGCGCGTCCTTCACCGGACCGCGCATGGCGGCGCCGGGCACCGTGAGCGCGATGTCCTCCTTGGGGAGCGCGCGCGTGGGCATGGTGCGGGTGGCGAACGGCGCGAGGTCCTTGAGCCCGGTGACGGTGGACGCCGCGATGAGGAAGCTGCGACGCACCCCGATCACCTGCCCGCGCGGACCGACCGACGCCTGGCTCGCCTCGAAGATCGAGAGGCCCTGCGACGGGTCCTCGGTGCGCGCGAGGCCCTGCTTGCCGAGCGCGGCGAGCACCTTGCCCGGGTCCTTGACGTGGAGCGCGAGGACGAACTGCGTCTCGATGCCGCGCCGGACGAGGACGAAGTACGCCGGCTTGGTGCCGTCGACCTCGTCGGTCGTCTCGCGGCTGACGTGCAGCACGTCGGCGAGCAGCGGCGCGATGCGATCGGGCACCAGCGGCGTGATCGCGCGGAAGGACGACACGATCGCGTCGGGCGCCTTGACGATGCCCTCGAGCATCAGCCCCTCGGGCGCGGGCACTGCGGTCTCCGGCCCTTCCGCTGCCTTTTGCACGGGGAGCGGAGGCGTCTCTTTCTTGCAGGCAGAACCCAACGCGACGAGCGCGAGCGCTGCCCCAAAAACGGTGCGACGAAAGGCCACCATTGCAGAGTTCCCGTAGCGCTACCGCGCCCGGCGCACCAGCCGGCGCTGCACGGCATCGATCTCGACGGCCTTCCCCCTTGGGGCTAAGAGCGGTCCTCCCGAATGGAAATCCCCGCCACAGCCGGCGTTCATGTCGACACGCGCGGGGGGCCGTACCGAACCATCCTACGGCTCGCAACGCCGACGATGATCGCGATGCTCTCCCAGAGCGTCGTCAACGAGATCGACATCGTCTTCTTCGCGCAGCTGCCGAACCCCGAGTCGTCCAACGGACAGGCCGCGCTCGCCCCGTCGCTGATCGCGCTGTGGGCCTTCGGCGGCTCGCTCTCGGCGATCGCCGTCGGCACCCAAGCGCTCACGGCGCGTCGCTCCGCCGAGGGCAACCGCGAGGCGGCCGGCGCGGTGCTCACCAACGCCGCGATGTTCGCGCTCGTCGCGGGCGCGATCTTCACCGTCATCGGCTTCCTCGTCCTCGACCCGCTCATGCACGCGATGGTCAAGAACCCGGACGCCGCAGCCTACGCCGTCTCGTACACGCGCTTCCGCTTCCTCGGCATCATCTCGATGGCGATGACGTTCGCGTTCAAGGCCTTCTTCGACGGCCTCGGTCAGACGCGCATCCACATGGTCAGCGCGCTCGCGATGAACGCGGTCAACATCGTGCTCTGTTGGCTGCTCATCTTCGGCAACGCCGGCTTCCCCCGCATGGGGCCGCCGGGCGCCGGGCTCGCCGCGCTGCTGTCGACGTACGTGGGCCTCGCCATCATGATCGCCTACGGCGGCAAGAAGCACTACCGCGCGGTCTATCAGTGGATCGACCGCAAGAAGCTCTCGTGGTCGATCACCTGGCAGATCCTCCGCCTCGCGATCCCCGGCGGCGTCGCCACCATGGCCGTGATGGCCGGCTTCGGCTTCTTTCTCTTCGTCGTCGGCAAGCTCGACGCGATGACCGGCGCCAACACCGCCTCCTCCGAGGCGGTCAACGGCGCAGCCACCACCACGATCATCGGCATCCTCAAGCTCACGTTCACCGCGTGCCTCGCCTTCGGCACCGCCACCGCCACGCTGGTGGGCCAGTCTCTCGGCGAGAAGCAGCCCGAGAAGGCCGCGATGTTCGGCTGGTCCTCGGTGAAGCTCGGCCTCGTGCTGTTCGGGATCCTCGGGCTGCTCGAGGGTGTGCTGTTCAGCAGGCCGATCCTCGCGTTCGTCTCGCACAGCGCCGCGGTGCAGAACGCCGCGCTCGTGCCGCTCCGGATCATGGGCATCGTCACGCCGGTGATCGCCGTGGCCATGATCCTCACCCAAGCGCTCTTCGGCGCGGGCAACAGCCGGTTCGTGATGATCGTGGAGCTCATCCTCCACTTCACCTGCCTGATGCCCCTCGCGTGGTTGTTCGGGATCACGCTCGGCGGAGGCCTCCCCGGCATCTGGGCCTCGGCGGTCGTTTACATCGTGGGTCTGGCCGCCGCGATGCTCTGGAAGTTCTCACGGGGAGACTGGAAGTCGACCCAGATCTAGGTTTTTCTCCACCGCCCTTAAGCGCGGCCACTGCGGGGCCGTAGCAAGGGGGGAAGCGGCCACCGCGTCATCGCGGTCCGGGAGGAAGATGGGGAAGGGACGGCGCTCGAGGGCGGCCGTCCCTTCGTATTTTTGGGCTTCGACGAGGCGCGCGCGTCAGCGAGCGCCTGGTGATTCGCACCATTCCCACCGATAGGCGCTCGCTTACGCGCGCGCCTAAGAGGGCCCGAGGGAGGCGATGGCCTCGCGGAGCTCGCCCTGGATGGTCTCGTCGCCGCTCAGGGCGTAGCCGATGAAGACCACGATGCCCTTGCCGCTCGGCAGGGCGTCGGCCGCGAGGACCACGACGCGCGCGGGCTGGCCGTTGACGCGAGCGGCGGTGAAGTCCTGCCGCGCGAACGCGATGCCGTTGAGCATGACCTCGTGCTGCGGGTCGGTGGTCTCGCCGAGCTCAATCTTCAGCTCTTGCAGGCCGACGGCGAGCTTCTCCTTGGCGTCGGCCTTGGTGTGGGTGCCGGCCATGACCCAGGCGGCGCGCGCGTCCTTCGCGAAGCTCGCCACGATCGACTTCTTGCGCGCGAACTCCCACCCGTTGGGCACCTTGATCTTGGTGCCGAACTCTTCGAGCGAGATCCAGGTCTCGTTGTTCTGGGCGATGCCCTTGTCGGCGGAGGTGGGCCTCGCCTTCGGGGTGCACGCGACGGCCAGCGCGAAGAGCGCTGCAGCGATGCCGATCGCCGACCGAACCTCCATGGCAACCCCACTCTAACAGCCGACCCTCGTCGCTGCTTCCCGGGAAAAAGAGCTCAGCTGCTGCGGACCGGGCGTTTGATGAAGCCCATGGCCACGATGGCGAGGGACGCGATCCACCAGGGGATATCGCCCCAGAGCTCGTAGGGGGTCTTGCTCCGCATCCAGCGAACGTCCGAGACGGCCGCAGCCTCTTCGAAGAGCGGGGTCTCGCCCCAGCTCCGCCCGTTGGCGTCGATGAACGCGGAGATGCCGCTGTTGGTCGAGCGGATGAGGAAGCGGCGGTGCTCGACCGCGCGGAACTTCGCCAGCGCGAGGTGGATCGCCGGTTCGGTCGACTTGCCGAACCACGCGTCGTTGGTCGCGTTGACGAGGAGATCGGGATCGCCGTGACGGACGATCTTGTTGGTGAACGACGGGAGGATGTCCTCGTAGCAGATGAGCGCGGTGATCTTGTGCTTGCCGAACGGGATCGGCTCGAGGCTCTTGCCCGGCGTGAGGTTGCCGCTGTTCTTGCTGATCTCGTAGAGCGAGGGGAACGTCTCGCCGAACGGGATGTACTCGCCGAAGGCGAGCAAATAGGTCTTGTCGTAGACGCCCTCGATGCGACCGTCGGGGTGCACGAGCGCGGCGGAGTTGTAGAGCTTGCCGGTCTTGCGGTCGGGCCCGCGGCGCAGGATGACGCCGGTGAGCACCGGCGTGTCGATGTTCACGCCGCCCGGGCCGTGCATGACGATGCGATGGAGCGTGGGGCCGAGCAGCTCGTCGGGGATGACGAAATTGATCGCCGTCTCGGACCACACCATGAGGTCGAGCTTCTTGCTCGGCTCGGCCTGCTCGAGCTTCTCGGTCTGGTTGCGGTGGATGCTCACGGTGTCGCGGTGCTCGTGACCGCCGAGCGGGAGGTTTCCCTGCACGATGCCGACGCGAGCCTTCTCGGAGGCGGCGATGTTCTTGTCGACCATCGGCATGCGGATCGCGCCGTACACCAGCATGAACAGCGGACCGGCCAGCGCGATCGCGACGCGGCGGCGGTCGAGCGGGCGCTTGTCCATGCGCGACCAGATCGCCTCGGCGAGGGCGACGCTGCCGCCGGCGAGGAAGATGCCGATGGCGATGGGGCCGCCGAGCTCCGCGGTCTGCATCAGGAGCGGGACCTTGTGCGTCTGCGCGCCCGTGTACCAGGGGAAGAGCAGCGGATAGAGCATCTCGTGCCCGATGAACGCGAGGACGAACACCGTGGCGATCGGCCAGCCCTTCCGCTCGGCGCGCGCGTGCAGGTAGGTCATGAGCGACATGCGGCCGCCCTGGTACGCGCAGAGGATCAACATGAAGACGGCGCACAGCGCGGTGGGGAACCCGCTGAACGTCTTGAGCATGTCGAGCAGCCAATAGAACCCGAGCACGTTGCAGGTGAGCCCCTGCAACAGTCCGAGCCACCACGCGCGGCGCGGCGTCTGCCCGCGGATCGCGACGAGGAGCGGCGCCCAGCAGATGAACGCGAAGGGCCACACGTCGATGCCGGGGAACGCCGCCCAATAGAAGACCCCGGAGAGGACCGCGAGGCCCGCCGCGGGGGCGGCCGGCAGCGCGTTGGGAGCGCCCCCGCGCTTGGAGAGCGGCGCTTCGGGGGAGGTCTCGTCAGCGTTCTGCGTCACGACCGCTCTCATGCGACGGCGGCGTCAGGAAATCGAGCACTCCGTCGACGATCGCGTATCGCTTCCCGCACGCGGTGCATTTTGCGGCGTCGTCGGACTCGACGAGGCGTCCGCCGCACTCCGGGCACGCGAGCAGGTCGATCTCGATCACAAGAGCTCCCGCAGGCGCACCGACCAACGCGCGCCCTTCTCGACGAGCTCCCGATAGCGCTGGACGACCTCCGCCGGGAGCGCGTGGTGCTCGGCGCCGTCGAGCAGCAGGCGGGCGTAGCGTGCGCTCGGCGTTCGCTCGCGGATGCGGAACGCCCCGCCGATGAAGAAGGCGAGGCACGGGCGCTCGGCGCCGCGCTTGGTGCGCGCGATCACCTCGCGGACGTCGTAGGGCCACTCGCGACGGCAGATGCGGGCCCATTGCCGATCGCTCCACTCCACGGCCACGCCCCATGCGCGCGCGCCCGGCGCCGGCTCGAGCGCCGCGAACGCCGGCTCGAGGAGCGGCAGGCCGCGGACGGTGAAGCGGACCGCGTGATCGTCGACCCAGGCCGGCTCGCCGCGCGCGAGCGCGTGCGGGTGGGTCATCAACGCGCCGTAGACGAACGCGCGCGGCATCACTGGATGATAGGGGCAACCGCGGGCTTACGCCCGCGGCCCCTTCGCCCTCGTTAGGTGAAGAGGTCGGGGATGACGCCCACGACCTCGCCGAGGTTCTTGTCGACGCCGACGGCCTTCATCGCGGAGTTGACGACGTTTACCGGGTGCTTGCCGGCGGCGACGATGTGCTTGCCCGGCTTGAGGCCGCCCGCGCGGCCGGCGATGAGCGCGGCCATGCGATCGGTGGAGTGCGCGGAGTTGTCCTTCTTGCCCTCCGGGTCGTAGCCGTGGCCGCCCTCGTTGAGGTAGACGAGCGCGGAGCTGTCGAGCAGTTTGCCCGCGCCGTCGGGCGTCGCGCCGAGCTTCTGCACGAGATACGCGAACTGCTTCACGTGCCAGGCGATGCCGCGGCTCATGTCCGGCGTCTTCATCGCGTGACCGACCTCGTGCATGTCGTAGGGCACGGCGATGAGCGGGTGCATGTTCATGTGCGACTGGGCCATGGTCAGCATCAGCGTGCCGCTCCGCGCCATGTCGCACGCGAACGCCATCGCGACGAGATCGCACATCAGCTTCGCCCGAGCCTCCTCGTTGGAGTAACCCTTGCTCACGTCGAAGCCGCTCGCGCCGCCGGTCGACTCGTTGTTGCCGCCGAGCGGCGGATCGGCGCCGGGGTCGGGGAGCTTCTTGCAAACGTCGGTCACGGTCGGCGGGATCGAAGCGATCCGCCGCTCGAGGTCGCGGATCTCGTCGAGGTGACGCTGCAAGCGCGCCTGGTCGACCTTGCCGAGCTTCGGCATCAGTCGCTCGCTGTTGCCGCGCACCAGGTCGAGGATCGTCTTGCGCTTCTTCAGTTCGAACGCGGCCTTCTCGACCGCGAGGGGATCGGTCCCGGTGAAGCCCGTGAACAACCCGTCGAACGCCGCGCGCGGCGAGATCGTCGCCGGCACCTCCACGAGCTTGCCGGTGGAATCGAGCTTGCACGACATGATGTCGCGTCCGTACGGCGCCGACACCGCGAGGTACCACCCGGCCTGCACCTGGTAGTTGAGCGTCTTGAACTTGGTGTCGGTCGCGTTGACCGCGGCGACCACGTGATCGGCGGTGGGCCCGTTCAGCTTGCGGTTCTTCTCGGCGACGCTGCGCATGCCGGTGAACAGCGGGTTGAGCGACTGGATGTGAAAGTCGTCGCTGCGGCCGCCGGCGGGGATGGTGCCGCCGTTCTCCGCGGCCCACGGGATCTTCAGGCCGGAGACGACGCTCACGTCGCTCTTCACCGCGGCGAGCGGGGCGAGCGCGGTCTTGAGGTCGTAGTCGGGCCCGACCTTGTCGGGCACGTAGAGGTTGTGGAGCGGATCGCCGTCGGCGCCGAGCGAGTGACCGCCGAACACCACGAGGAACCGCTTGGGGATGCCCGTGCCGTCGGCGTACGCGTCGCCGTGGTTGTTGAGCATGATCTCGAGGGTCGGTAGGGCGACGGCGATGCCACCGAGACCACGCAGGAAGCTTCGGCGATGCATGGCTTACTCTTCCCTCCGGTAGAGGAACCACTCGGTCGACACGAGATCGAGGAGCAGGGTGTCGAAGCGGAAGCCGCTCGACTTGAAGCCCTTGCCGAGCGAGTCGAGGTAGGGCGCGTCCTCGGGCCGCTCGCGGTGGCCCATCGCGAAGCGATAGACCTGGGTGACGAGGCAGTGTTCGAGGAGCCCGCTCTCGATCAAACGATCGCCGAGCTCGCCCGGGCCCTTGAAGTTGCCGGTCTCGGTGAGGTTGCCCTCGCCGGCGATCTTGCACTCGGGGAGGCCGGACTCCTCGGTGCGGAACTTCCCCGCCTGATCGAACTGCTCGAGGCCGAAGCCGACGGGATCGAGCCGGGTGTGGCACGTCGCGCAGCCGCCGGTGCGGTGCATCGCGTAGCGATCGTATTTGCACTTGCTCGTCGCGGTGGCCGCCGGCGGCTCGTCGACGTTGGCGTCGGGCGGCGGCGGGGGGACGTCCTGACAGAGCAGGCGCGTGCGGATGACGATGCCGCGCTGGGTGGGCGAGGTGTCGCCGAACTTGCCGGCGACCGAGAGGAACGAGCCGTGCGAGAGCAGGCCCTTGCGGGGCGTGCCGGTGAGGTTGACCCAGCCCGCGCCGCCGCTCGGCGCCGGGAGCCCGTAGTGCGTAGCGAGCGCGGTATCGAGGTAGGTCTCGGTCGACTTGAAGAGCTCGAACCACGAGAGCTTCTTGTCGAACACCACCCGGTCGATGAGCGCCGAGCTCTCCTTCTTCATCGCGAGGGTGAGCGCGGGGTCGTGCGGGAGCTGCTCGTAGCCGAGCCACAGCGCGTGGAACCGATGGATCCGCTCTCGCGCGCGCGGCGACTCGAGCAGGCGGCTGGCCTGCGCGCGGATCTGCTCGGCGGTGTGGAGCTCGCCGCGCTCGGCGGCGTCGAGCAGCGCGTCGTCGGGCGTGGTGCCCCAGAAGAAATACGAGAGGCGGGTCCCGATCTCGAAGTCATCGAGCTTGAAGACGCCGGGGCGCCCGTCGATCGGCGAGCCGAGCTCGACGCGATAGAGGAACCGCGGATCCTGCAGCATCGCGCGGATCACGCACTCGACGCCGACCCAGAAGTCCTTGCCCTCGACCGCGAGCGCAGAGAGCGCGGCGTACCGCTCGACGTCGTCGTCCGCGAGGGGGCGCCGGAACGCGCGCTTGCCGAAGCTGCGGATGAACGTCTTGAGGCACTCGGCGTCGCCGGGGCCGGTCGGGGTGCAGGTGACGAGCTTGCTCCGTACGTCGGTCTTTCCGAGCGCGCGCAGCGCGGCGTTGGTCGCGAGCGTCTCGACCGCGTCGACCAGCGCGCCCGACACGTTCTGCGTCGTGAAGTCGTTGTCGAACGGATCGCGCACGTCCTCGGGCAGCGCGGTGAAACCGTTGCTGGTGTTCTCGAACAGCAGGTCGCTGATCGTCGCGTCGTACTCCTTGCGGGTCAGGCGCCGCATTCCCATCTTGCCGACGCCGTCGACCGCCGCCTCGGTCGTGCCGCCGGGCTTGTTCGGATCGGAGCCGTCCCCGTTGCCGATGCGCCCCATGGTGCACGCGGCGCCGGTCGCGGCGAGCGCGATCGCCGCGGTCCAAGCAGCGGGCAAGCGGACGAGCGAACGCACGCGCATCCCCAGCTCGGCAGCACCCGGCGTGCCTCGCGCGCAGGGAGTGACGAGGCTGGAAAATGTCGCCGCCCCGGTCGCGCTCGCCGCGAGATCAGCGTGTTGCGCGCGCCGTCACGCGCGCGGGACGAAGGCGCCGTCCCCCGGGCTCGGGGGAAGAAGCCCCCCTCCTCAACGCCTCAGCGGGCAAAAGCGCTCTGGCGAGGCGCGTTTCGCTCCGGCGGGCGGTGCGTCGGGCGTGGACCCTCGGGTGCGCTAGCATCGATGGAGGCATGTCTCTTCGCATCGACCAGGACCACGCCCGCTTCCGCGCGATCGTTCGCGGCAAGATCCGCCAGAACCTGCGTAAGTACATCTCCCAGGGCGAGCTCCTCGGTCGCAAGGGCAAGGACATCGTCTCCATCCCCATTCCCCAGATCGACATCCCGCGCTTCCGCTACGGCGATAAGCAGACGGGGGGAGCGGGGCAGGGCGAGGGCGAGCCGGGCGATCCGGTCGGCGGCGGCGAGGAGCAAGAGGGCGAGGGCGGCAAGAAGGCGGGCAAGGACGCCGGCGAGCACGTGCTCGAGGTCGACGTCTCGCTCGACGAGCTCGCGCAGATCCTCGGCGAGGAGCTCGCGCTCCCCAACATCGAGAACAAGGGCAAGTCGAAGCTGATCAACGCGAAGGACCGCTACACCGGCATCCGTCGCGTCGGCCCCGAGTCGCTGCGTCACTTCAAGCGCACCTACCGCGAGGCGCTCAAGCGGCAGGTGGCCACCGGCACCTACGACCCGCACAACCCGATGATCGTGCCCATCCACGACGACCGCCGCTATCGGTCGTGGAAGACCGAGACCGAGCCGGTCGCCAACGCCGTCATCATCTACATGATGGACGTGTCCGGCTCGATGGGCGACGAGCAGAAGGAGATCGTCCGCATCGAGTCGTTCTGGATCGATACGTGGCTCCGCTCCCAATACAAGGGCCTCGAGAGCCGCTACATCATCCACGACGCCACGGCGCGCGAGGTCGACCGCGACACCTTCTTCCACACCCGCGAGTCGGGCGGCACGATGATCTCGAGCGCCTACAAGCTCGCGGCGAAGATGATCGAGGACGACTACCCGCCGAGCGAGTGGAACATCTATCCCTTCCACTTCAGCGACGGCGACAACTGGTCGATGGACGACACGCTCCAGTGCGTCGAGCTGATGAAGCAGCAGATCCTCCCGGCGGTGAACGTGTTCGCCTACGGCCAGGTCGAGTCGCCGTACGGCAGCGGGCAGTTCATCAAAGACCTCCGCGAGCACTTCGGCGGCGACGAGCGGGTGCTCACCAGCGAGATTCGCGACAAAGACGCGATCGTCGGCTCGATCAAGGACTTCCTCGGCAAGGGGAAGTGACGTCGCTCGCGTTGCTCGGCGATGGAGATATCCTCGCCCCATGCGAGCGGGGGTGGTGGCGCTTCTGATCACGGGTTGTGCTGCCTCGTCGCCGCCTCCCATCGCCCCCCGGCCGGCGGCTTCCACCACCGCATCGCCTGCTCCTCCTCCTCCGCCTCCTACCGCGGCGGCGTGCCTCGACAAGGACAAGCCGGAAGAGGTTCGCGACAAGGCGTGCCTCGACGCGTGCAACGAGCGGCACGGTCCGAGCTGTCTCGCGTACGGCGATCTCGAGGCCGCGAGGGAGGGCACGACGACGGTGTGGGCCTTCGATCGCGCCTGCGGCATCGGCGAGGCGCGCGGCTGCACCGAGCGGGACAAGCATCTCGCCAAGCTGCGTCCGCTCTGCACCAAAGACGCTCCCCGCGAGTGCGCCGACCTCGGAGAGACTCTGTTCGCGCTCGAGTCGCCGACCAAGCAGCACCTCGAAGAGGCGATTCGCCTGGAGGACATGGCGTGCGCCAACGGATACAGCCGTGCGTGCACCGACCTCGGTCGGCACTACGCGGACGACGCGTCGGTGAAGAACCTCGCGCTCGCGCACAAGTACTACGACAAGTCGTGCGAGCTCGCAGACGGCTACGGCTGCTGCGGGCTCTACGCCATCGCGCCCGACCTGCCGCAGAAGAAGGCCGCGTGGGCGAGGGCCGCGGCGATCAAGGGCTGGTGCACGCAGCCGACGCCGTGGGGCGCGGTGCCGACGCCGCCCTGACGGCTACTTCGCCGGCTCGATGACCTTCCCCGGCGCGGTCGGGTAGCCCTTCTGCATCCAGAAGCCGATCCCCTCGTCGAGCACCGCGGTGTTGGCGAAGCCGCGCTTGCGCAGCTCGTCGACCACGTGGCCCGAGGCGGCGTGTGGGCACGTGCAGTAGGCGACGATCCACGTGCCGTCGCGGGGGAGCGTCTTTGCGAGCTCGTTCACGTCGTAGAAGGGGAAGGGCAGCGCGCCGACGATGTGCGCGCGGTTCCAGTCCGACGTCGGACGCGCGTCGAGGAGCACCATCTTGCGCTTCTCCTCGAGCGCCTTCGCGACGTCCGCGGCCGCCGCGTAACGCCCCTCGCGGAGCTTCAGCTTCGGCGGCGTGCCGTGGGGGTTGATCACGAGCTGATCGAGCCCCGGGGGCGGTCCGTAGGTGGGCGACGGCGGCGGCGCCGGCGGCAGGGCGCGGTAGCGGATGTATGCGATGAGATCCTCGATCGTCTGCCGAGGCAGCGCGCCGAACGCAGCCATCTGCGTGCCGCGCCGCCCGTGCACGATCACGTGACGCAGGTATCCGTCGCTCACGCTCTGCTGGAAGTTCGGGTGCGACAGGCTCGTCGCGCGCGGCGTGCCCTCGCCGATCGGGCCGTGACACACCTCGCAGCTCGCCCGAAAGGCGACCGCGCCACGCGCCGGATCGCCCGTGTGCGGCAGCCGGTCGACCTCGATGAAGCGCTTGCGCGCGAGGCTCCGCAGGTACGCGACGATCTGGTCGACCTGCTTCGGCTGCAACGGCCCGTGGTTGTTCGCGCCCCAGGCGCTCATCGGCGTCCCCGGTCGTCCGTTCATGATCGCGGAGCGGAGCTGCTCGTCGGTGGTGATGGCGAGGAAGCCCGCGTTGCCGAGCGCGTTCGCGTGGTCTGCCGCGTACCCCTCGGCGCGCTTGCCGTGACAGAGCGCGCAGTAGCGGAGGTAGAGCGCGCGCCCCTCGCGGGCATCGATGCTCGGCCGCGCGACGGCGTGGCGACGACGACACGCGGCGAGCGAGAGGATCAGCAGGACGGCCGCGAGCCGAAGGAGGGTCTGCCGGAGCATGGGGGGCGCGCACGGTAGCACCCCTGCTGCTCACCCTCGGACGTGGTACGCAAATGTTCGTGGAGCAGTACCTCGATCTCCTCCGTCGCATCCTCAAAGAGGGCCGCCCCCGCGAAGACCGCACCGGCACCGGCACCCTCGGCGTGTTCGGCCACCAGATGCGCTTCGACCTCCGGCAGGGCTTCCCGCTCCTCACCACCAAGAAGCTGCACCTCAAATCGATCATCCACGAGCTCCTGTGGTTCCTCCGCGGCGAGACGCGGGTGGAGCCGTTGCAAGAGGTCGGGGTGAAGATCTGGGACGACTGGGCGACGCCGGAGACCACCGCGCGCTTCGGCCGCCGGGCGGGAGACCTCGGCCCAATCTACGGCCATCAGTGGCGAAACTTCGGCGCCACCCCGCGCGGCGACGGTTGGGAGCACGACGGCGTCGACCAGATCCGCGTGCTCCTCGACACGATCAAGAAGAACCCGAGCAGCCGCCGCCTCATCGTCACCGGGTGGAACCCGCGCGAGGCCGATCAGGTCGCGTTGCCCCCGTGCCACACGCTCTTTCAGTTCTACGTGCAGGACGGCGCGCTCAGCTGCCAGCTCTATCAGCGGAGCGCGGACGTGTTCCTCGGCGTGCCGTTCAACATCGCGAGCTATGCGCTGCTCACCATGATGATCGCGCAGGTGAGCGATCTGTCGCCCGGCGACTTCGTCCACACCTTCGGCGACGCGCACCTCTATCGCAACCATCTCGAGCAGGCGCGCATGCAGCTCGAGCGGGCGCCGCGCGCGCTGCCGCGCATGCAGCTCGACCCCTCGGTGAAGGATCTGTTCGACTTCCGCTACGAGCACTTCACGCTCGAGGGCTACGACCCGCACCCCCACATCAAGGCCGAGGTCTCGGTATGAAGGGTCTCGCGCTCGTCGTGGCCGCGGCGAGGAACGGCGCGATCGGGGTCGACGGCAAGCTGCCGTGGCGCATCCCCGAGGACATGAAGCACTTCAAGCGGGTCACCCTCGGGCACGCGGTGATCATGGGGCGCAAGACCTGGGAGTCGATCGGCAAGCCGCTCGTCGACCGCCGCAACATCGTGGTGAGCCGCACCGCGACGGCGATCCCCGGGGTCGAGATCTGTGGCAGCGTCGAGGAGGCCATCGCGCGCGCCCACGCCACGGACGACGAGCCGCGGGTGATCGGGGGCGCCGAGATCTATCGGCTGTGTCTGCCGTGGGTGACGAAGGTCTTCCTCACCGAGGTCGACCGTGACGTCGAGGCAGACGCGTTCTTCCGCTTCGATCGCGGCGAATTTCGCGAGGTCGAGCGGCGCTCGGGCGAGGATCCGAGCGTCTCCTACGTGACGCTGGAACGGCTATCCTGAAGGGCGCATGCCCGAGTTCGCCCTCAAGACGTCGCTCCCCGCCTATCTCCGTCGCGAGCAGGAGCGCATCGAAGCGGTCGCCAAGGACGCCGGGCTCGACTTCTTCCCGATCGTCTACGAGATGCTCACCTACGACCAGATGAACGAGGTCGCCTCGTTCGGCGGGTTCCCCCAGCGCTACCCGCACTGGCGCTTCGGCATGGAGTACGAGCAGCTCAGCAAGAGCTACGAGTACGGCGCGTCGAAGATCTACGAGATGGTCATCAACAACAACCCCTCGTTCGCATACCTGCTCGAGGGGAACTCGTTGGTCGACCAGAAGATGGTCATGTGCCACGTGTGCGGGCACGTCGACTTCTTCAAGAACAACTTCGTCTTCCGCGCCACCGACCTCGACTCGCGCGGCCAGGTCGTGCAGCCCGCGCGCGCGGCTGGCACCTACGATCCCAACCGCAAGTGGATCGACAAGATGGCCAACCACGGCGCCCGCATCTCCCGGCAGATCGCGCGCCACGGCGTGGAGAAGGTCGAGCAGTTCATCGACCACTGCCTCTCCCTCGAGAACCTGATCGATCCCTACGACCCGTTCAAGGCGCGCGCGCCGATCGTCGAAGAGGACGAGGACAAGGCGCAGGAAGTGCCCCGCCTCAAGGCGAAGGGCTACATGGAGAAGTTCATCAACCCCGATGAGTACATCGAGGAACAGAAGAAGAAGATCGCCGAGGAGAAAGAGAAGCCGAAGAAGTTCCCCGAGCGCCCCGAGCGCGACGTCCTTCGCTTCCTGCTCGACTTCGCGCCGCTCGAGCGCTGGGAGCGCGACGTCCTCGAGATCATCCGCGAGGAGGCTTACTACTTCGTCCCGCAGATGCAGACGAAGGTCATGAACGAGGGATGGGCCTGCGTCGTTTCCGATAGCCTCGTCTTCTCTTCGCTCGGCGTCGTGACGATGCAAGAGCTCGTTACACGCGGTATCGGCGGCGTCTCCGACGGTGAGAAGCGTCGACGCGTCTACGATCGGAACATCATCCGCGATCACGCGACGGTGAGGATTCGTACGCGCCGTGGGCTGAAGCTCGAGGGCTCGGTCAACCATCGCATTCGGTTGCCGAACGGCGAGTGGTGCCGGCTCGACGAAGTGAAGTTGGGGACGCGCGTCGAGGTCGCGGGCGGCGCAGACGTTTGGGCGGCACGCGAGCTGCCGCTCGAGTGGGAGCAGCCGGCGCAGGTCGCGCTCC
This sequence comes from Deltaproteobacteria bacterium, assembly GCA_022843175.1. Classification (GTDB taxonomy): domain Bacteria; phylum Myxococcota_A; class Polyangia; order Polyangiales; family JADJMO01; genus JALHOE01. The sequence goes on from JALHOE010000185.1 coordinate 15,364, forward strand.
ACGATGTGGCTGTCGGGGCAGGCGTCTCCGTGGACACGGTGATGCGGCATCGGGCTGGTCAGCCGGTGCGCCGGGCCGCGGCGGTCTCGGCGGCGCTCGAACCCTACGACAACCTCCTCACGCGCTTCGGCCATCGCGTCGTTTCGCGCCGACGCCCGGTGACCATTCCGCGCGCGGTCGATTGCGCGCTCGGCACCTTCCTCGGCTACATGATCGGCGACGGCCACATCAGCCGGGTGAAGCGCAGCTTCGGCCTCACCACCGCCGATGAGCAGTCGCTCCGCACGTTCGCCGATCTCGCGCTTCAGCTGTTCGGAATCTATCCGTCGATCAAGTGGGACGATGGTCGCTACCGGGTTCTGCTCTCGTCGGAGACGGTCACCGACTTCCTCATCGACGCGCTCGACCTCACGCACGGCCCGAGCGCGTCCGAGAAGGTCGTCCCCGAGTGCATCCTCAAGTCGCCGAAGCCGGTGGTCCGCGACTTCCTCCGCGCCTACTTCGACTGCGACGGTTATGCGGGCAAGCAGGGCGTCATCCTCTCGACCGCGAGCGAGAAGATGTCCGAGCAGGTCCAGCTCCTCCTGCTCAACTTCGGCATCCTCAGTCGCCGACGACCGCAGAAGGACGGCTGCTTCCACGTCCACATCGCCGGCGCCTCGGTCGCCAGGTTCGACGAGGAGATCGGCTTCCATCTCACGCGTAAGCGCGAGGCCGTGGGGCAGTACCTGCAGAACCACACCTGGTTCAAGGACGAGGAGTGGGAGGACGAGGTCGTCTCGATCGAGCACGGCCGCGCCGACGTCTACGACATCTCCGTCGAGGAGACCCATCGCTACGCGGCGCAGGGCTTCATCAACCACAACTCGTATTGGCACTCCAAGCTCATGACCACGAAGATCGCCGACGCGTCGGAGATCCTCGACTACGCCGATCGCAACGCCGGCGTCATGGCCACGTCACCCGGTCGGTTGAACCCGTACAAGCTCGGCGTCGAGCTCTACCGCGACATCGAGGAGCGGTGGAACCGCGGCATGTTCGGCAAGGACTGGGAGGAGTGCGACGACGCGCGCGCCAAGCAGCACTGGGACCTGCGCCTCGGTCTCGGCTTCAAGAAGATCCTCCAGGTGCGTTCGCTCTACAACGACGTCACCTTCTTGGACGAGTTCCTCACGCCGGAGTTCTGCCAGAAGCACAAGCTGTTCAGCTTCGACTGGAACAACCGCAACGAGCGCTACGAGATCGCCTCCCGCGAGTTCAAGCAGGTGAAAGAGAAGATGCTCTTCCAGCTCACGAACTTCGGGAACCCGTTCATCTACGTCGAGGACGCCAACTTCGAGAACCGCGGCGAGCTGCTCCTGCGCCACGACCACCAGGGCACCGACCTCCGCATCGACTACGCGCGCGAGGTGCTCACCTCGCTCGTGCGCGTGTGGAAGCGCCCGGTCAACGTGCTCACCAAGCAGGAAGAGAAGCCGGTCCTCCTCCGCTTCGACGGCAAAGAACACTCCTCCAAGCCCCTCAGCAAATAGTCGCGCGCGCGAGCGAGCGCCTGCCAAATAGGCGCGCGCGTCAGCGAGCGCCTGACCTGTGCGGGCGTGAATACACGGCGTGAGGCGCTCGCTGACGCGCGCGCCTG
>JALHOE010000186.1 GCA_022843175.1 Deltaproteobacteria bacterium
TCGCGAGGAAGAAGACGACCTCGTCGACCCCGAGCTCGCGGAGCGCGCGGGCTCGCTCGGCGGTCCCGAACGCGGCGCCGTTGGTGCGCACTGCGACGCGCGCCCATCCGCCCTCGTGCGCGCGGCGCACCACGTCGCCGAGGGTGCGCTGAGTGGCGGCCTCCCCGCGGATCTCGAGCCGCGCGCCGCCGGTCGCGAGCGTGCGCTCGAGCGCCTCGTTCCGGGCGTTGCGGCAGTCGCACACCGCGCAGGCGAGGTTGCATCCGGGCTCGACCCAGACGTCCTCGGTGCGGCTCGACCGCTTGCTCATCGTGTTCCCAGCGTAGCGTGCTCGACGACCAGCAGATCGGCGAGGGAATCGTCGAGCGGTCGGTGCGTGTAGCCGAGCTCCCGGCGCGCCTTCTCGCTCGAGTAATAGGCGTAGGCCCCGAGGCGCTTGGCGAGCTGCGCGGCGGTGACGAACGGACGCAGCCCGACGGCGCGCGCGCTCGCTTCGTACGCCGCGACGGCGACGAGCAACCCGCGCGAGGGGATGCGAATCGGCGGCGGGCGGGGGATGCCGCGGAGAGCACGCACCCGGGCGAGGAGCGCGCGGTACTCGAGGTTCTCTCCGCCGAGCAGGTAGCGCTCGCCGGCGCGCCCGCGCTCGAACGCGAGGAGGTGGCCGCGCGCGACGTCGCGCACGTCGACCACGTTGAGCCCGCCGGGGAACCAGAACGGGAGTCGCGCGCGCCGGTACATCGCGAGGACGCGCGCGTTCGACGCCGTCGGGCCCGGATCGTCCGGTCCGATGGTCATCGAGGGGAGGACGGCGACCGCGTCCACCTCGCCGCGCGAATCCCACAGCAGCCGCTCCGAGGAGGTCTTCGCGCGGGTGTAGGGCGTGACGGGCGCGCGGTTCCACGTCTCCTCGTCGAGCTCCGCGGGCGCTTCGCTCTCGCCAACGGCGGCGGTGGAGCTCGTGTGCACGAGACGCGCCCCCTCGGCGCGCGCGGCGGCGAGCACGTTGCGGAGTCCCTGGTGGGCGATCGCTTCGAGCTCCGCCTCCGACTCGCGACCGCTCCAGTGCTGCATGGCGAGGTGGAAGATCGCCGACGCCCCACGCGCCGCCTCGCGGACCGCGCCTTCGTCTCTCACGTCGGCGACCACCTCGGCGCCGGCGCTTCGATCGAGCCCGCAGACCTCGGCGCCCTGCTCGCGGAGCAGCCGAACGACCCACCTCCCGAGGTGCCCCCGAGAGCCCGTGACGAGCGCCCTCAGCCTCGCCTCGTCCCGTGAATGACGCGGAGGACCCCGGGCACCGCGTCGGCGCGCCCGGCCATCAACAGATTGATCTCGACCGAGCCGCAGAACCCGCAGCCGTTGCACTCGACCCCCGGGAGCCGCGACAGCGCCCACTCGATCCCGCGCTCACGACAGTTGGGGATCGGCTCGCGGTACTCGATGCGATCGCATGGCAGCACGTCGCCGTTGGCTTCGACCATGACGAACACGTCGCCCGCCCAGCAGTGGAGCCCGCCGATGTTGGGCCAGGACCGGATGTGGTCGAGGCCGGTCATGCTGTTGCGGAGCGCCGGACCGGCGCGGAGCTTCTCGTTCATCAGCCAGTCGATCGTGCGCTGATAGTCGGCGGGATCGGGGTAGAGCTCCTTGGCGTCGGCGCTCGCGTGCTCGTGCGCCATCACCGGCTGGAACGCCACGAAGGTGCCGTGCCGCTTGGCGAAGTCGAGCGCGAAGGGGACCTCGCCGAGGTTCTTCTTCGTCATGGTGAAGGTGAACGAGAACTGGATCCCGAGCTCGCGCGCGACCTCGATGCCGTCGAGGAGCTCGACGAACGAGCCCTTGCGGCCGCGCAGCTCGTCGTGAACGGCCTCGGATCCATCGATCGAGAACTTCACCAGCTCGAGCCGCTCGATCATCGCGCGGCGCTTGCGAAACAGGTAGCCGGTGCTGTTCAGCTCGCAGGAGATCCCTGCCTCGACCGCGGTGTCGATGATGGCGCCGAGGTCTGCGCGCAGCATCGGCTCGCCGCCGGAGAGCGAGAGACGCTTGGTCCCGAGCCCGGCCAGATCGCGAACGATCTGGCAGATCTCCGGCGCGGTCATCTCGGTGGTCTTGGTGTGCCAGAACGAACAGTACTCGCAGCGCGAGTGACAACGGTTGTTGACGTTGATCCGCACCGCGACCGGCACGCGCTGGCCGAGGAACCGAGCTCTCGCGAACCCGATCCCAGCGGCGAGCTTGTCGGTCAGCTTCACGCGGCGCCGTCCCCTGCGCGGCCGCGACCGCCGACCACCGCGAGTCGCTTGCGAACGCGCGGCGTCGTCTCGCCGTTCTCGGCGGCGCGCATCTCTTCGAACACCGTGACGTAGCGGTCGTGGATGGGGCGCGGGCTCTCCACCGGCTCGCGCGTCGCCTCGATCCGCGCGCGCAGCTTCTCTGCGATCTCCTTGGTGAGCTGCGGGCGCGGCGCCGTCGTCGAGAGCTCGTCGTAGGCGAGGCGCAGCGCCGCGCGGAGCCCGCCGCCCTCTTTGAACACCGGATGACGCGCGCCGGGGTTGAGCAGCGTGAGGGCCGCCTCGACGAAGGTGGCCGTGGCGCGCGCGCCGCGGGTGACGATCGACTTCGCGTTCTTGGGCCGGAGCGGACGAAGCAAGAGCTGGAAGCCGACGCGCGCGTACCGCACGAGCTCCTCGGTCGACTCGATTCGACGGAGCATCCGTATCGCGTAGCCCGGCCGCGCGTAGAACCGGAAATAGGCCTCGCGAGCGAGTTGCTCGAGGTCGTCGCGGCTCATCTCCGTCCAGGGAGTCGGCAGCAGGTACTCGTCGACGTTGCCCTTCACGTACTCGCGCCAGTAGTCGAACCCCGTTTCTTCGACGATGTGGCGCTTCTCGAGCTCGGTGTGCGGCTTGATGATCGCGATTTGGTATTGCGCGTAGGTGATCGGCACCTGCAGCGAGTAGCGGACCGTGCGCTCCACCGACTCGCGCGTGTCGCCCGGCGCGCCGACGATGAAGAAGCCGAGCGACATGATCCCCGCCTCGTCGACGCACTTGAGCGTGCGCGTGAGCGAGTCGGTCGTGGTCTGACCCTTCATCATGTTCTTGAGGACCTGGTCGTCGCCGGACTCGATCCCGAAGTAGATGCGGCGGCAGCCGCCCTCGGCGAGCGTCTCGATCAGCTCGGTGTCGGGCTCGCGGCTGCTCTTGTGGAACGACAGCGAGTCGACGCGCGAGCGACACGACCAAATGATGTCGAGCTTGCGACGCTTGACCTCGCGCGCGATGTCGAGCGCGCGCTCGCGATCGTGGAGCATCAGCGGGTCGAACCAGTCGATCTCGCGGATGCCGAGCGCGATGCACTCCTCCATCTCGGTGACGATTTGCTCGGCGGTGCGCGCGTCGTAGCCGGACAGGCGCATGCAGCAGAACGAGCACGGATACGGGCAGCCCACCTCGGACATGCCGATGGTGAACTTTCGCCGCTGCGAGATGTGGGAGTAGTAGCGGTCGTTGGGGAAGATCGACCGGTCCGGGGTGGGGTAGTCGCGGAAGCTCTGGTGCGGTCCCGCGAACGTCTTCTTGAGGCCGCCGCCGGCGCGGTAGACGAGGTCCGGCACCTTGTCGTAATCGCGGCCTCGCTCGAAGGCGGGGAGGAACTCGGGCAGGAAGGTGTGTGCCTCGCCCCCGCAGAGGAAGTCGAAGCAACGGTGCGACAGCACCTCGTCGGGGTAGGCCTTTGCCTCGTAGCCGCCGACGAGCGCCGGGAGGCCGGTGTGCGCCTTGAACGTGCGCGCCCACGACAGCATGTCGCGGATCGTCTGGCACGCGTGGGCCGAGAAGCCGACGAGGTCGGGGCTCCAATCCTGCACCTCGCTCACCACGCGCTCGAGCGGCATCTTGGTGGCCGGCGCGTCCCACAAACGCACGTCCCACCCGGCCGCGCGTGCGCCGCGCGCGACCCAACCGAACCCGATGTGCGGGAACAACCCGAACTCGTCGTCCACGGTGGGGAGGTTCTCGTTGAACCCCTTGGCGAAGAACGGCGGGTAGACGAGCGCGAGCTTCACGATTGCAGTCTATCAGCGCGCGCCAACCGCGCGAGGAAGGGGGCGATGAGGGGGGCGCCGAGCGCGCCGGGGAGGATCTGCTCGACGACCCCGAACAACAACGAGGCGGCGAGGAGCGTCGGGGGCGAGCCCATTCCCCCGAGCAAAGCCAGCACCGCGGCCTCGCGGGTGCCGAGGCCCATGGGGGTGAACGGCAGCTTCGACGCGACGATGCAGAGCGGGAGGAGGACGGCGAGGCGGATCGGATCGGGGGCGCCGCCGGTCGCGCGGAGCAGGATCCCGAAGACGACGATCTCGGCGAGGACGGAGATCGTCGCGTGCGCCGCCGCCCCGATCAACGGCCTCACCTGCGCCTGCGCGCGCACCGCGGTCAGCCGCGCCGCGCGCCCGCGCGCGCGCAGCCGGCCGAGCAGCGCCGGCCCGACGAACGGCGCAGCAGGGACCGCGACCAGCGCCGCGACCAGCGCCGTGAGCAACCAGGGGCTCGGCGCGGGAAGCAGAGCGCAGCCGAGGAGCGCAGAGCCGGCGAGCACCGCGAGCTTGAGGAGCAGGATCAGCGCGACGGCGGCGCTTCCGGCCACGGGATCGGCGCCGTGCACCCGGCACAGATAGGCCACGCGCAGGGCGTGGCCGCTGCCGACCGGCAGGGTCGCGTGCGCCGTGAGGCTGCCGGTCGTCGCGGCGAGCGCTCCGCGGAACGGCACGACCACGCCGGTGGCGCGCAGCGCGCTCCGCAACAGCGCCGCCGATTGAAAGGTGTTGAGCACGAGCGACAGCAACACCGCGAACGCGAACAGGGCAGCGTCCGCTCGCACGATGGCGGCGCCGATGGCGCGTGGAGAGACGCGCGCGAGCGTGGTGACGACGAAGAGCAGCGCGAGCGCCGCCGCGACGCCGAGCGCGACGCGCGCGATGCGCACGCGCCTCGGCTCCGCGGTCAGGCCCACCGCGCGCGCACGTAGTTGCGAGTTGCGTAGCTGAACGCCGCGGCCGGGTTCCACGCGAAGAGCAGGCTCTTCTCGACGTTGTGCGCGCACTGGCACACGTGCTCGGAGCAGTCGATCTCGGGCAGCCGGCGGAACGCCTCGGCGACGCCGAGCGTGAGGACGTTGGGCGCCGGGTTGCAGCTCGGATCCAGCACGGCCCGCGAGCAGGGATAGAGGCCGCCGTCGACCTCGAGTCGGCACGTGATCCGGCCGGCGTGGGAGCGCAGTCGATGTCGCTCGGGCCACCGCAGCAGCTCGGTCAGGCCCGGCCGCGAGTTCCACACCCACCGTGCGAGCGACGGCTCGTCGAGGACGCGCTGCAGCACCGCCCGATAGCGCGCGACGTCGGGGACCTCCGGGTTCGGGTCACGTGACCCGAGGACGTGGGTGGCGCCCGGCTGCAGAACGATGCGGGTATCGAACCGACGCGCGAGCTCGACGAAGAAGTCGAGGTGCTCGAGGTTCTCCTTGAAGAGCGTGACCGAGAACACAAACGGCTTGCGGCGCTGCTGCAGGAGCTCGACGCCGGCCAGCATCTTCTCGAAGAAGCCGCTCCCGCGGTAGCGGTCGTGCACGTCGCGCGGGCCGTCGACGCTGATGAGGAAGGCGTCGGATTGGTCGAGCACCTCGAGCCGTCGCGTGATGAGCGAGCCGTTGGTGTTCACGCTCCGAGTCATCCCGCGCTCGGCGACGTGCGCGAGCAGCTCGGGCAGATCGTCTCGCACGAACGGCTCGCCGCCCGTGAAGTGCACGCGCCGGCAGCCGGCCTCGGCCAGCTCGTCGATCAGGCGGTGCGCCGTGGCGGTGTCGACGCCCCACGCCCCGCTGTGCCGATCGCAGAACGGGCAGCGCGCGTTGCACACATGAGTGATCGACCAGCCGACGGCGAGGAGCTGCGGGATGCCGAGCCGTGAAGCGAGGACGAAGCGACCCGCGGTGGTCAGCGTGCGCAGCACCGGTGCAGCATCTCACGCGAGCGGAGCGCCGCAAGTCCGAGGTACCATCGGCGCCTCTTGCGACGCGAACTCTGGAGGTACGGCTACACCCGTCTGCTCGTCGCGTCGTCGGTCGTGTTCATCGCTCTCGAGCTGTCGTTTCCTCGGTTTACCGCGCGGCTGCTCCTCCCCGAGCAGTTCGGCGGCATCATCGAGCACGCGAGCAACGTGCTCGTCCTCCTCGACGCGGTCCTGTGGGCCGCCGTCGTGTTCGCCTGCCGCCGGGAGCGCCGGGGGCCGCTGCTCCTCGCGCTCGCGGCGACGGCCTACTTGGTGTTCGCCACGATGGAGGAGCTCGACTGGGGGCGAGTGTGGAACCTCAACCTCGGTCACGAGCTGGTGGCTCGACTCGCGTGGGGCCGCGTGAACTTCCACGACGCGCGGTGGGGTGGGCTGGCGGCGCCGCTGGTGTTCGCGCCCGCCATCGCGTTCTTCGCGGCGTCCCTGATCCCCTCGCTGCGCGATCGATGGGCGCGGCTCGCGCCGGTGTCCGCGACGCGCGTCGAGGCCCTCGCGTTCATGGCGACCCTGGGCCTGATGTTCGTCCTCGAGACCGCGCGGATCACCGCCCACCGCCTCCCGACCCCGCCGACGCTTCCGAACGGGATCGCCTACCGGCCGTCCCCGGTGCCGTTCTGCCAGTGCCAGTTCTACGTGCTGTTCGCGCTCGTGGCCCTGCGCGTGTGGCGAGACGTCAGGCGAACGGAAGGATGACGCCGCGCGAGAACGCGACGCCGTTGACGGTGAGCGCACCGTCGCGCGCGACGACCGTGCCCCGCTCGGCGAACACCGCGCCGAACGCGCGCTGAAGGCGGTCGTTGGGCTCGGTCGCCCAGCGCGGGCCCTCGTACGACAGGGTGTCGCCGTCCAACGAAGCGCGGTCGAGGGCGACGGCGCGCGCCTCGTCGAAGTACACGACCGTCCGCGCCCGGCGCGTCACCGACGCGGCCGCGGCGACGCGCTCGGCCCACTCGATCGCGCGCGGACAGGAGTACGTGCAGGGAACGAACGGGACGAGGCGGGACGTCGTCACGTCGAGCAACGGGTGGAACGTGCCGCCGAGCGCGCGGGTGCGCGCGGCGGTGACGAACGGAAACGCCGCGTTGATCCGGCGGCTGACCATCGCGGCGAAGGCGCGCACGCAGCAGTGCGGGTAGCCCATCAGCGCGCCGAGCGCCTCGACGTTGCGCGACGAGTCGCCCGCCCAGAGCTCCGCGGCCTCGTTTGCGCGCGCGCCGACGAACACGTGCACGACCGCTTCGCCGACCCCGTAGGTGCGCTCGCCGGACTGACCGCCCGAGCGCAGCCGATCTTCGCGCGTGACGAGCTCTCCGTAGCGGGCGCGGACGCGCTCGACCGCGTGGGCGGCGACCACGAGGTAGAGGACCGGCTTGAGGCCCATCGCGAACGCCACCTCCTCGCACTCGAGCGACGCCTCGGGCGCCGTGAGCGGCAACGGCTCGCCGCGCGCCGCGGGGGTGACGTCTTCGTCGAACGACGGCGCGGCGACCTCCACCCGCGGACCGGGCCGCAGACGCGTGTAGCGCTCGTCGTCGCCGCGCTCAAAGGTCTCGCCGGAGAGCACCAGCGCGCGCGCCGCGATCTCGCCCATCCAGGCCTCGGGCATCGAGCCCTTGCGCAGCACGACGCGGCGCACGCCACGCTCGAGCGCCACCGACGCACGGAAGAACGCCTCGAGGCCGTGCGCGGCGATCACCGCGGCCTCGGGCTTCTGGGCGAGGAGCTCCTCGACGCCGGCGGTCTCGCGCGGGACCGCCGGGTCGATCACCACTGGATCGCTGCCGAGGACGACCACCCGCACGCTCAAACGGTACACCTACCGCGCGCAGCGCGCCGATCCCTCGGCGCGACCCGCGGCCGCTTCGGCGTGGGGTAGGCCCCGGTCGTCGAGCCGCACCACCGCGTCGCGTGCCGCGATCGGCGCATGCGCGAGGCTCGCGGGGTCGAGCTCGACCAGCACGAAGCGCTGCCCCGGGTGGAGGAGCGCGAGCATGTTGGTCGTCCGATCGTGGCGCGCGTCGAGCACGGCTGCCGCCGGCGCGCCGCTCCGCAGCCTCGCCGAGCCGGTGGGTGACACCAGCCATAGGCAGCGCTCGCCCTCGCCGCCGTCGCGCGCGATCGCATCCCGCGCGGCGTCCCGGGTCGCACGGGTCAACGCGCGGGTGTCGCTCGGCAGGCGGAGCGACCGCACCGGCCACACGACGGCCAACCCCGCCGCCGCGGCGAGGACGAGCGCGCGCCGAGCACGCGATGGCTCCAGGGCCTCGAGGGCGCGGTCGAACGCCCATCCGATCGGCGCCGCCGCGCACGCCGCCGCGAGCGTGAAGAAATACGCGTTGTGGTAGGCGGACGCCCCGAAGTAGGGCGCGTAGGCGAGGCAGGCGGCCGCCGCGCTCACGGCGAGCACCAGGCCGAACGCGCGTCCGTCCCGACGCTCGGCCCGCACGCCGAGCAGGAGCGCGAGCGCGAGCACGAGCACCACCAGGTGATCGCCGAGATAGAACTGGACCCACGCGCGGCGAAAGTACGTCAGGTTCGCCGGGATCGAGGCGGTGGTGAGCCGATGGGTGCTCGGCGGCGTGCGCGCGAACAGCGCCACGCGCGCGGCGGTGAGCGCGAGCGCGGTCGCGAGCAGCACCTTTCGATCGCGCGGGAGCCGGCGATCGCGCGCCGCGGTCACAAGGAGGAACAGCGGCACCGCGAGCACCGCCATCTCGTGGGTGAGGAACGCGACGACCAAGCACGCTGCCGCGCGCAGATCGGCGCGCGGACGCTCGGCGAGCGCCTGGTCGAGCACGAGGAGCACCGCCGTCCGCCCGAGCGCGGCCTCGCCGCTCGCGAGGAACATCGTGGCCTCCTGGCTGGCGCGACATAGGACGGCGCACGCTGCGGCGATCCACGCCGCGCGCGGGGTGAGCCCGAGCCGCTGCAGCACGCGCGCGAGCAGCGGGAGGCTCGCCAGGTTGAGCGCGGTGAGGAGGATGGCGGGGACCCACGCCCGCGGCCCGAACAGCGAGAAAGAGGCGCCGAGGATGGCCTGCGAGACGACGCGCACGCTCTCGTAGCGGGTGAGCGCCGACAGCCACAGCGACGGCGAGCGGGTGATCGCGATCCAGTCCCAATCGTTGAACGCGTGCTCGGTCTGCGCGGCGACCGACGCGTAGAAGACGACGCCGCACGCGATGACGATCGCGAGCAGTCGGTTCGTTCGCTGCACTTCGCGATGCTACGCTGGCGGCTCCGTGAGCGTCGTCGATCTGTCGCGCGTCGAGCCGCTCCTCGACGACTGCGCGCCGCCGGGCTGGGTCCTCCGCCGTCTCGTGGCGACCGCGCGCGGCGATGTCGCGCTCGAGCTCGACGGGCCGGCGCGGTTCGCGCTTCGCTTCGGTGGCCATGGGGCCCGCGTCCGCACGCCGGTGGGGCCGGTGGCGGTCGAGCTCGAATCCGCGGCGGCCTCGGGCGCGGCCCACGCGGCGCTGTCGAGGGTGTCGTCGTGGGCGCTCCCGCTCGCGGCCCTGTTTCCCCATTTGATCGCCGACGATCCCGATCGGCTCTCCCGCGTCCTCGCGTCGCAGCCGCCGTGGGCGCGCGCGCTCGCCGCGGTCGAGCCCGCGCCGGAGCTGTTCCTCGATCCACGCGGGGTCGCGGCCTGGCTCGCGCCGAACCTCGCGATCGGGTCCACGCTCGCCGAGCACGTGCTCCGGAGCATCGAGGTCGTGCCGACGCGCGGCCCGCGGATCTGCCTGTTGCGCTTCGAGCACGCGCCGAGCGGGCGCGCGGTGCGGATCCTCCTCGGCCCCCGCGACGCGCTGCCGGGCGCGTTCGCGAGCGCGTCCGAGCTCGCCCTTCGCTTCGACGACGAGATCACCACGCCGAGCGCCGTGCTCGGCTCGTGGCTCATCGCCCTCGCCGCGCTCAGGGGCTCGAAGCTGCGGGTTCCGCTCCGCGCGCACGAGGTCCGCGCGCTGTCGGTTCCCGCGACGACGAGCGCTGCCCCGGCGACCGTGCATCTGCAGCTCAACGTCGAGTGCCATCAGGCGTGCGTGTTCTGCCCGATTCGCGCGACGACCCCGGCGCGCGACGACGGCGACGCGGAGCTCGACGAGCTGGTCCTTCAGCTGCGGAGCGCGCGCGAGGGCGCCGCGACGCACGTCCAGCTCAATGGCTTCGATCCGCTCTCGTTCTCCCGCATCCTCGAGCTGGTCGAGGTCGTGCGCGACCTCGGCTTCCAACGCCTCACTGCGATGGGGCCGCAGCGCCGCTTCGCCGATCGAGCGTTTCGCGACGCGTTCCTCGCGCGCGCCCCGCGGGACACGCGCATCGTGGTGCCGTTGTACGGCGTCACGGCGCTCGTCCACGAGGCGGTGACCGGGCGGCCGGGCTCGCACGCGGAGGTGCTCGCCGCGATCGAGGCGCTCCTCGAGGTGTCCGAGCGCGTGCACCTCGCGCTCTCGAACGTGGTCACGAGCCACAACGTGCACGAGCTCGCCGCGCTGGCCGCGTTCGCGCGCGCGCGAAGGCTCCCGCTGTGGAGCCAGCCGGTGTACCCGCTCGCGCGGGCCCCGGACGGCGCGTTTCGCGGGGCCGCGGTGCGGGAGAGCGAGGTCGTCGCAGCGTTCCTCGCGCACCTCTCCGAGGTCCCGATCGACGCACGGGAGCAGGCGATCGCGTGGCTCGACGCCGCGGCGCGGCACCCCTGCGTGCGGTTCGCCGCCGGCCTCACCCACGAGGGGCCCGCCTGGCCGCTCGCCGCGCCCGACGTCGCCGACGCCACCGTCCCCTGCGAACACGTCGATCGTTGCTCCCTCGCAGATCGCTGTCCCCGCGAGCACTACCGCGCGTACGTCGCCCTGTTCGGCACCGACGAGTTCGTCCCCGTCGAGCCGCGGGCGTAGGGCCTGCTACGCTTTGCCGGCGTGAAGGCGTTGATCAAAGTGGGGTACGGGTGCAACAACCATTGCACCTTCTGCCACACGCTCGACGTACGCGATATCGACGGCGACGCGCGAGAGGTCGAGGCCAAGATCGACCGCGCCGCGCAGCTCGGTCACAGCATGATCGTGCTCTCGGGCGGAGAGGTCACGATGCGCTCGGAGCTGCTCAAGTGGGCGTCGCGCTCCGCCGCCCTCGGCCTCGACTTCGGGCTCGTCACCAACGGACGCGCGCTCGCCTATCCCGAGCTCGTCGACAAGCTCCTCGAGCGTCGCCTCAAGTACGTCTACATGTCGCTTCACGGCGGCGACGCGAAGATCCACAACCTGCTCGTTCGGGCCGACGCGTTCGAGCAGACCTACCAGGCCGTGAAGAACCTGGCCGGCAAGGGCCTCGACTTCACGGTCAACACCGTCGTCACCCGCCAGAACGCGAACCACCTGCGGCCGGTCGTCGATGCGCTGCTCCCGTACCCCGACGTCGTCCTCAAGTTCTCGATGGTTCAGCCCAAGGGTGGCGGCGACAAACACTTCGATCGGCTCATCCCCAAGGTGTCGGTCGTCGCCGAGAAGGTGAAGGACGCGATTGAGTATGGCCTCTCTCGCGGCGGCCAGCGCTACGCGCACGACGGGATCCCCTTCTGTCTGCTCCCCGGCCACGAAGATCGCTACGACGACCTCAAGACGCACCACTTCGCGACCATGATCGAGATCGGCGAGCCCGACTTCTTCCCGGTCGACGACCGCGCGAAGGTGCAGCCGCGCGCCTGCGACGATTGCTCGATCCGCGGGGCCTGCCCGGGCCTCTACCGCGGATACGCCGAGGTGCACGGGGTCGAGGAGCTGCACCCCGTCGCGGATCGCCCGCGCTCGAACTCGTTTCATTGGGTCTTCGAGAAGGTCGTCGGAACGACCGAGGGCGGCTGTCCGGTGCTCGCTGGTGGGACGACGCCATGGGATCGCGGCCGCCACGTCTTCGTTCGCAAGGGCGATCGGATCGCGCGCTACCGCACCGCCACGCGCGACTTCACCGACGTGGAGATCGAGGCCACCAAGCACGATCTCGGGCAGATCTACGTCGACGTCTCCAGCAAGGATGCCCCCGACAACTTCGCGCGCGACCTACGCAAGCTGCAGCGGAGCGCGATGTGCCGCGGTTGCTCTGCCGAGACCACTTGCGCGGGCACGTTCGAGCTCGTCCGCGACGACGTCTTCACGCGCGACGACGCCCGGGTGCGCGAGCTCTTGTCGACGCTGCGGGGTCACGTGCTCGACCTCGGGTGCGGCGAGGCGCCCTACGCGGACGTCCTCTTGCCGCTCATCGCGCGCGAGCAGATTCGCTACGTCGGGGTCGAGCCCGACGCGGCGCGCGTCGAGGCCCTGCGTGCCACGCTCCCCGGCGCCGAGGTGCGAGTCGGCGTCGCCGAGGAGCTGCAGGCCGTCGTCGGCGACCAGCGGTTCGATCACATCCTGCTCCTGCGCAGCTGGAACCACCTCCGCGATCCGGACGCCGTCGTCGCCGCGATCGCGCAGCGCCTTCGCCCGAACGGCACGGTCATTGTCGTGGACAACGTCGCGTTCGGGTTGGTGCGCGCCGCCGAGCAGGCAGGCCGCGCCGAGGCGGGGCGGGCCGGGTTCGAGCACTTCCGCAACGACAGCGCCGCGCTCGCGCACCCGCGCTTCGAGAGGCTCGGCTTCCGCCCCCTCGAGCGCCGCGACGTCGGCGTCGAGACGAGCAATCAGTGGGTGCTGCGCTACTCGGCCGCAGCCGACGCCGTCGGCGGGACCGGCTCCATCACCGCGTAGCCGTGGGCGCGCACGTAGTTGATGTGCATGCCGTCGCACGATGCGTGGTGCGCGCAGCCGGTGCAGCGCAGTGACTTGGTGCGGTAGTGCTCGAGCAGATACCGCCGGGCGTAGCGGAAGATCTCGACGCGCCCGTTCGCCGTCATCGCGGTGTCGAGCACGGTGGGGCGCGCGCGCGGCGGGCGGCCGCTGACGCACGCCGGAATGTCCTCGAGCGTGACCGCGTGGGTGAACTTCTGGAAGAAGGCGCGGAGATCGACGTCGCGCTCCGACGCCTCGGTGAGCCGCTCGTAGGACGGCTGGCGGAGGACGAGCCGCGGCGGCGCCGTGTCGAGCGAGAGCAACCACGGCTCGTTCTCGCGCGTGAGCTCGAGGACGACCTCGAACGCATCGAGCGCGAGGAGCCGCTCGGCGTCTGCGGCACGCGACACGATCACGCGCTCGACCGTGCGGCCGTCGAGCGTCGCGCCGATGCCGGTCGGGTCTTCGAGCTCGAGCTCCACCCGCTCTAGCGCGGGGAACGACGAGAGCGCCTGCCGCGCGCGCTCGAGGTTCGGCGCACGGACCCACAGGACCCGGGCCGCGTCGACCACCTCGTCGAGCGATTTCGGCGGAGCGGCGCGCATCGGGCCCGACGGGATCATCGGCAGCGAGCGCTTGCCCTGCGGGACCGGCGGCGCCTCGGCCGGCGCGCCCGCGGGGCGCTTCTTGCGCGCGGTCGCCGGATCGCCGCCGAACACCGGCGGTTGCTTCGCCTCCCACTCGGTGTCGACGCGGAGCACCGTGAACGACCGCTGGTCGACGGTGTCGAGCACGCCCTCGAGCGTGTCGCAGAGCCGCTGCAGGTAGCAGTACTTGCAGCGCGCGGGCTCGCGACAGTCGAGCCACTCGCCGCCGTCGAGCAGGCGCGCGAACTCCTCTTTGCGACCGCGAATTTCGTCGTTGAGCTTGTAGGGGTCCTGGATGAGGTGCTCGTAGCCCTCGAGGTGCTGCGGCGGGAAGCGGTTCATCCAGATGTGGACGTCTTCGCGCTTGGAGTACGCGAGCGCCTCCTGCAGGTAGGGCCTGGCCTCTTCGAGGTCGTAAAAGAGCGTGTCGCGCCCGTCGGTGAAGGCGCGGCCGAACGGGATGACCTGGAGGAGATCGAACTCCTTCACGCCCATCTCGATGTACATGCGCAGCATCTCGGGCAGGTGCCGGACGTTGGCGCGGTTGATCACGATGTCGATGTTGACGATCGGCCGGCCGTCGGCGAGCGCGTGCCCGAGACCGGCGATCTCCTCGGCGAAGGCGCCTTTGCTGCCGACGAGCGCGTCGTGCACCTTGGCGTTGGGCCCGTGGATCGAGAAGGTGATCTCGGAGAGGCCCTCGTCGAGCGCACGGGTGATGAACTCGCGGTACTTGAAGAGGCGACCGTTGGTGACGGTCTGAATCTTCGAATACCCGGCGAGCCGCCCGAGCCGCACGAAGTCGACGAAGTTGGGGTGGATCGTCGGCTCGCCCCCCGAGAGGATGAGCCGGGTCGCTCCCTTGCGACGGCCGTCGAGGATCTGCTCCTTGACCTCGTTGCGGTCGCGCATCTCGCCGTTGTGGGTGTGCGCGTCGAGGCAGAAGACGCAGTGGTCGTTGCAGTCGAAGGTGAGGCGTACCCAGTTCCGCTTCTCGTGCGCGGCGTCCTCGTGGGACGCGATCTTCGCGGCTTCCAGGCTGCGGTCCTCCGTCGACATGCGCACGCAGTATCGCACGCCCGCCGCTGGCGTCGATCGGGGCCGTCTGCGATGCTCTCGCGATGGCGCGCGTCGTGGTGGTCCATCCCCCGACCTCGATCGCCCGAGACTTCATCGATTACCCGTACATGGCGGATCTCGGCGCGGCCCAGGTCGCCGCGGTCGCGCGCGAAGCCGGGCACGAGGTGCGCCTCGTCGACGCCCTGGCCCTCCCGGGCGCCGGGCTCTCGGAGCGCTCCGATGGGCGCCTGCACCTCGGAGCGCCGGTCTCCGCCGTGCTCGCCGCGATCGGCGACGCCGACCTCGTGCTCGTCGCCTACACCCCGTTCCACCGACCGCCCCACCGCGACGAGGTGCTCGGCGAGCTCCTCGCTGGCGTTCGGGCGGGGCGGGTCATCCTCGCCGACTGCTATCAGTCCGGACAGCACTACGTCGAAGCGGACGGTGAAGCGATCCTCGCGAGCTACCCCGAGGCCGACACCTACCTGAAGTACGAGGCCGAGGTGTCGCTCCCGGCGGTCCTCGCCGGCGACGTGCGCGGGGTCGTTCGCGGCGTCGAGCCGGAGGATCTCGACGCGCTCCCGCTGCCCGCGTGGGACCTCGTCGATCTCGCGGCGCGCGATCGGTTCTGCGCGGCCTTCGTCGCGGTGCTCGGCCGCTCCGAGTGGGCGTTCCCGATCGACGGGCGAACGCTGCCGCTCGTCACCTCGCGCGGTTGTCCGTTTCGCTGCACGCACTGCAGCTCCAACCCCGGCCGCGCCGAGGGAGCGCCCAAGACCCAGCGGCGTCTCTCGGCGTCGCGCCTGCGCGCGCACCTCGAAGAGCTTGTCCGCGTGCACGGCGCGACGCGGCTCGAGGTGCTCGACGAGCTGATCAACGTCAACGAGCGCCACTTCGACTCGTTCCTCGAGGCGATCGACGCGCTCGACGTCAAGTTCGACGTCCCCAACGGGATGCGCGCCGACTATCTGTTCGCCGAGCACCTCGAGAAGATGCGCGGCCGCGTGCGCACCGTCAGCGTGAGCGCCGAGAGCGGGGTGCAGCGCGTGGTGAGCGAGGTCGTGGGCAAGCGCCTCGACCTCGCCGCCATCGTGCGCGTGGCCGGCGACGCCCACCGCGCGGGCGTCGCGCTGATGATCCACTACATCATCGGTCTGCCCGGCGAGACCGCGGTGGAGATCAACGGCACGCTCTCGTTCGCCCTCGATCTCTTCGAGCGGTTCGGCGCCATCCCGGCGGTGCAGTTCGCGACCCCGCTCCCGGGCACCGAGCTCGCCCGGGGCCGCCGGCTGCCGGTGGTGACCGACTGGGGTCCGATGTTTCAGATGGCGCCGAGCCAGCCGGGCGCGCTCGTCTCCAGCGAGGAGCTCACGCGGTTCAAGCGCTCGCTCGACGAGCGAATGCGCGCGCCGGAGCTCCTCCGGGTGCAGCTCACCTATGCGTGCAACAACCGTTGCACATTCTGCGCGTCGACCACGAGCGGCGGCGAGCGCGCCACGACGACGCGCGACGATCTCGCGCGCCATGCTCGGCGCGGCGTTCGCGCGGTGTCGTTCGAGGGCGGCGAGCCGACGCTCGACCCGGAGCTCATCCCGCTCATCCAGCACGCCCACGCGCTCGGCTACCGGGAGATCGCGGTCGTCACCAACGGTCGGCGTTGCTTCTACGAGCCCTACGCCCGCGCGCTCGTTCGCTCGGGCGTGACGCGGGTCGAGGTGAGCGTGCATGGCGCCGACGCCGCGCTCCACGCCGCGCACGTCGGGGTCTCGGAGGCGTTCGAGCAAGCGATGCAGGGGCTCGCGCACTGCGTGCGTCACGCGCCCGCGCACGTCGACCTCGCGATGAACGTCACCGTCACCGCTCGCAACGTCGACGCGCTCGACGCGCTCGCCGAGCTCGCGCTCGGAGCCGGGCTCACACGCCTCAACCTCCACTTCCTCACGCCCTTCGGCAAGGGCACTCGCGCGCTCGCGCCGGACACCGCGCTCGCCGCCGAGGCCGCGGCGCGCACCATCGATCGATTCGGCGACCGGCTGCGCATCCGCCTGCTCAACCTGCCCTCCTGCTTTCTTCCGCGCTACGAGGCGCAGATCGTCAGCGATCGCGCGGTGCGAAGCTCGTTCACCCACACCGAGACCGTCGACCTGCCGGCGTTCCTCGCCGCCCGGCGCGTGAAGAAGCAGGTCTGCGAGGGCTGCCCGCGCGCGAGCGTGTGCGATGGGTTCTTCGAGCTCGACGATTCGTCGCAGCCGCGATGGTTGGTCGCGGCGGTCTGATCGCGCTCGCGGCGTTCCTCGCGGGGGTCGCCGCGACGACGCCCGCGCGCGCCGAGCGCTGTGGTCCGCCGGCGGCCGCGTGGGTCGCGCGCTGCGCCGAGCGGTCGCTGCTGCCGATGTCGCT
>JALHOE010000187.1 GCA_022843175.1 Deltaproteobacteria bacterium
TACGTGCGCGCCAACGCGCTCGCCTCGGTGCGCCACCTGCTCGGCGCCGGCGGCACCGCGACGTGCGACGCCGCCAAGGAGCGAAAGCTCCTCGCCGACGATCCCAACGACGTCGTGCGCGCCGCGGCCGCGCGGGTCCTCACCGCGCGCCTCAAGTCCGAGGGCGACATCGCCGCGAGGGCGCGCACCTCGCTCGAACGCTGCGCGCTCGCCGATCCGTCGGGCGCGGTCGCGAGCGTGTGTCGCGAGGGCGCGATCGGCATCGCGCCCGCGATGGACAACGGCGCCGCGTCGCTGATCGTGTTCGTCGCACCGGACGACGGCGGCGCCCCCATCGCGCGAACGCCGTACGCGATCGAACGGCCGGACGGCTTCATCCACGTCGGCGCCGCCGACCGCCGCGGCGCAGTCGTCGAGCTCTTCCTCGGCCGCGGCCCACTCCGCCTGCGCGTAGCGACGCCGGCGACGGGCACAGCGACGGAGTGATCTCGGGCGCCGAGCGCCGAGCGCAGCAGCGACAACGTCCCGTCGACACGGTCGACGTCGACGGCTGGTCGCTCCGCGTCCCTGTTGAGGTAGGACAAGCACTCCCTTGCAGCGAGTCCTCAGGTCCCCCACGGCAAGTCCACGATTTCTCAACAGCCTGCACACACGTATACCCCAACGCCTTGTGGTCACCCGGATCGAGACCCCCACCCCTTGTGGCCCATGGGTGAAAAAGAGTTGACCGGTGAACCGGGTTTCAGGTACGTGTCTGAGGGTCCGAGCGCAGCTGTCTCTTCTCGCCGTCCACGCGCGGTAGCTCCTCCTCGACCCCTGTTCAGGGTCCAGCAGAGAGTCGAGAAGCCAGAAGCGGCGCCCGGCGGGTGATTTGGGGGGAGCACCGGAAGAGTCATCAAGCGGGCCGGTCCCGCGTGATGGCAGGGACGCGTCATGGCGTTTTTCGTCATGGGGTCCCGTCACCGGTGCTCGGGTCAGTAGGCATCAGAAGCGGGGAGTGGTGGAGCCATGGCGGACAAGAGCGCAGCGTCGGTCGGGACGAAGACGAACGGCGGCGAGTCGGAGAAGAAGAAGCGGGTGAAGGCCGAGGCCGCGGCGTCGACCCTGATCGAGCGTCGCTTCACGCGCGCGGGCACCGACCCGCTCGACGAGGTCGTCTACGAGCGACGCACGAGCGTCATCACCAACCCCGACGGCTCCACCGTCTTCAAGCTCGAGGGCGCCGAGATCCCCGCGCACTTCTCGCAGCTCGCGACCGACATCGTCGTCTCCAAGTACTTCCGCAAGGCGGGCCTCTACGGCGACAAGAGCAAGGGCGAGCGCTCCGTCCGCGAGGTCGTCTATCGCCTGGCGCGCACCATCCGCGAGGCCGGCGAGACGCAGGGCGGCTACTTCGCCACCAAAGAGGAGGCCGACGCGTTCGAGGCCGAGCTCTCGTACATGCTCGTGCACCAGATCGGCGCGTTCAACTCGCCGGTGTGGTTCAACTGCGGCCTGTGGCACCGCTACCAGATCAAGGGCTCGGGCGGCACCTGGGCGTGGAGCGACCAGACGCAGGACGTCTTCGAGACGACCAACGCCTACGAGCAGCCGCAGTGCTCGGCGTGCTTCATCCAGAGCGTGTCCGACGACCTCATGTCGATCTACGACCTCGTCAAGCACGAGGCGCGTCTCTTCAAGTACGGCTCGGGCACCGGCTCCAACTTCAGCGCGCTCCGCGGCAAGCAGGAGAAGCTCTCGGGCGGCGGCACGTCGTCCGGCCTCATGAGCTTCCTCGAGGTGCTCGACCGCGCGGCCGGCGCCACCAAGTCGGGCGGCACCACGCGGCGCGCCGCGAAGATGGTCTGCCTCGACATGGACCACCCCGAGATCATGGACTTCATCGAGTGGAAGGTCCGTGAGGAGAAGAAGGCCAAGGCCCTCATCGCCATGGGCTTCTCGTCCGACTTCAACGGCGAGGCCTACCACACGGTCTCCGGCCAGAACTCCAACAACTCGGTCCGCGTGACCGACGACTTCATGAAGGCGGTCGACGCCGGCGGCGTGTGGACCACCCGCTTCCGCACCACCGGCGAGGCCGGCCCGCAGTACCCGGCCAAGGACCTGTGGCGCAAGCTCGCCGAGTCCGCGTGGGGCTGCGCCGATCCCGGCGTGCAGTACGACACCACGATCAACGACTGGCACACCTGCTCGAACACCGCGCCGATCCGCGCGAGCAACCCGTGCAGCGAGTACATGTTCCTCGACGACACGGCGTGCAACCTGTCCTCGCTGAACCTCACCAAGTTCCTCCGCGACGACAACACGTTCGACATCGACGCCTATCGCCACGCGATCCGCGTCTTCTTCGTGGCGCAGGAGATCCTCGTCGACTTCTCCGCCTACCCGACCAAGCAGATCGCGAAGAACAGCCACGACTACCGCCCGCTCGGTCTCGGCTACGCCAACCTCGGCACGCTGCTGATGGTCCTCGGCATCCCCTACGACAGCGACCAGGGCCGCGCGATCTGCGGCTCGCTCACCGCCGTCCTCACCGGCCACGCCTACCGCGTCTCCGCCGAGATGGCGTCGCGCAAGGGCGCCTTCGCCGGCTTCGCCAAGAACCGCGAGCCGATGATCCGCGTGATCGGCAAGCACCGCGACAAGGCCTACGAGATCGACCGCGACGCCTGCCCGGACTACCTGTGGAACGCGGCGACCAAGGACTGGGACGACGCGCTCTCGTTCGGCAAGGAGCACGGCTACCGCAACGCGCAGGCCACCGTCCTCGCGCCCACCGGCACCATCGGCCTCTTGATGGACTGCGACACGACCGGCATCGAGCCGGACTTCGCGCTCGTGAAGTTCAAGAAGCTCGCCGGCGGCGGCTACTTCAAGATCGTCAACCAGTCGGTGCCGGCGGCGCTCCGCAAGCTCGGCTACGACGAGGCGCAGAACCAGGAGATCGTCGCCTACGTCATCGGCACCAACACCCTGCTCGGCGCGCCCTACATCAACCGCGCGTCGCTCAAGCAGCGCGGGTTCAAGGACGAGGAGCTCCGTAAGATCGAGGCCGCGCTGCTCGGCGCCTTCGACCTCAAGACGGCGTTCGCCACCTGGGTCCTCGGCGAGGACACGCTCACCCGCCTCGGCGTCCCCGCCGAGAAGCTCAAGAGCGTCGACCTGCTCTCGTTCCTCGGCTTCAACGCCGAGCAGATCGAGGCGGCCAACGACCACATCATCGGTCGCATGACGATCGAGGGCGCGCCGCACCTCAAGCCGGAGCACTACGCGGTGTTCGACACCGCCAACCGCAACGGCAAGCACGGCACGCGCTTCCTAGCGCCGATCAGCCACGTGCGCATGATGGCGGCCGCGCAGCCGTTCCTCTCGGGCGCCATCTCCAAGACGGTCAACCTCCCCAACGACGCCACCGTCGAAGAGGTCGCGGACATCTACTACGAGGGCTGGAAGCTCGGTCTGAAGGCCGTCGCGCTCTACCGCGACGGGTGCAAGGCCTCGCAGCCGCTCTCCTCGGGCGACTCGTCCGAGAAGAAGGAGGTGGCCAAGACCATCCAGACGCCGGTCGAGGCGATCGACGAGGCGGGCGGCGCGGGCGAGGAGACGGCGACCCCGGTCGTGCAGGTCACCGCGTCCACCCACACCGCGAACCCGAAGCCGCTCGCGCAAACCTTCACCGCCCCGGCGGAGACCAAGGCCTACGGCACGCGCCTGCGCCTGCCGAAGAAGCGCAAGGGGTTCACCCAGGAGGCGCGCGTCGGCGGCCACAAGATCTTCCTCCGCACCGGCGAGTACGACGACGGTCGGCTCGGCGAGATCTTCATCGACATGCACAAGGAGGGCGCGGCCTTCCGTTCGATGATGAACTGCTTCGCGATGGCGGTGTCGGTCGGCCTCCAGTACGGCGTGCCGCTCGAGACCTACGTCGAGCAGTTCACCTTCACGCGGTTCGAGCCGCAGGGGAACGTCGAGGGGCACCCGAACATCAAGATGTCGACGTCGATCGTCGACTACCTGTTCCGCGTGCTCGGCGTCGAGTACCTCCAGCGCTACGACCTCTGCCACGTCAAGCCGGCCTCGGTGAAGACGGAGGATCCGGGCGAGTACGGCCCGGCGGAGTCGGAGCCCACGCCGTCGATCCCGCCGGCCTCGCTCGCGTACACGCCGGCCGCGCTGGCCAAGGCCTCGATCGAAGCGGAGGGCACCGGCCACGCGCCGGGCTCGCTCGACGCGCAGCTCGAGGAGATGATGGGCGACGCCCCGGTGTGCGACGTGTGCGGCCACATCACGGTCCGCAACGGCGCCTGCTACCGGTGCCTCAACTGCGGCAACTCGATGGGCTGCAGCTGATCACCGGAGCGGTCTGAGCGACGAGGAAGGGAGCACCCCGGTGCTCCCTTTTCTCGTTAACGAAGGTTCGCGGGCGGCCACTCTCTCCATCACGCGTCTGCGCGCTCAGAACTTCGGCTCCACTGGTGTCGACGAGGCCGTCGTCGCACCGGTGCCCAGCTGGAACGAGTCGTTCTGCCCGAAGCACAACACCCGGCCCTTGTCGGTCACGGCGCACGCGTAGTCGCTCGCGACGCCGATGGTGGTGATGGCAGCGAGCCCCGCGATCTTCACCGGCGTGGTGCGGCCGAGGGGAGTGGCGGTCGTGGCCCCGGGCGCGAAGCCCGCGGTTCCTCCCCAGCAGGCGACGGTCCCGTCCGTGAGGACGGCGCAGGACTGCACGCCGCCCGCTGCGATGGCGCGCACGTTCGTCAAACCCGAAACGGGGCGTGGGCTTGCTCGGCCGGTCGTCGTCGCGTCGCCGAGTTGACCGTACTTGTTCGCGCCCCAGCACTGCACGGAGCCGTCAGCGATCAGCGCGCAGGTGTGAGCGCCGCCTGCAGCGATGCCGACGGCGTCGGTCACGCCGGGCACTCGGTGCGGCGCGTACACGGTTCGACCGACGTCGCCCGTGGCTCCCTCGGAGTTGTGCCCCCAACACATCACGCTTCCGTCCTCGATGAGGGCACACGCGTGCCAACCGCCCGCAGAGAGCTGCTTGACCGCGGTGACTCCGGCGATCGGCACAGGCTTCAGCTCGTACATCTTCGTTCGCGCGATGCCGATTTCGTTGAGCTGGTTGTCACCCCAGCAGCGCACGGTTCGATCCGCGTCGAGGACGCAGTGAAAATCATCACCCTGCGCCACGGCCAATGCGGACGAGTCCGCCGCGATCAGCTCGGGTGCCGCGACCGTCCTCGGCAGGTCGCCGAAGTACCCGTGCCCCCACGCGAGCAGGCGACGGCTCGCCGTGAGCGCGATGCGTCCATACCAACCGATCGAGAAGTCGACGGCGTCGTCGAGCCCCTTCACGGGGGTGGGCACGGGATCGCGCGTAAGTCCGCTCAACGCGCCGACGCCCCAGCACCACGTCGATCCGGTAGCAGTTCGCGCACAGGTCGCCGTACCCGACGTCGAGAGCGCGACGATTTGCGGGGGCGCGGGTGGCGGCGGCGCGGTGTCGATGCGATCGGGCACGGCGTCGACGATCGAGTCGACACCTTCATCCGAGGACGACGCCGTGTCTGCCGGCGGCAGCGCTGCATCGTCTACGGCGGTGGCGCGCACTTCGAGCTCACTCCGCGCGCCGCAGCCGGGAACCAGCGCGACGGTCAACAGCCACGCGAGACCCGAGCGCACCGCAGCGCAGTCGAGCCAGGGGACGGGTGGGCGCGAGACCATTCGAAAGACGATATCGCGAGAGCCGCATCAGCGAGGATTGTCGGTATCCTCTTGTCGTCGAACATGACGAACAGCGAGGGGAAGAAGGCGGCGACCGATCCGTACCGCGAAGCGCCACCGGAGCTCGGCCCGCTGGAGGGCGAGCACGGCCCTGCATTCAGCGGCTCCCGCAAGCTGTGGTGGATCGTCCGTGCGGCGTTCTTCTCGGCGTGGACTCTCTACCTCGTCGCTTCGCTCACGATCTCGTTTGGGGTGATCGTGATCGGCGCGGTCGCGCTCATTCACATCGTCATCGTCGTTGATTTCCACCGCAACGCGGACATCGCCGTCGAGGTCTACCGGGACGGTTTCCGCGTGCATCGTCGCGGCCGATGGCAGTCGGTGAAGTGGGACGACATCACCACCTACACGACCTACGTAGAGCGAGTCGGCCCTTCGATCGTGTGGTTCAACTGGTGGAGCAACGTCGCGCGCACGCGGGTCGTGGTGACGACACGCACAGGCACCATCGAGCTCACGAGCGCGCTCGACGGATTGCTCAAGGTCGGGGCGCGCATCCGCAGCGAGTCGCTCAAGCGACTGAGGCGGAAGGCGAAGGCGGATCTCGAGGCCGGCGTTCGCGTCGACTTTGGACGCCTCGTGCTCGACCCCGACGGCATCGAGCGCGACGGAGACCGGCTCCAGTGGGCGGACGTCGCCTCGATCGAAGTGACGTCCGGGCAAATCATCGTGCGCCGCGGGCCGAAGAAGAAGGTCTGGTCGCGCGACCCATATCTCGGGACACCCAACGCGCACGTGCTTGTCGACATGATCGAACGACGTTTGAAGGTCGCCGCGCCTCTCACGTCACCGTGAGTCCGAGTGCCGCCGGCTTCCGGCGGCGCCGACCGTCAACTTTCCCCACCATCACTCGAGCTTCGCGACAAGTCCGCCCTCTCCGATCCGGTGGACCCGACGTGAGGCAAGGAGCACGCGCGCGGCGATGAACCGTGGGCCCGCTGCCGGAGCCGACGAGTGCCTGCGTGCTTCCCCCGAGGGACGACGCGCGCACGACGGCGCCCGTGCGTGAGAACGTGGCGGACGAGCCGGCGCGGGCGCGGCGGCCATTGACGTCGACAACATGCGCCATTATTCAAAACCATGGCCCGCGCGGAGCAGCAGGCACTCCCCTATCCCAACACCCGGGGCGGGCGCCGCGCCGGCGCAGGCCGGCCCCGCGGCTCGCGCACGAGCACCCGCGTTCCGCACGTCAAGCGCCCGCGCGTCTCGCGCCACCGCCCCCACCACATCACGATCCGAACCACGCGTGGCACCTGGAATCTACGGAGCCAGCGCTGCTACCGCCCCATCGCCGCCGCACTGACCGCGGTTCGCCTCCGCGAGGGTGTGCGCGTCGTGCACTTCTCGGTGCAGCACAATCACCTCCACCTCATCGTCGAGGCCGACGGCCGGCGCGCCCTCAGCGGCGCGCTGCGAGCGCTGCTCATTCGCGTCGCGCGGGGCCTCAACACCGTGATGCGCGCGAGCGGGCGCCGCATCGAGGACCGCTACCACGAGCACGTGCTCAAGACGCCCAGCGAGACGCGAAACGCGCTCCTGTATGTCATCGGCAATCGCGCCGTGCACCTGGCGCGCTGGGGCAGGACTCCGCGCGCCGAGGTCGACGCGTTCTCGTCACTCTCGAGCGTCGAGCTCGTCGAGCCGCCGGCGTCGTGGATGTTGACGAAGGGCTGGCTGGGCCCTCCCTGATCACGTGGAGCGCTACCTAATCGTCACGCCGAGCAAGTCCGCGGCTGCGTCCACCGCAGCCCTGACGCCGCACGGTCACCACCGCGCGTCGAAGGCCTCGCACCAGCCGAGCAGGTTCTTGATCGGCGTGCCCGCGATGGTGCCGACGAAGCGGCCGACGCGGAAGTCGAGATCGCCGGCGATGAGGCCGAGCTCGAGGTGGGTGCGCTTGCGGGCGATGGGGACGAACATCACGTCGACGTCGGGGCCGCTGATGCCGACCGGGACGTCGGGGCGCTTGCGGTCGAAGTCGAAGCGGAGGTCCGCGGCGATGGGGAACAGCTTGCCGTTGAGGAAGTAGCCGTTCTCGTTGGTGCCGCTGCCGTCGGTCCAGCGCGCGCCGAGGTTGAAGGCGACGCGGTCGTCGGCGGCGGAGGCCCAGTTCCAGCGCGTGCGCCACGGCCACACGCCGCGCCCGTGATCGAGCGTGGCGAGGCCCTGGAACGGGCGGCCGTCGATCGTGCCGCGCGCGGGGAAGCCGACCTGCTTCGAGGTGAACGCGAAGCGGCCGGAGGGGAACGGGACGACCACGTTGAGCGTGTCGCGGTCGCGGCGGTCGATGGTCACGTCGCACCGGCGCGTGCGGAGAACGGTCTCCTCGCCGCGCGTCGCGATCGAGACGTCGCCCGCGGTGATGAGGTCGGCGCCGTGCACGCGCTCGGGAAACGCGATGCGCGCGGGACGCACGCGCTCCTGCCATTCGCGGGTGCGGAGATCGCACGACGCGACAATCGCGGCCGAGAGCGGGCCGAGATCGACGAGGGTGACGAGGAACAGCAGCTCCTCATTCATCAACGCCCAGTGCTCCCATCGCTTGCGGCGAGCGCGGACTCCGCGGAGATCCACCCGTTGGACCGGGCGCCGCGACCACCCCACGGCGTCGGGAGAGAGCGCGCCCGCGCGCACGACTTCGACCGGCTCGACCAGCTCGCGACCCCGCACCTCCGCAAGATACCCAATGAACGAGCGGGCTCACTCGTCAAACGAGACGATGTATCCTCCCGCCATGCACAAGCGCGTCTTCTTCGCGGTCCTCCTGGTCGTCGGTCCGTTGTCGTGGTTCGCGTGCTCCAAGAAAGAGGAGCCGCTGCCCACGCCCGCCGCCGAGGAGCCCGAGGACAAGCCGAAGAAGAAGAAGAAGAAGGTCGACGAAGAGGAGCCGCTGCCGGACGTCGGCGGCGTCGCCGATCCCAGCGCCGGAACCGCAGCGCCGACCGGCACGTGGAAGCCGGGCACGCCCACCGCCAAGGCCGACACCGGCAACGCGCAGAGCGACGCCGACAAGCAGAAGCTCATCGCCTGCTGCACCGCGCTCCGGAACGCCGCCACGGCCGCCGGCATCGCCAACCAAGCCGCGAGCGCCGCGCCGATCCCGGGCATGCCGCCGCCGCCGCCCTCGCCGCCGAAAGAGGAGCTCGATAAGGCGGCCAAGGAGTGCGACAAGGCCGTCCTCAACTGGAACGGCGACTTGAACAACTCGCTCAAGGGCGTGAAGGGCGCGACGGCGGTGAAGCTGCCGTCGGCGTGCATGATCTAGGGGCTGCGCGTCCGCGGCGCGGTGTCACTCGTTCGCGACTTCCACGAGATCTTCTGGGAGCTCGAACGGAGATCCGAACTGTGTCGCCCAGTTGGGCTTCCATTTGCGCAGCCTGCTGCTTGATCGGGAGAGTTGACGCAAAGGCGCTCGCTGACGCGCGCGCCTATTCGTTGACGATTCGTCGCTGACGCGCGCGCCTATTCGTTGACGATTCGTCGCTGACGCGCGCGCCTATTCGTTGACGATTCGTCGCTGACGCGCGCGCCTATTCGTTGACGATTCGTCGCCGACGCGCGCGCCTATAGGTTTCCGTCGATGATGCGCGCCGCTTCTTCGGTCCAGGCGCCGGGGGCGTGCATGGCGATGAGGGGCGTGTCCACGCGCAGGCCGCCGGCGCGGGCGGGCTTCGCTTCGACCAGCGCGGCGCGCGCGGGTGCGTCGGGCAGCGGGTGGATCATGCGGAGGCGCTTTGGCTCGAGGCCGGCGTGGCTGAGCGCCGTGAGCAGGCTCGCGAGCTCGTTCGCGGGATAGACGAAGCACACGCGACCGGCAGCGCCGAGGGCGGCGCGGGCGGCGCGCACGAAGCCGGGCAACGTCTCGCTGTCGCCGTTGCGCGCGGTCGCACGCGAGACGCGGGGCGAGGGGCGCGACGAGGGCGCCCACGGCGGGTTGGCCACCACGAGATCGAACTGGTGGTGCAGGTGCTTCGGGAGCGGGCGTCGCAGGTCGACGACCTCGGCCGAGACCCGCGCGGAGACACCGGCGGCGGCGGCGTTCTCGCGCGCGAGGGCGACCGCTTCGTCGAGGACGTCGACCAACGTCGCGCAGGCTGCGCGCTCGCGGACCACCAGCGACAGACCCACCGGACCGACGCCGGCGCCGAGGTCGAGGCACGCGCGCGCCGGCTTGGTACGCGCGGCGAACGCGGCGAGCCACAGCGCGTCCACGTTGGTGCGATAGCCGTGGCGCAGCTGCGCGAGCGGCAGCTGACCGCGAAAGAGCGCGTCGTGCGTTACTTCTTCGGGATCTGCCACGGGCGAATGCCGCGGAACGTGTAGACGCTCACCGAGTCGGCGAACGTTTGCACCTTGTAGGAGCCGAGCGCGACGACCTCGGTGCCGAGGAGGCCCGACGCCGACACGCTGTAGGTGCCGGGCTTGGCGCCGCCGACTGCGTAGAGACCGAGCTTGCCGGTCGCCGACCGCGAGCTGTCGGGGAGCGGGCCGTCCTCGACCTCGGACATGTAGAACAGCGAGTAGCGCGACTTGGGGAAGATCGCGACCGTGGCGTTGGAGAGGCGGACGTCGCCGCAGTCGTGGACCTCGCCGGCGATCGCGCTCTCGCCGCCCTGCGGGGGCTGGCTGTAGGCGGACTTGAGGATCGACGCGTAGTCGTCGTTGCCGAGTGCGCGGACGTTGAACTCGTATTCGCCGGCGGCGTTGAGCTGCTCGTTGCGAGCGGCGACGTTGTAGTCGTAGAGCGGGAACCAGCCCGCGTCGGCGATCGACTCCGACGTCTTCACGATGAGCGGCTTCTCGGTGGGGATGCCGTCGATCGCGAACGGGTAGAGGATGCGCGTGGACTCGGTGCCGCCCTTCACGCGCTTCTCCTCGAGCGCGCAGGGGTGCACGGCGGGCGAGGCGCAGGTGGCCGCCTTGTCGTCGCTGGTGCCGGTGCCGACGAGCGCGCCGAGCGCGCCGGTGGGCTGACCCGCGGCGTCGAGCACCTCTTCGTAGACCTCGACCTTCACGTTCTTGCTGTCGGGGCCGTTGGCGAAGATCTTCACCCAGCCCTTCATCTTCACCTTCTTCGAGGTGCCGACGGGCGTGGGCGGCTTGGTCGCGTCGAAGCAGGAGGCATCGGGCTGCCCGGTGCCCTTGTATTCCTTGGTGTCGGTCGTGCGGGTGAGCGCGGTGGTTGGCTTCGCGACGCAGACGCCGCACACCGCGACGCCGTTGCAGCCGGCGGGCGGGTTGGCCGCGCACCAATGCGCGTTCTTCGGGACCTCGGCGTTGCCCGCGCCCGCGTCGGTGACGGGGGTGCCGGAGCTGTTGGAGCAGGCAACGAGCAGAGCGACACAAGCTACGTAGAAGGAACGACCAACCATGGCGCGGATACTAGCGCATCTCGCGCCACGCCCGGGTTAGCGTCGGGGGGATGAACCCGTGGGACGAGGAGAGCGCGCCGCGTCATCCGCTGTACGTCCTCCCTCCCTCTGGAACGCCCTCTGGAGGGGGAGACGACGACACACCGCGTCTCGTCACCGATCTCCGAGAAATCGCGCTCGGAAGCGACCTCCGGGTCGGCTCGCTCCCCACGGGACGGTTCGTCGGGCTCGACGACGCGCTCGACAACGATCCCGCCGTCCGCGAGGGGTTCCTCGCGCTCTCCCCCGACCCGGCCCTCGAACGGTGGCGGCGCTTCCGGCCGATCGCCCTCGCCGCGCCGGTTGCGTGGTCGATGTACGTTTACAAGGACTTCGAAGAGGTGAGCCGCCTCTCGTCCGACGCGCGGCAGGTCGTCAACTCCGAGGAGTTCAAGGAGCTCGAGCGCGATCCGCAGACGAGCGCGCTCGCTCGCACCAAGCACGCGAAGATCGACCGCGCCATCGCGATGAAGTGGACGTACGCGTCGATCGAGGGGGCGATCGGCCTGATGGCGTTCCTCGTCGTCATCGTCGGTCTCCGTCGGTTCCGCGCCATCCCGGCCGCGGTCGGGTTCGGCGCGGGCGCGTGGTGGTTGTTCCACGCCGGGCAGCCGGCCAAGTGCTTTCGGTCGTTCCCCGACGTCGCGCTCGCGCTGCTCGGTCTCGGGGGCGCGATCGCGGTGCTCGTCCTCGCGCCCTCCGAGACGCGGGTCGTGCGCTCGCTGCGAGAGCGCCTCGGGCTCCGCGCCGACGAGAACCTCGCGCGTCGCAACCAGGATCTGTTCGCCACCCTCGCCGCCGCGTGGGCGGGGATCTCGCTGCCGTTCCTGCTCCGCCAGCTCGGCGCGCTCCGCGTCGGCGACATGGCGCGCACCGCGTTCTTCGTCGGGTTCTGCTTCCTCGCGTTCTTCGGCTTTCTCGCGTGGCGTCGCGAGGAGTCGCGCGTCGCGCCGCACCTCGCGCGCCTCGCTGCGATCGCCGCGCTCGGCTTCGGGATCACCGCGGCCTGCGACATCGCGTCGCGCGCGGCGTTCGGCACCGCGGTCGAGGCGTATCAGTGCGTGAAGCCCCAATCGACGACGCTCAAGGAGATCCAGGGCAAGAGCGCGAAGGAGACGACGGCGGCGCGCAGGGAGACGCAGACGCAGACGCTCGCGTTCTTCATCGCCGTCGTGGCCGCGCCGGTCGCCGAGGAGGTCCTCTATCGCGGCACGCTGCAGCGGATCGCGCGGCGACGCCTCGGCGCCCGCTGGTCGATGCTCCTGAGCGCGGTGGTCTTCGGGTTCGCGCACGCGCTGGCGTTTCCGGCCGCGTTCTACCAACACTTCGGGCTCGGGCTCGCGTTCGCCGCGGTGTTCGAGCTGGGTGGCGCGGGGGCGGTCGGCGTCCTCGCGAGCGCGGCGACGCACGCGATGTGGAACGGGTGGCTGGCCGCGATGCCGGTGTTTGGCTGAGCGCTTTCGTCGCACGGGGCCGTGAACGCGCGTTCATAACCCCTGGGTTGTCGGCAGAATCCAACACGAATAGTAGGTGTGCGCGCTCCTTGCATTGGTCCCGCGCGCCGCTCGTCCAATGAGCGCCTTCCCGAAGGACACTCCGTTATGAACCTCTCGCGTCGCATCCTTACGAGCGGGCTCGCGCTCGCCGCGCTCCTCGCCACCGCGGTCGCCTCGGCAGACCAGGGCTCGGTCGTGCTCGTCTCCGGTCAGGTCCTCGTCGGCGAGGTCCAGCAGGTCTCCACCGGCGAGTACATCGTGCTCAAGCTCCCGACCGGCGAGGTCAAGGCGATCGCGTGGGCCCAAATCGGCTCGTTCCAAATCGGCGC
This sequence comes from Deltaproteobacteria bacterium, assembly GCA_022843175.1. GTDB lineage: Bacteria > Myxococcota_A > Polyangia > Polyangiales > JADJMO01 > JALHOE01. Next base: position 13,027 of record JALHOE010000187.1, read on the forward strand.
CGCCGGCTCGGTGAGCACGGGCAACCCCACGGCCCCCCCGCCGCCCACGTACACGCCGCCCCCGCCCACGGTCTACGCGCCCACGCCGCCGCCCCCGAGCTACTACAACGCGCCGCCGCCGCCCCCGCCGCCCCCGCCGCGCCCGGCGTTCAACCCGGCGTTCCAGCTCGGCGCGAAGTTCGGCTCGCTCGCTCCGAGCGGCTCGCTGAGCGACAGCGGCGACAGCACGTTCGGCAGCGACGTGCCGATGTCCAACTTCGCCAAGGCGGGCTGGGCGTTCGAGGGCAACCTCGGCATCCACTTCAGCCCGGCCTGGACGTTCTACGGCTTCTGGGAGTACGGCGCGCTCGGTCGCGGCAGCGCCAACGCCAACGCGGCCGACTCCTCGTCGCTCAACACCATCGGCCTCGGTCTCAACGCCACCACCAGCCCGCGCGGCCCGGTCGGCTTCCTCGCCGACATCTCGCTCGGCTACCGCTGGTTCAACTTCTCGCAGACCACCACCACCTTCAACCCGGCGACGCTCGAGAGCACGAGCACGACCGGCCGCGTCATCGCCGAGGGCATCGTCCCCCTCCGCATCGCGCTCGGCATGACGATCACGCTCAACGAGAAGGCCCGCCTCGACCTCGCCGGCCAGCTCTCGGTCGGCTCGTTCTCGCGCGCCAAGGGCGCGGCCTGCCCCGACGGCTGCGACATCGACAGCGACAAGCGCGGCACCCACGTCACCACCGGCCTCACCGCCGGCATCCGCTGGGATCTCTAATCGAACGATAGAACGCGCGGTTCGCCGTGCTTGGCGATGAGCTCGTCGACGTAGGCGACGAGCTCGTCGCGGCGCGTGAGCACCGCGTCGATCTGGGCGTCGGTGAGGAGCGGCGCGCCGAGGTCGTCCGCGCCGAACGCGTCGACGAGCGACGCGCGGGTGAGCTTGCGGGCGCTCGCCACGAGCGCGCGCGAGAAGCGCTCCACACGCTGCAGCACCATGCGTCGCTTGTGGGTCGCGGCGACGTCGAGCTTCGCGTCGAACGCGAGGTTGTGATCGAGGTACACGAGGCGGGTGCGGGTCACGTCGACGAGCACGTTGTGCCCGCTCCAGCGATCGCGGTTGCCGGTGAGGTGATCGAACGCCACGAGCGAGGAGACCTGGGGCGCGAGCACGCGCGCCTCGCGGAGCTTCTTCGCGAGGGCATCGGGCACGTGGAGCTCGATCGACCGCGCGGGCGGCTCGATCGCGACCCACTCGTGCCACGCGGTCCACATCGGGTCGTCCTCCAGCGGGAGCCGCGCGAGGCCGGGGATCCAGGCGATCATCGCGCCGGGGAGCTTGCCGTCCGCTCGCGGCAGGCACTGGTCGCGGAGCAGCCGCCCCATCGTCGAGGAGCGCGTCGACGCGTGCAGAGCGGCCATCTTGGCGGCGCGCGGGACGGTGACCGGCACGTTGTCGAGGCCGAGCGCGCGCGACAGACGATAGGCGGCGACCTCGGCGCGCCACCGGCTGCCGTGCTTGCGCGTCTCGGGCTTGAACGCGGCGGCGATGCCGCCGTCGAGCGGGACCTTGAACACGACCGACGTCGAACCGACCGATTTGGCGCCGCCCTGGATCACCGCCGAGCGGAGACCGGTCAGCAGCGGGGCGTCGCGCGGGTCGGACTCCGACGTCGCCGCCTCGACCGGGCGCGCGACCTCGAGGGCCTCGAGCGCCGGACGCACGGCGGCAGCGCGCACCACCACCCGCACCTCGGCCGAGCGCGGCGGAAGGCAACCGCCGAGGACGATGGGGAGGATCAGGGCAAACGCGCGCCGCACGGGCGGATGGTCACCGAACGCGCACGCCACGGCCAAGTTCACCCCCTGCGGGGAGGCTTGCGCGCCACGCCGCGCTGGAAGAAACAGGGGCATGGCCTTTCCGACGCATCGCCCGCGCCGCCTCCGCAGGACCGCCGCGCTCCGCGCGCTCGTGCGCGAGACGTCCGTCGCGCCGTCCGATTTGGTGTTCCCGCTCTTCGTGAGCGAGGCGATCGACGCGCCCCGCCCGATCAGCACGATGCCGGGCATTTCGCAGATCACGGTGCGCGAGGTCGCCGCCGAGGCGCGCGCGCTCCGCGACCTCGGCATCGGCTCCACGATCCTCTTCGGCATCCCGAAGCAGAAGGACGACCGCGGCACCGCCGCCTACGATCCCAACGGCCCGGTGCCGAGGGCGGTCGCGGCGATCAAGGACGCGGTGCCCGAGCTCGTCGTGATCACCGACGTGTGCGTCGACGAGTACACCTCGCACGGCCACTGCGGGATCCTCCGCAAGATGCGCGGGAGCAACGAGCTCGAGGTCGACAACGACGCGACGCTCGAGGTCCTGGCGAAGGCGGCGGTGGCGCACGCCAGGGCGGGCGCCGACATCGTCGCGCCGAGCGACATGATGGACGGCCGGGTCGGCGCGATTCGCACCATGCTCGACGGCGAGGGCCTCGAGGACGTGGCGATCCTCTCCTACGCCGTGAAGTACGCGAGCGCGTTCTACGGTCCGTTCCGCGAGGCCGCCGAGTGCGCCCCGCAGTTCGGCGACCGGGCCGGCTACCAAATGGACCCGGGCAACTCGCGCGAGGCGCTGGTCGAGGCGCGCCTCGACCTCGAGGAGGGCGCCGACATGCTGATGGTCAAGCCCGCCCTCCCCTACCTCGACGTGCTGCAGCGGATCCGGCAGGCGTTCGACGTCCCGATCGGCGCGTACAACGTCTCGGGCGAATACGCGATGATCAAGGCGGCCGCCGCCGCGAACATGATCGACGAGCAGCGCGCGGTCCGCGAGCTGCTCACGTCCATCCGCCGCGCCGGCGCGGACTTCATCCTCACGTATCACGCGAAGGACGCGGCGAGGTCGCTGTGAGGAAGCTCGTCGCGCTCGCGCTGTTGGTGCTGCCCGCGTGGCTCGTGGCGCAGAGCGGCTGCGGCCCCTCGTGTCCGTCGTCGGAGCGGGTCGTCGAGGCCGGAATCCGCCACACCTCGGGCGCCGAGCGCGTCTATCAGAGCAGCAGCGCCGAGGGCCCGTTCCTCCCGTTCGAGGGCGCGACGCTGCTCCACATCCGGCACGGGCTCGGCGTCGTGCCGCACCAGATCGCCATCTACCTCTCGTTCGCCGATCGCCCGCTTTCTTCGGGCGGCGGCGGCTTCTCCCAGGCGGCCGGCAATCAGGCCACCATTCAGCGGGTCAACGCCGAAGAGGTCGCGATCAAGAACGACAGCTGCGCGAACTACTACGTGCGCGTCGTCATCGAGGGCCATGAGCTGGGCGACGCGGGCGTCTCGACCGACGCGGCCGACGCGGCCGACGCGCCCGCCAGCGACTGACTCACTTCGCCTCGTCCAACAGCCCCTTCACGTCCTTGGCGTCGAACGTGCCCGCGCGCCCGCCGACGAGCGTACCGTCGGCGCGGAGCACCAGCACCGTGGGCAGGATCTTCACCTTCGCCAGATCGCCGAGCCGGCCGCGCTTCGGATCGCCCACCGCGCGGCGACAGGGCGTCTTCTCGGCGTCCATGAAGGCGCCGATCAGCGGTCGATCGCCGATCGGCTGCATCGCGACCTGAAGGCACGTCGCGTCCTTCGGCAGCTCGTTGAGGAGCGGCGCGAGCGTGCGGAGCGCGAGGAGGGAGCCGACGTCGTACGTCGCGAGCACGAGCACGATCGCGCGCTTGCCGCGGAGCGCCTCGCTCTCGGGGTGGAAGTCGTAGTCGCGATCGAGCGGCTCGA
>JALHOE010000188.1 GCA_022843175.1 Deltaproteobacteria bacterium
AGGCGCAGGCGCCGGAGCAGGCTCGTCCGCGCGCGCAGTGCTCGTAGCCAACAGCGCGACCGCGAGCCAAGCAACATGCTTCATAGAGGGGTCATCCACTCGCTGGCGCGCGGATCGTCTCCGGCGATCAGCCGGGTGAAGCGCGCGCGGAGCTTCGTTGTAACGGGCCCCGGCGCCGCGCTCAAGACGTGTTCGTCGAACGAGGCGATGGGCGCGACGAGATACGACGTCGCCGTGAGGAAGGCCTCGTCGGCGGAGACCAGCTCCTCGTACGAGAGCGCACGCTCGACCGAGATAATCCCCTCCTCGTCGGCCAACTTCAGGAGCGTGTCGCGGGTGATCCCGTCGAGGATCGCGCCGAGCGGCGGCGTCACCAGCGTGCCGCCGATGACGGTCATCACGTTGGCCGTGGGCGCCTCGGCCACCTTGCCCTCGTGGTCGAGGAGCACGATCTCGTCGAACCCGTTCTCGAGCGCGCGGCGCCGCGCGATCATCGGACCGAGGTAGGCGGCGGCGACCTTCGCGAGCGGGGGGATCGCGTTGGGCGCGGCCTTGCGCATGTCCTTCGGCACCGCGACGCGGAGCGGGCCCTTGGCCTGGTGCTTCTTCGGGTGATCGTCGCGTGCGTAGGCGGCGATCACGATCGACGCGGCCGGATCGCGCGGGACGAGATCGGCCTCGACCGTCGGCACGAACGCCTGCATGCGAATCAGGCCGTCGCGCAAGCCGGTCGCCCCGACGGCGGCGAGCGTGGCCGCGCACAGCTCGGCCTCGGACCACCGCGAGGTGAGCCCGACGATGCCGCACGAACGGAGCAGCCGCGCGACGTGCTCGCGCAGCCGAAACACCGCGACGCCACGCGCCGTGTCGTGAAACGACAGGACGTCGAACACCAGGCTCCCCCGCTGCATCGGGTGCGCGAGCGCGCTCACCATCGCCTCGCTGACGATCTCGCCGTCGCGCCAAACCCTGCGGTCCATTGCGCCTGCTTCGCAGGCGCACGATCAAGCGTCAATCGGTTAGGCTCTCGCGCGTGCGCGCCCTCCTCGTAGCGTTGCTCGTCGCGTGCTCGAGCGATCCGCCCAAACCCAAATCGCCGCCGCCCGCCGCCGTGCTCGCCGTCCTCGACACCGACGGCGACGGCGTCCCCGACAAGCAGGACAACTGCCCTGACCTCGCCGGCCCGCCGAAGCACCAGGGCTGCCCGTGGTGCGACACGATGGTCGACTGGGTGATCTGCGTCTACGAGAACGGCAAGGCCGATCCTCACTGCCCGAAGGGCACCGCCGAGGATCCAGACGCCGACGGCATCGTGGGCGACAAGGACAAGTGCCCGAGCGTCCCCGAGGACAAGGACGGCTTCGAGGACGACGACGGCTGCCCCGAAATCGACAACGACCAGGACTGCGTCTTCGACGAGCAGGACAAGTGCCCGCTCGCGCCCGGACCGTTGAGCACCGCTGGTTGCCCGGCACGCCGTTGACTAAGCGGTCTCCATGACCACGCCCCTGCACGACGCTGCCTTCGCGAAGATCGAGCAAGACCTCGGCTTCGTGATGACGGCCTTCGCCGAGATGCTCGACGAGGTCGGCGAGCGCGACGCCGTTCGCTGGCTGCCCTTCCTCGACCACGAGCAGGAGCAGGAGCGCGATCTGCGCCTGCGCGACGTGCGCGCCCTCTCGATCGCCTTCCAGCTCCTCAACCTGGTCGAGGAGAACGCCGCCGCGCAGACGCGCCGCGTGCGCGAGGGCAACGAGGGCCCGCTCGCCGAGCCCGGCACGTGGGGGCAGAACCTCCGCCAGTTGCGGGAGCTCGGCGTGTCCGGAGCCGACATCGCGCGCGCGATGCGCGACGTGTCGGTCGAGCCGGTGCTCACCGCGCACCCGAGCGAGGCCAAGCGCCGCACCGTGCTCGACACGCTCCGCCAGCTCTACCTCACGCTCGTCCGCCGCGAGAACAAGATGTGGACACCGGCCGAGCAGGCCGAGATCCGCGACGAGCTCAAGCTCGCCCTCGAGCGGCTGTGGCGCACCGGCGAGGCGCGCGTGCGCCGCGTCGACGTGGCCTCCGAGCGCCGACAAATCCTCCACTACATGACCGAGATCTTCCCGTTGGTGCTCCCGCGCCTGCACCGCCGCTTGCACGTGGCCTGGCGCGCCGCGGGGTTCGATCCGGTGAGCATCCAAGACCTCGCGATCGGCCCGCGGCTCTCGTTCGGCACCTGGGTGGGCGGCGATCGCGACGGCCACCCCCTGGTCACCGCCGAGACGACGGCCCGCGCGCTCGTCGAGCTCCGCCGCGCTGCGCTCCGCCTGCACAAGAAGAGCCTGAAGAACCTCGCCGAACGCCTCAGCCTCAGCGACCGGCTCCAGCCGCCCCCGCAGTTCCTCACCGAAGCGATCGCCGAGCACGCCGAGCGCCTCGGCGAGCGCGGTCGCTCCATCACCGACCGCAACCGCGGCGAGCCGTGGCGCCAGTACGTGAGCTTGCTCATCGCCTGCCTGCCGGACCCGCGCAGCGGCGAGTCCTGCCAATACGGGAGCGCCGCCGAGCTGGCCGAAGACCTCGCGCTCCTCCGTCGCTCGCTGATCGAGGTGCGCGCGCAGCGCATCGCCGAGACCGAGGTGCTCCCGGTCGAGCAGTCCGTCGAGACGTTCGGCTTCCACATGGCGGCGCTCGACGTGCGGCAGAACAGCGCGTTCCACGACCGCGCCCTCGCGCAGCTGCTCACCGCCGCCGGCGTCGAGGGCGGCGAGAAGTTCGCCGAGTGGCCCGAGGACCGCCGGCGCGCGTTCTTCCTCGCCGAGCTCGAGTCCGCGCGCCCCTTCGCGATGCCCGGCGCCGAGCTCGGCGACGAGGCCAACGCGGTGCTCGACTGCTATCGCGTGCTCGCCGAGCACCGCGCCGCCCACGGCCCCGAGGGCCTCGGCGCGTCGATCGTCAGCATGACCCGCAGCGTGTCGGATCTCTTCGCCGTCTACCTGCTCGCGCGCGAGGTCGGCCTCACGCGAATGACGGCCGAAGGGCTCTGCTGCGACATCCCCGTGGTCCCGCTCTTCGAGACCATCGAGGACCTCGAGGCGGCGCCGAAGATCGTCGAGGCGTTCCTCGACCACCCCGTCACCGAGCGCAGCCTCGGCAAGCGCCGCGTGATGCAGGTGATGCTCGGCTACAGCGACTCGTGCAAGGACGGCGGCATCCTCACGAGCCAGTGGTCGCTCTACCGCACCCAGCAGGCGCTCACCACGATCAGCGCGCGGCGCAAGGTGCGGATGCGCTTCTTCCACGGCCGTGGCGGCACCGTCAGCCGCGGCGCCGGGCCCACCCATCGCTTCCTCGACGCGCTCCCCCAGGGCTCGCTCACCGGCGAGTTCCGCCTCACCGAGCAGGGCGAGACCATCGCGCAGAAGTACGCGAACCCGATCACCGCGACCTACAACCTCGAGCTGCTCCTCGCTGGCGTCACCGCCACGACGCTCAAGCACCGCGGGGCACCGCGCGCCGACCACGACCTCGTGGGCCGACGCGCGGAGGGCACCGATCCGCCGCTCGATTCGGTCGTCGACGAGCTCTCGCGCCGCAGCCGCGAGGCCTATCAGTCGCTGGTCCGCGAAGAGGGCTTCATCACCTACTTCAACGAGGCGACGCCGATCGACGCGTTCGAGCACGCGCAGCTCGGCTCGCGTCCCTCGCGGCGCAACGCGCGCAAGAGCCTCGACGATCTCCGCGCGATCCCCTGGGTGATGGCGTGGAACCAGGCGCGCCACTACCTGCCGGGCTGGTACGGCTTCGGCACCGCGTTCGAGGGGCTCAAGCGCGCCGACGCCGAGTCGTTCGAGCTGCTCCGCACGAGCCTGCCGCAGTCGTCCTTCCTGCGCTACGTGGTCAACAACGTGGAGACCAACGTCGCGAGCGCCGACGACGAGATGATCGCCCTCTACGCCGGGTTGGTCGAGGACCGCGTGCTCCGCGAGCGCTTCCGCAAGCGCGTCGTCGACGAGCTCGCGCGCACCCGCAAGATGCTCGACATGCTGCACGGCGCCCCCGTCGAGGAGCGACGGCCCCGCATGTGGCGCACCATTCGCCTGCGTGACGCCGGCCTGCGCGCGCTCCACACCTTCCAGGTCGATACGCTGCGCCAGTGGCGGGCGCACCGCGCCGAGGGCGACGACACCGCGGCCGAGGCGCTCCTGCCCAAGGTGCTGCTCTCGGTGAACGCGATCGCGAGCGGACTTCGCACGACCGGTTGAGCTAGATTCGGGAGGATGCTTCGCTCCCTAGTCCTCGTCGTAGTCCCCGCGCTGCTCGTCGCCTGCGGCGGCGGCGCGAAGCCCGCCACCACCCCGGTCTCCGCCGCCCCGAAGTCGCTCGACGAGCAGGTCGCGGCGGGCGAGAAGCTCTTCGCCGAGAAGTGCGCCAGCTGTCACGGCGAAAAGGGCGAGGGCAAGGACAAGGCGCCCGCGCTCATCGGACCGAAGGGGCTCGACGAGTACCACAACGCCAAGGAGGCGTTCGGGTACATCAAGGACAACATGCCGCCGGAGAAGGCGGGCTCGTTGAGCAACGACGAGTACTGGCACGTCACCGCGTTCCTCATCAAAAGGAACGGCCTCGAGCTCAAGGAGCAGCTCGGCTCCGCCAACGCCGAATCGGTGAAGTGGAGCCGTTGAAGCCGTGAGCCCCGCGGAGCCCCCCAAGCGCCCGGCGCGACGCACCAAGAAGAAGAAGGCCGAGGAGCCGGTCATCGAGGTCAAGCGGATGCACCGCCGCGACCTCAACCGCGTGTGGGAGTTCCTCAAGCTCAGCTTCCGCGACGTCAATCGCGCGACGGTCGAGTACCAGCGCCCTCGCAGCAAGCAGCGCTTCCTCGAGACCTACGACGAAGAGGGCGTCGAGCAGCTCCTCTTCACCGTCGAGGGCGCGATCGTGGCCTACGCCGAGTGCGCGTACGAGATCCTTGGCAAGGACACCTGGCTCAACCCCCGCTACTTCGAGAAGCGCGACATGCGCCCGCTCTACGTCGAAGAGCTCGCCGTCCATCCCGAGTGGGGCGGGCGCGGCGTGGGCTCGTTCGTGCTCGAGCAGCTCCAGCACCTCGCCAAGGTGCGAGGCCTCACCCACCTCGTGCTCGAGGTCGCCGAGAACAACGAGCACGCTCTCTCGTGGTACCGCAAGCGTGGGTTCCGCAAGCTCGACGCGGCGATTTTTCTCGCTCAGACCCTCGAGACCGAACCGGAGCTCCTGCCCCCGCGCGAGCTGCCGCCGCCCCCCGCGCCCCCGCCCGAAGAGCCCGACGAATGACCTGTGGCGTGGTCATGACCGAAGCGTGACGCACAAGCGACCGCGTCCGGGGGGACAGGGGCCATCCTCTCCCGGTCATGACGATTCTGCTCTTCTTCGTCACCCACTGGGTGCTGTCGATCTTCTTCCAGACGTTCTTCCTCCATCGCTACGCATCCCACCGGATGTTCACGATGAGCAGGGGCTGGGAGCGGTTCTTCCACCTCGCGGCGTGGATCTGCATGGGGCCGTCGTACCTCGTGCCGCGCGCGTACGCGGTGCTCCACCGCATGCACCACGCCTACTCGGACACCGAGAAGGACCCGCACTCGCCGCGCTTCCACAAGAACGTGTTCGCGATGATGTGGAACACGAAGAACGTCTATCACGGCTTCTCCGCGCGACAGGTCGAGCCCGAGGCGAAGTTCGCGGGCGGCTACCCGGAGTGGCCCGCGCTCGAGCGCTTCTCGCAGCGCTGGCCCGTCATCCTCACCTTCGGGTCGCTGTACTTCTTCTTCTACCTCGCGTTCGCCACCCACTGGTGGATGTTCATGCTCCTGCCGATCCACTGGCTGATGGGGCCGATCCACGGCGCGATCGTCAACTGGTACGGCCACCGCGCCGGCTACCGCAACTTCGACAGCCGCGACGACTCGCGCAACACCCTGCCCTTCGACTTCCTCACGATGGGCGAGCTCTTCCAGAACAACCATCACCGCTTCGGGCAGAGCCCCAACTTCGCAGTGCGCTGGTTCGAGATCGACCCCACGTGGACGGTGATCCGAGTCCTCGCCCGGCTGCGCATCCTCGACCTCGGTCCGCGTCCGCAGCTCGGTCGCTATGACGAAGAGGTCGCCGCCGATCCGGCCGAGTAGCCTCGTCGCCGACTACCGCGACGTGCTCGAGGCGCGTCCGGCCGGTGGCGACGTGCCGCTGGCGTTGCACGCGCGCGGATGGTCCGACTACCTGCTCGGGCTCGACGACCAGGAGCTCAACGAGCTCGAGAGCCGCGGCGTCGCGGCCTCCTTTCGGGCCGCGCCCCCCTCGCTGCGCGAGCTCCTCGAGCGGGCGCGGGCCGACTGCGCGGTGCCGAGGCTCGCCACCGACGCGCCGGTGAAGCGACCACGCAAGCTCGAGACTCCGCGAAAACGAGCCCAAATCGACGCGTTCGCCGCGCTCATCGTGCCGCTCGCCCGCGCGCGCGTGCTCGACGTCGGCTCGGGGCACGGTCACCTCACGCGCGAGATCGCCGAGCGACTCGAGGTCCCGGTGGTCGGCCTCGAGCGCGATCCACGCCTCGCCGCGCGCGCGCGGAGCCTGGGCGGCGACTTCGACGAGGTGGACGTCCTCGCCCGCGGTCTCGCGCTCTCGCCCGACGATTGCGTGATCGGGCTCCACGCGTGCGGCGAGCTGGGCGACGCGATGGTCGAGAGCGCCGCGCGCGCGGGCGCCGCGATCGCGCTCGTCGGGTGCTGTCTGCAGAAGCGACGCGGCCCACGTCGCTCGTTCAGCGAAGACCTCGAGCTCTCCCCCCGCGTCCTCGGCCTGAGCAACCTGACGGCGCGCGACCTCGGCGTCGAGGCCACCCGCGCGGAGAACCTCGCCGCCCGCGAGCGTCGCCTCGCGCTGCACCTCCTGCTCTCTCGAAGGGTCGGCGCGCTCCGGCACGGCGCCGAGATCGACGGCCTCAATCGCCGCGTCGCGCAGCAGGAGCTCGCGACGCTGGTGGCGCGCGCGTTCGAGCACCGCGCGCTGCCGGCACCGACGTCGAGCGAGCTCGACGAGGCGGCCGCGTGGGCCCGCACGCAGTTCGCCCGCGCGCGGCGACTGTCCCTGCCGCGCGCGCTGCTCTCGCGGCCGCTCGAGCTCTACGTGCTCCGCGATCGCGGGGCGCACCTCGAAGCGCGCGGCTACCGCGTGGCGATCGGCGAGGCGTTCCCCGCCGACGTGAGCGCGCGAAACCTCGCGCTCCTGGCTACGCGGTAGGTCCGACCACGCGGTTGCGGCCCGCTTGCTTGGCCTCGTAGAGGCGCTCGTCGGCGATGCGCATCAGCGTCGCCTTGTCCGGCTCGGGGCACTCGTCGAGCGTCGCGACGCCGCTGCTCGAGGTGATCCGGATGGTCACGTCGCCGAACTGGATGGGCGTCGCCTCGATCTCGGTGCGGAGCCGGTTGGCGAGGGTGACCGCGCCGAGGACGTCGGTGTCGCGGAGGACGAGGGTGAACTCCTCGCCGCCGTAGCGCGCAAGGAGATCCTCGGGGCGGACCAGCCTCGAGAGCGTTCGCGCGAACGCCTGCAGGACGGCATCGCCCGCGGCGTGGCCGTGGGTGTCGTTGACCCGCTTGAAGTGATCGATATCGAGCATCGCGACCGACAGCTGCTTGCCGTGTCGCAGCGCGGAGGCGATCTCGACGTCGAGCTGGTGCTCGAGGTGACGGCGGTTGTAGAGGCCGGTGAGCGCGTCCCGCAGCGTCGCCTCGTAGACCTTCGTCATCGCCTCTTCTTCCTTGGCGTCGACGAGGGAGAAGCGAATCGTGGTGTTCGCGCCGAGCTGGATGCGATCGCCGTCTTTCAGCTGGATCGCCTCGACCGCGGAGTCTCCGTTGACGAAGCTGCCGTTCGTCGATTTGGCGTCCTTGAACATGAACACGCCCGCCACGCGCGCGATGCGGGCGTGCTCACGCGAGAGGCTCGTGTCCGGGATTGCGATGAAGCAGTCTTCCGAGCGGCCGAGCGAGGCCACGTCGATGTCCCCGAGGGCCACCACGCGGCCCGCCGCCGGGCCGTCGGTGATCGTCAAAACGGCGCGATTCCGCGCCCCCGGGCCCTGGGGCTTCGCATCGACCACGAGCGTCGCGGTCGCCTCCACCGAGACCCGCTTGGAGCGCGGACCGCTGGGGTTGCTCGACATCTCCACCCAGTAGAACGGCCGCCGCCGCTCGTTTCAAGGCGCACTCAATGATTTGCATCGCGCTGCGTACCGGGCCACGCTCGGGCCCGGGGGCGGCAGCTTGGACCGCGCCCATAACCCGGTAACCGGAGGACGAGGCGATGAGTCAAGGCACGACGCGCAATCCCGTAATGGTGCTTCTGATTAGCTTGGTGTGCGCACCGTACGCGATTTTCCAAATCTTCCAGATGTGCGGCGAGCTCGGCGCGTATCTCGGGAAGCCCATCCCGTGGTGGCAGTTGTTCATCCCGATCCTCAACCTGATCTTCGTCTTCTCCACGCTGCCGAAGCTCGTGCAGGAAGCGAAGACCAAGGCCGGCTCGCCGAAGCCCGCCATGGGCGGCATCATCTACTTCCTCGTCGCGCCGTACGCCCTCGCGCAGGATCTCAACGAAGTGTGGAACCCGCGCGGTCTGAACGCCTGAGTGCCGACGTGCGCTCGCAGAGCGCACGCCGCACCACCATGGCATCGGTGTTGGCCACCTTCGCCGCTCTGGCGATGGTGTTCCTCCCGGTGCCGTGGTGCCCGTGGGCTGCCTTCGCCCACGTTCCGTGCCCCGGTTGTGGTCTGACGCGCGCGACGCTCGCAGCGCTCCAGGGCGACCTTCGAGGCTCGCTGCTGTACCACCCGCTGGCGCTGGTGATGACGCCCACCGTGGTGATCGCCGTCTTCCGCGATCTGTACGGCTACGCCCGCCGCGGCGTGTGGGGCGAGGGACACCGTGGCGGCCGAGCGATGACGTGGTTCGCCGGCATCATGGCCGTCGCGATGATCACGGTGTGGATCGCCCGCTTCCTCGGCGCCTTCGGCGGCCCCGTCCCGGTCGGCTAGACGCCGACGTTGGTTTCCGACGTTGGGCGCTCGCTGACGCGCGCGCCTGTGGGTGACGCGCGCGCCCGCGTGACCGACGCGCCCATGGGCGCGCGCGTCAGCGAGCGCCTGGCGCTCCCATAGGCGCGCGCGTCAGCGAGCGCCTGGTGCTCCCATAGGCGCGCGCGTCAGCGAGCGCCCGGGCTCACATCAGTTGCAGCGATCCGAATCCCCGTCGACCCTGGTGCAGCCCTTCTCGCACTTGGTACCGGGCGAGATCCACTTGCCGTCGACGTCCTGCTGGCAGCTGTAGAGCATCGCCGCGTTGACGTCGGTCGCCGCGAGGCCGAGCGTGGTGCCGCAGTACTTGCCGGGCGCGGTGGCCTTCTCGCACGGGTTCGGCGGCGGCGGGTCCGCGCACGCGCCCGCCGAGCACGACGTGGAGCACGTCTTCATCGCCGAGGTGAGCCCGGTGTCGCACGTGAGGAGGCGCTTGTCGGTCGACGAAGCACCGAGCGTGCTCGCGCAGAACGAGCCATCGCTCGTGGCCTTGTCGCACATGTCGGCGGGGATGCCGGCGGGCGTCGAGGTGTCGTAGTCCGAGGGGAGGACGAAGCTGACGATGCCCTTCGGCGCGGTCGCGTCGGTCGGGAACAGGTAGGCGTCGTAGAGATCGACGTACCCCTTGAATGTCCCGGTGCCGCTCGGGTCGGCGGTGTTGCCCCACGAGTTCTTGATGCGGAAGAACGGGATCTCCACCTGGCTGGAGAGCGCCGCGTCGAGCACCGATTTGTCGGAGACGTTCACGCCCGCGGGGAGCGTGCCGAGGTTCGGCACGTAGGCGGCCTGGTAGTCCTCGAGCACCGTCATGTGCACGCCGTCGATCTTCGCGTTGGGCTGCATCTTAGGAAACGTGCCCTGGCTGCCGTTGCGCGACTCCCAGTCGACGTTCCACACGATGAGGACCGGCTGCGCGTCGTGCAGCGCCTTCTGGATGCGGCGCAGGTAGCCGCGCAGCTGCCCGCGGTCGCTCGGCGCGCTGTTCTCGCGCCACCGCGAGATCTCATCGCGGAGCGGCACCGTGGTGGCGGTGGCGGAGGTCGCGCGCTTCTGGGAGACCATCAGCTCGCTCGACTTGAAGAGCTTGAAGCCGGGCGACACCGTCGTGAGGGTGCGTGGCGCGGCGTCGCCGAAGGTCGCGTGCATGTGCGCGATGACCTCGGGGGTGAGACCGAACGCCTTATCGAGCTCGGCGCGCAGCGTCTTGGGGCTGCGGTCGGTCTTGAACGTGCCCTTGAGCGCGGTGTTGATGTACGACTCCGCCTTGCTCTGGACGGCCGATCGATCGATCTCGGCCTCGCCGGGGATGAACGCCCCCTCTTCCGCCAAGCCGTAGGTGTTCATCAAGCGCGTGGCGGTGGTGAAGAAGCCGCCGGTCGCGATGGTGTCCGGCGCGGCGGTGGCGCGCACGAGCTTCTCGTACCAGTCCCAGTAGGTGAGGTACGTCTCGCTGAGATTGAGCTCCTTGCCGGTCGCGCGCATGTGCAGGGACTCGACCCAGCCCATCGACGCGTACAGCCAGCAGTTGCCGATCGACTGGTTCTTCACCCGCGAGCTGGGGACATCGACGATCTCGTCCTCGGGGCCGGTGACCGCGTCCGACTGATCGCTGCCGCAGCCGACGAGCACGAGACCGAGACCGAGACCGAGGAGCGCTTTGCGAAGCATCGCCCACATGTAGCACTCGATTGCGCCAGAGAGGATGTCCCATGGGTGTGACGCAAACGCGAGTGGCGCACGGCCGCGCTCGCCGAGGGTCCGCGCGGGACGCCGTATTTCCCTCAATTTCGCGACTTTTTTGCGAACGCGAGTAGCGAACGCGAGTAGCTACTCGTATTTTGAGGACCCCAACGGAGGCCATCATGATCGTCCTGAACGCCGAGTGGACCGCGCTGATGAAGAACTACGAGAACGACCACAGCGACCCGCGCAACCAGGCGTGTCACAAGGTCGGCATCCCGCTCATCGCGGCGAGCCTCCCGCTCGGCGCCACGCTCGTCGGCCTGCCGCTGGCGATCCCGATGTTCACCACCGGTTGGGCGTTCCAGTTCGTCGGTCACTTCTTCGAGGGCAAGAAGCCGTCGTTCGTCGACGACCGCCGCAACCTGATCGTCGGCCTCCTGTGGTGGCTGAAGAAGTCGGGCGCCGACATCCAGCTCACCGAGACCGCCGCGCCCTCACGGCGCGAGGTAGCGCACGATCATTCGCGTCACATGGTCTCGTAGTCGCTCGGTGTCGAGCTCGGTGCGATCGACGCGCACCGCGTGGACGATCGCGAGCACCACGCGCACCACGAGGAACGCGGCGACCCGCAGGTCCTTGTCGCGGTGCGCGGTGCCGCCCGCCCGGAGACGCTCGGCGACGACCTCCTCGAGCCGCTCCTCGAACCCGAGCACCTCCGCGCGCGCGCTCGTTCGCAGCACCTGCTCGATGAGCACGCGTTGGAGCGTGGGATCGATCCCCTCGGCGCGGAGCAGCGCGTCGACGAGCTCGCGCACCACCGCCTCGAGCCCCCGCTCGCCGACCCGCCCCAGGTGATCGCCGACGACCGCGAGGAGCTTCGCCCGATACCGCCGGAGCAGCTCGACCGCGAGCGCGTCCTTGCTCGGGAAGTACTGGTAGAGCGAGCCCACGCTGATCCCCGCCTCGGCGGCGATCTTGTTGGTGGTGGCGCGCGCGTACCCGAGCTCGACGAACACCCGCGCCGCGGCGTCGAGGATCGCTTCGAACATCTCGCGCGACCGCTCCTGGGTCGGCAGCTTGCGCGGGCGAGCCAGCTCCTTCTTGCGCACGGTCAGAGCATAAGCGCCCCGGAGCCGCGACCGTCAGGGAGCGGGTTGTCATCATGCCCAGCGACAACCCGCTCGCTCACGCTCGCGGCTCCCGGCGCTACGCAGGCCCGAGCGGGGTGGCCGAGGGCACCACTTCAACCTGCACGGCCGCCTTGTCGCTCGCGCCCTTGTCCTCGCCGAACAGGTAGCGATTCACGCGGCCGCTGGCGTCGACGATCGGCGTCTTCACCGAGCGCTCGACCCAGCACGCAGGGCCGTTGTCGATCGCGATGGCGACGGCCGCCTTGCCGTTGGCCGGGTTGGTGATCTTCACCTTGGTGCCACAGCCGAACCGCGCGGCGTCGGCGGTGAACCAGGTGAGCTTCTCCTCGCACTGCTTGCCCGTGAGCGACGAGGGGCAGATGCCTGCGCTGCGGAGCTTGGACAGGCAGCCGGGGATGCAGTTGTCGCCGCTGTCGCCGTGGCGCACGCCCGCGGCGTCGACCCAACAGCCGAACGCGGTGAGGAAGTACTTGCCGTCGCTCGCCGGGGAGGTGCCGAAGGTGCCGGTGCAGGCGAACGCGGTGCTCGCGGTGCGGAGGTACTTGCCCGAGCTCCACCCGAGGGTGCCCGAGTACTTCACGCGATAGAACCCGTTCGACGGCGCGCCCTCGACGACCGTGACCGTGCTGCCCTCGGGCATGACGCGAAGGACGCCCGCCGACGTCGACGCGCCGCTCCGCAGGTTGAGGTCGGCGATGGTGGTGAGCGAGCTTCCCACGGCCACCGGCCCCGTCAGGGCCTCGGCCGCGCGTTCGTCCTCGGCGTCCTCGTCGACGCCGGTGATCTCCGGCACCTCCGCCGCACACCCGAGCATCAGCGCCGCGACCAACAGGAGCTTCATGGGGCTCCGGCGTATGAAAGATCGGTGCCGCGCCCGAACAGGGCGAAAACTGCCGCAACCCGCGTCACGAGCGCGAGACGTGTCACTCAGACCAGTCCGGGCAGCACCTCGGTCGTCGCGCCTCCGTTGAAGCCGTAGCTCTTGGCGTCGATCCCGAGGGCGCGCAGGATCGTCAAATGGACGCGGCTCAAGTTGCCGCCGGGGATCCGCACGTGCTGGCCGGTCTTGAGCGCGCCGCGCGCGCGACCGCACAGCAGCACCGGATGCTCCTTCGGGTGGTGCTTGTAGCCCTCGCCGTACTCCGACGTCGCGAGGACGACCGAGGTGTCGAGGAGCGACATGCCGTCGATGTCCTGCGTCGACGCGAGGACGTCGAGGAAGATGCGCAGGCTCTGCATATGGTACGTGGTGATCGCCTTCACCGCGTTGTAGTTCCCGTCGTGACACACCTGGTGCATCCCGGCGCCCACGCCCAGGTTCGAGAACACGTGGTTCGACGCGGGCGACGTGAACATCATCGAGAACACGCGCGTGAGATCGCACTGCAGGGCGACCGCGAGGAGCCGCGTCTGCAGCTCGAGCTCCGTCTTCAGGTCCTCGCTCCGCCCAGCGGGCGCCGCCGGCACCTTGCACGCCGCGGTCGTGGCGCGGAGGCGCTTCTGCAGCTCGCTGAGGTGGCTGAAGTGCGCGTCGAGCCGCTCGCGATCCTTCACGCCGAGCTTCGAGCTCAGGCGCTTCGCGTCGTCCGAGACCGCGTCGAGGAGGCCCGCGCGGCGCTCGAGGAGCGCGGTGTCGGTCGGCACGCCGAAGAGGTGACGCCACAGATCGGCAGCCGACGTGATCGGCTGGTTCAGCTTGTCGGGGCCGGCGTGCGAGATCGCCATCCAGTGCCCGTACGGGTGGAACAGCGCGCGGCTGACCCCGAGCTCGATCGACTTGAAGCGCGGCTGCGAGCCGGCGCCCGCGGGCGCGACGAAGCTCGGCGTGGTAGCGATGACCTGATCGAGGGTAGGCCGGTTGAACGCGAAGACGTGCGACGGGTGGTGGAACCCCTCGGAACGACAGCGGTCGGAGCTGAGGGCCACGGCGGCGCCGCGCATGTGACCGTCGCCCTGCCCGTCGGGGATCGGCGGCACCTCGGTGTGCGGCTCGAGGCCGGTGATGACGCTGACGCGATCGTGAATGCCACGGAGCGGCTCGAGCAGCTGCGACGGGTTGTACCCGGCGCCGGTCGTCGCGGGCGTCCACAGGTCCGGCTTGTCCGGGTGGCCGTGCGCGCCGTGCCACGGCAGGCCGTTGGCCCAGAAGAACACGCCGAAACGCTTGGGCAACGGGAGCCCGTCGGCGAGCGCGGTGCCGCAGTCGGACCGCATGGCGTCGAGCAGGGGCAGGCCCAGCGCGCACGCCGCGCCGCCGAGCATTCCGCGCAGCACCGTCCGTCGATCCAGCTTCACGGTTTGACCTCCAGCGCGTAGCGGAACGCGTCGCTGCGAACGAGCGCGTGAATGAGCGCGCGAAACTTGTAGCCGGAGGCAGAGAACGACTTCCCGAGCGCGATCATCGCCGGCTCCTCGGTCTGGTTCTCGAGACGCCCGGTCGCGAAGCGAAACAGCTGGCGCGCGACGCAGGCGGTGGTGCGCGTGTCGTCGCGCAGCAGCTTTCCGAGCGCCTTGCCGCCGGTGAAGTGGATTCCGTCGAGCTCGCCGCGCGCGTCGACCGGCTTGTCCTGCTCCATCGTGCGATGCACCCCCATCGAATCGAAGTCCTCGAACCCGAGGCCGATCGGATCGACGAATTTGTGGCAACCCGCGCACGTGGGGTTGGTGCGGTGGACCTCGAGCTTCTCGCGCTGCGTCTTCGGCGTCCCCGCCTTCGACTCCTTGTCGAGATCGGTGGCGACGTCGTCGGGCGGGGGCGGCACGTACTCGCAGAGCAGGCGCTCGCGGACGAACTTCCCGCGGCGAGTCGGCGAGGTGACCTCGGGGTGCGCGTTCACCGCGAGGAACCCCGCGGTGGTCAACAGCCCGGCGCGCGGCCCGTCGCTCGGGAGCACCACTCGCTCCCACATGCCCGCGGCCGGCGTGGCGTCGAGGCGATAGAGCGCGGCGAGGTTGGCGTCGACCCAGGTCGTGCGGCGATCGAAGAGATCGCGAAAGTCGCGATCCTCGAGGGTCACGTCGTCGAGGAGCCGCTCGATCTCGCCGCGCATCGAGGCGCCGAAGCCGGGGCGCGCGTCGGGGTGCTTGGCCGGATCGCGCTGGAGCGCGTCGAGGTCTTTCAGATCGAGCCACTGCTTGTGGAACGCCATCAGCGCGGGACGCGCGCGCGGGTCGTCGAGCATGCGGTCGATCTCTTTCGAGAGGACGTCGTCCTTCTCGAGCTCGCCGGTGGTCGCCGCGTTGAGCAGCTCCTCGTCGGGGACCGAGCTCCACAAGAGGAACGAAATGCGACTCGCGAGCTCGTAGGCGTCGAGGCGATTCCACCCCGGCCGCGAGGGGTCGGGCTTACCGAGCTCGAGGCGATAGAGGAACGACGGCGCCTGCAGGATTCCGGCGACCGACATCTCGATCGCGAGCCACGCGTTGCCGGGCGCGACCTTCTTGCCGATCGCGACCCAGCGCTCCGCCTCTTCGGCGTCGACCGGGCGACGGAACGCGCGACGCGCGAAGCCGGTGATGAACGAGCGCGCGCAGGCGTCGTCCGGCTCGCAGCCGACGAGCGCGTCACGACGCTTCGGGTCGGCGAACACCGCTCTCGCGGCGCTGAGTGCGGCGTCCTCCGACTGCGACACGCCGCGCTCGGAGACGGTGGTCGTCGCGGCGCCGATCGAGGTGAAGAGGTAGGGCGCCGTGTCCGCCTCGAGCTGCGCGACCGGGACCGGCCCGCGCAGGAGATCGACGAGCGCGTTGTGGTGCTGCTGCGCGGTCAGGCGCGGGACGACCGGGGGTGCGGGCGCGAACTGCTCCTCGACCTTGCCGGTGCTGCTGGGATCGGGCGCGCCGGCGACCCCGTCGAGCTCCTCGATCGACCCGTGCACGCAGGCGAGCGGCGCAACGACGAGGAGAACGGCGAGCACGCGGCGGAGCACGAGGGCCCACCAAGCACCCCCCGTGCCGTCATGACCGCTCGCGGTTTATCGCCGAATCTCTGTGCTACGGACGTTCGACGTCACACACCCGTGACGCCATCGCGAGCAGACGCCCGCAGCATCAACGTCGCGGTGACGCCCGCGGGGAGTGCGACGGTGTCGATCGGCGCGAACCCAACGCGCCGATAGAAGCCGTGGTTCTTCGGGTTGGTGGTCTCGAGGTAGTGCTCGCCGCCGCGCTCGAGCACCGGTGCGAGCACCTTGGCGCCGAGGCCCCTGCCCTGCGCATCGGGGTCGACGCCGAGGAACGCGAGGTAGTGGTGCGCGGTCTTCGGGTGCTTGCTCTCGATGGCGCTCAGCATCCGGAGCGCCATGATCGAGCGCGTGCCGACCAACAGGCCGAGCGGGATGAGGCGCAGCTGCTTGCCGATCCCGATCTGCCACTCGTTCGGGCGCGCCCACACCGCGACCGCGCGCAGGTCGTCGCTCACCCACACCTCGCCCTTCGCGAAGTAAACGACATCGAGGAGGCGCTCGAGGAAGACCGCGGTGCGCTCGACCCGCTCGTTGGGAAAAATCGCGACGTACGCCGGGTCCTCCTCGAACGCGCGCGCGAGGGTGCGCGCGGCGCCGGCGAGCTCGCTCCGCTCTGCGCGGCGGATGTTCACGGGGCGATCGGCTCGTCGCGCGCGAGGGCCGCCTCGGCGAGATCGGTCGGGGCGATACGGTCGATGCCGTGACGCAGGAACCGCAGCGCCGAGGCGCGCGCGCGGCCGTCGCGCTCGTGGTCGAGCGACCACTGCGCGTGCTCGACGAGCAGCGCGAGCGAGAGCGCGCGGCCGAGGGTCATCGCGAAGCGCCGCGCACCGGCTTCGAGCGCGCTGCGATCGGCGGCGAA
>JALHOE010000189.1 GCA_022843175.1 Deltaproteobacteria bacterium
ACCGAGCGCGCGCCGCGGCGCATCGCGGCGCCGCCCGGCCATCCGAGGAGCAGCACCAGCACCAGCGAGACCGCGGGAAGGAAGAGCTCTCGCGCGCCGCCGCGGTGCCAATCGGTGCCCCAACGGTGCGTGAGGTATGCCGCGACGCCCGCGAGGAGCAGGACGATCGCCCCGTATTGAATCGACACCGAGCCTGCGTTGACCGCCAGGCGACGCGAGAGACCGTGCAACTGTCGTGCGTGCGCGTCGCTCCGCGCCACCTCTTGCGCCGCCGCCGCGAGTTTGTCGCGCGCCGCGGCGGGCATCTCGCCCGCGTATTCGCAGTGCGCGCACTCCAGCGTCTCTCGGCGCTCGAGCGCGACACGCGCGGGCGCACCGCACGCTGGGCAGGTGACGACGAGCACCGAGCGAGTGTAAACCCAAACCCGCGTCGGACGCGCCGACACCCCACTCCGCGAAGGGCCCGCTGCGGCTACTTCTTCTCCACGCAACTGCCCGTCCCGACGGGGCTCGTGTCGCAGTAGAGGCCCTCCTCGCAACGCTCCTCGCTCCAGAGCTGGTTGTCGTAGAAGCAGCTCTCGCCCAGTCGACGAAGCGGTCCGCACTCTCTCTTGGCGTAGAGGCAGGTCGCCGTCGGTATGCAGTCGTTGTTCTCGGCGCACTTGGCTCCGACGCCGGCGACCGCGCGGCAGACGGCGAGTTTGTCCCCGCGATAACAGTTGAAACCCTTAGCGCAGCGATATCTGAGATCGCTCTTCGGCCACTCGCCGCAGCGCACGCCCTCGGTCCCCGGCCACGGACGGCAACGCGGCGGCTCCTCGAGGATGTTGCACGCATCGTCCCCGGTGCAGGTCCCGCACTTCGCCCACCGCGCCTTGATCGTGTTGTCGTTCTCGACGATCTCCTTGGTCAGCCACAGCGCACCGCCGCAGTAGTGCGTGCACGCCTTCATTCGTGGGCCCTCGCACCCCACGAGGCCGATCATCGCGAGGCGCGGCGCCCACCAGCGAACGATCGTCGATAGGCGTGGCAAGCCTCTACGCTATCACCGCGCGCCCCCGCTGGGAGCGAGCCCCTCACGCTCATCGCCGAGACCACGCCGACTGCGACGCCGTCCGCCACGCGGACGCATGGGCGAGCAACGCAGCGCGAAGCGCGCCCACGGCAGCTCGCTCGCTCGAGCCCGGACGCTGAACCAGCTGATACTCGACGCCGGGGATGTCCGCGATCGGACACGCCCGCAGCCCCGCGGGGATGCGACAGCAACCGTTGACGATCGCGACGCCGAGGCCCAGCGACACGAAGTGAATCGTCACCTCCCACCCCACGGCTTCGACGGCGACCTCCCACGGAACGCCTGCCCGGCGCATCGCCTGCGCGATCGTGGTGCGATGCGGCCGGTCGGGCGGCGGGACGACGAGTCGCTCCCCTGCGAGATCGCGCGGTCGCAGTCGACGCTTCTTCGCCAACCGATGGCGCTTGGGCATGACGACGACCGGGTCGACCGTGGTCAGCGTGGTCGTGACGAGGCCGTCGGCGGGCGCTTCGAGCACGGCGACGCCGAGATCTGCGGTCCCGGAGCGGATCGCCTCGAGCGTGCCGTCGCGGTCGCGCGTGAGGAGTCGAAGCGGCGCCGCGTACGCCGCGATCGCGGGCCCGAGGAGATAGAGAAACGCGCCCTCGCCCGCTGCGAGGACGACCGGCTCCGGCCGCGTGCCGCGCAGCTCGGCGAAGAACCCCCGCGTTCGCGCGACCGTCTCGCGAGCGAATCGCGCGAGCGTCTCGCCCTCGCGCGTGAGCGAGAGCCTCCGGCCGGCCCGCACATAGAGCGGCGCCCCGACGGCGTCCTCGAGCTTCTTCACCTGCATGTGCACCGCTGGCTGCGACAGGTGCACTTGCTTCGCGGCGCGCGTGAAGTTGAGCGTGTCCGCGAACGCGACGAAGGTCGGGAGGAGGTCGAGGTTCAACTATTCGTTCTCCTGATAGTAAGTAAGATTATACGAATTCCGGTTGAGTGTTGGCGACTGCAGAGTGCGTCGCATGGAAACCATCGGAATCGATATCGGCCGCGTCCTCATCGCAGGCGACGGCCCGGACACCTCCTTCCTCGGTCACGACGAGGAGCGTGCGATGCGCGCGCCAGCGATGCCTCACGCCTTCGAGGCGGTGGCGCGCCTCGTCCGCCGCTTCGAGGGACGCGCGTGGCTCGTCTCGAAGTGCGGCGCGAAGATCGAGGCGCGGAGCCGTCGTTGGCTCGAGCTGCATGGCTTCTTCGCCGCCACCGGCTTCGACCGCGCCCAGCTGCGGTTCTGCCGCACGCGGCCGGAGAAGGCGCTGATCGCACGCGAGCTCGGGTTGACGTGCTTCGTCGACGATCGTCGCGACGTCATCCTCTCCATGCAGGGCATCGTGCCGCTCCGCGTGCACTTCGGCGTCACGACGACCGACGTCGCCGGGGCGATCGCCTCGCCGGGTTGGCCCGAGGCCGAGCGCGCGATCACGGAATGGTCAGATATCGCGGCGGCACCGCCTCGGTGAGCCACACGCCGTTCGCGCTGCAGAAGAAGGGGAAGCCGTCGCGCGCCATCGCCGCTGCGTCGACCCGGACAATCACGGGCGCGCCGCGGCGGGCGGCGACGCGCTCCGCCGTCTCGACGTCTGCCGACAAGTGGACGTGCGTCCGAGCGCCGCGCAGCAGACCGTCGCCCCGGATGGAAGGAAGGAAGCGCGCGACGGTCCCGTGGAAGAGGACCGGCGGCGGCTCGATCGGCCGGAGCCCGAGCTCGACGTCGACGGAATGTCCCTGATTGGCGCGGATCCGCTGGCCGTCGGCGGAGAACGCGAGTCGCTGCTTGTCGCTCGTCGCCACGAGGTGTTCCAGCTCCTCGCGCGTGATCGGGCGTCCGTGCGCCGCGCAGCCGGCGAGGAGCGCGTCGACCGACGCCCACCCCTCGCGGTCGAGCACGACACCGGCGGCCTCGGGGCGGTGCCGTAGGACGAGGCTGAGGAACTTGCTGTGATCGCTCATCGAGGGCTGCACTCCCCGATCACCACGGATGCGAGACGCCTCGCCGCGGCAGCATATACCGCGCAGGCGCTCGCCTCGACGGCCGCGACCTGCGACGGTACTCGGACGCGGC
The DNA here is from genome assembly GCA_022843175.1 of Deltaproteobacteria bacterium. Classification (GTDB taxonomy): domain Bacteria; phylum Myxococcota_A; class Polyangia; order Polyangiales; family JADJMO01; genus JALHOE01. The sequence goes on from JALHOE010000189.1 coordinate 3,141, forward strand.
GATGTCCGTAGAACGCGAACACCTCGCCCCCATCGCGATCGCCTCGGCCGACGGACGCCTGAACCGCGCGGCCGTCGGGTGGGCGCGGCGTCCGCTCTTCGATCCACGCCTCGGCCCGTCGGTGAGCCGCGTGCACGCGTTCGACTACTGGTGCGTGATGAACCGCTCCTCTGCCCTCACCGTGCTCCTCGCCGATGTGCGGTTCGCGGGCGTCGCGCTCCTGTCCTTCCAGGACTTCGCGGCGCGATGCCCGGTCGAGGCGGTGCACGTGCGACCGTTCGGCCTCTCGTCCGCGATGTCGTCGACCCCGCACGGCGAGATCGCGGCGCGAGGGCTCGGGTTCGGGCTCTCGCTGCGCCCGTGCGGCCCCGGCGGCCGGGACCTCCACATCGAGGGACACGCGCGCACGCTGCTCGGGACGCGGCTCACCGTCGACGTCGTGATCGAGCGGCCCCCCGAGCACGAGACGCTGAACGTGCTGGTGCCCTGGGACGATGAGCGCTTCCACCTCACGTCGAAGCAGCAGGCGCTCCCCGCGCGTGGTGAGGTGCGCGTCGACGGGCGGGTCCATCGCTTCGAGCAGGAGCCCGAGCGCGACGCCGCGTACGCGTGCCTCGATTTCGGTCGCGGGCGTTGGCCCTCGGGGATCGATTGGTGTTGGGCGTTCGGCGCCGGCCGAAGCGGCGGGAAGACGCTCGGCTTGAACCTCGGGAGCAAGTGGACCGACGGCGCGGGCGTGACCGAGAACGGGCTCGTGCTCGACGGCCGCGTGCACAAGATCGCGGAGTCGGTCGCCTTCACGATGGACACCCGCGATCACAAGAGACCGTGGCGCATTCGCACGGCCACGGGCTCGCGCGTCGACCTCACCTTCACGCCGCGCTGCGAGCGCGCGGTGCGCGTGCCGCTCGGAATCGCGGGCCTCTCGCTCCACCAGTGCGTGGGCTCGTTCTCGGGGACCGTCGTCGACGATCGGGGCGCCACGCTCCCGGTCGAGGACCTCATGGGCCTCGCGGAGTCGCTCCACGCGCGCTGGTGAGCGACGACGCCCGCGCGGCGAGGATCGCTTCGGCGGCCTCCATCCCCGACACCGCGGCCAGCTCCATCCCGATCCCGCGCCCGCCCGCGCCGTCGCCGCACAGATAGAGCCCGGCGAGCGGCGTGGTGACCGGGATGCGATCGCGCCCCACCTGCCCCGGCACCTGCCCGTTGGAGATCGCGCCGCGCGAGCGCTTGCCCATCCACTTTCCGATCCCCGGCACCGGGACGAACTCGACGAAGAGCAGCTCGTCGTAGAGGTGCGGGATGATCGAGGCCATCGCGGCGAGCGCGCGCTCCTTCCACTTCTCGGGGCCGTCGACCGGATCGTCGCGCGTCGGGCCGTAGACGCTCGCGACGATGATCTGCCCGCCGTCGGGCGCGAGCGAGGGATCGTAGTTGGTCGGCACCGGCGCGTAGACCGACAGGGGATCGCATACGCGCCCCGCTTCGATGTCACGGACGGCGCGGCGCATGAGATCGATGGAGAGATCCTCGAGCGTGAGGCCCTCGAGCGAGATACCGGCGATGAGGCAGCCCTCGTCGACGAGCGGACGGCGGAGGGCGAGCTTCAACTGGTGCGCGTTGCCCGAGGGCCGCACAGCGCGCGCGCGCTCGACATAGCTCGGGGGCAGACCCTCGACGATCGAGAGGAGATCGACCGGCGCCATGTTGCACGCGACGAACGGCGCCGAGTACGTCGCGCCGTCGTCGGTCTCGACGACCTGCAGACCGTTCGACGCGCGGACGGAGACGACCCTCGCGCCCACGACCACGTCCTCTACCCGCGCGAGCAGGGCGTGGGTGAACGCGTCCATCCCTCCCTCGATGTACGAGAGCTGGTAGTCGAGGAGCAGGCGGCGTAGGCAGCGGATCGACTCGCCCGCCGACACCTCCCACGGCGGCAGCACGAAGAAGATGCTCGCGAGGAACGCGAACAGGAAGTACGCGCCGGGGTGCTCGGTGTGGTCGCGAATGAACGTGTCGAGCGTGCGGCGGTCCCACGCGCGGAGCTCCCACTCGGTGAGCGTGAAGACCTCGAACATCATCCGCGCCAGCTCGGCGCGATCGCGCATCGGCAGCTCGAGCGCGCGCACGGCCTCGAGCGCGACGGCCGGGAGCCCGCCCGCGGTGGGCGGCGCGGTGATCGAGAACATGCCGCGCGACCGGACCGGGATGCGATGGGTGAGGAAGCGCGGGCCGCGGAGGCCGAGCCGCCGGAGCACCGTACCGAGCGGTCCGCGCGCACCGCGCGACACGAGGTGACTGCCGAGATCGAGCTTGAAGCCCTGCTTGGTCGTGGACGACAGGATTCCGCCCGGTGTGGGGTTCTTCTCGAGCACGAGCACGGACAGCCCGGCGTGCGCGAGCAGCGCGGCGGTGACCGCGCCGCCCATGCCGGACCCGACTACGATCGCGTCGTAGCGAGCGCGCCGTCCGTGCGAGAGCAGAGCCACACCGCAGTGCGAAGCAAGGCCTATTCCGCGGCGGCGACGTCGCCCGAGAACAGCGACAGCACCGCCTCTTCGCGCTGTGCGTGCTCATCGAACTGGCGCACGAACTCGAGGAGCAGCAGCACCTGCTCATCGTTGATCGGCCCGTCGCCGATCTGCTCGCCGTCGATGTGCTCGGCCAAGCGACGCAGGATGTCGTGCTCGTCGCGCAGCGCCTCGAGACACACGCGCGGCACGCCCCGCGTCTGCGCGCGCGGGAAGAGGATCGCCTCCTCGTACTCCATGTGCGGCAGCGCCTCGTTGCGAATGAACGCCGCGACCTCCTTGGCCTGCGCGGGGGCGTCGTCGCTCGACGGGTCGAGGACGAGGTGGTGCGCCGCGCACGTCGCGTCGGCGAGGTCGGCCTGGAACCCCTCGTGGCTCTCGACGATTTCAGCGGCGGCGTTCGTACGATGTGGCATGGCTGGCCTCCGGTCCGGGGTCTGGAACAACGCGGCGTGGTCACGGAAGTATCGAGCGAGCGTTCTCGGCTTGCCGATCAGGGCGGCGAGCGTGGGGTCGACGGTCGCGGCCTGCCCGAGGCGGAGGCCGGCGTGCAGAATGGTCTGCACCACGATCTGCCCACGCGGCATCCCGCGCGCGAGGAGGTGGCGCGCGTAGCCGATCAGCGACGCCTCCTCGTAGCGGACCGGTCGCCCGATCTCTTCGCTGAGCATGTCGGCGGCCTCCTCGAACGAGATCGCCTCGGGACCGGTCAACGTGTACGCGTGCCCGCGGTGCGTCCGCGGATCGAGGAACGCGTTCGCGGCCACGGTGGCGAGGTCGCGCACGTCGACGAAGGTGACGAGGCCCTTGCCGGCGGGCACGAAGACCCGCCCGTCCTCGAGGATGTCCTGCCGGTAGGCGCCCTCGAAGTTCTGCGCGAAGAAGCCGGGGCGCAGGATCGTCCAGTCCCGCGGGCCGGACATGAGCTTCTGCTCGACGGCGTGGTGCGGGACGAGCGGGTTCTTCTCGGCGCCGGCCACCGAGAGGAACACCGTGGTGCCGACGCCGGCGGCGCGCGCGGCGTCGATGAGGACGTTCAGGGTCGGCTTCACGTCCGCGATCGGCGGCGGGCGCAGGAGGAACATCCCCTCGCACCCCGCGACGGCCGGCGCGAACGTAGCCGGGTTTTCGAAGTCGAGCAGGACGGGCTCGACCGCTTCGCCGAACAGCTGCCGCAGCCGAGCCGGAGACCGATCGGCCGCGCGCACCCGCACGCCGCGCGCGAGCAGCGCCCGGACCACCTCTTTGCCGACGTTCCCCGCCGCGGCGGTCACGAGGATCATGATCTCCCCCACTGCATGGGGCGCGCCCACGGCCGGCGTGATGACATCCGTCAGAGACGCCGACACCCCGTGGACCAGAGTTATGTCCATGCCCTCCCTCGAGCAGTCCGTCGCACGCATCGTCCTCGACCACTCCGCCACCGCCAGCGTCTTTCAGCGTCATCGCATCGACTACTGCTGCCGGGGCGAGCGCAGCGTGCGGGAGGCGGCCGAGGACCGGGGGGTCGATCCGACCGCGCTCCTCGCCGAGCTCGAGGACGCGATCGCCTCGCGCGCAGGGGACGCGGTCGATCCGCGGTCGCTGTCGAACGCGGCGCTCGTCGGGCACATCGTCGGCCGCCACCACGAGTACCTGCGCAAGGCGCTGCCGTTCGTGGGGGCGCTGTCGGCGAAGGTGTCGCGCGTCCACGGCGACCACAACCCCAGGCTTCGCGAGCTCGACACGGTGGTGCGCACGATCCGCGAGGAGCTCGAGCCGCACCTCGACAGCGAGGAGCAGACGCTGTTCTCGGCGATCCTGGCCGGCGGCAAGGACCGCGACGCGCTCGGACGCTCCTTCCGCTCGATGCACGAGGAGCACCTCGTGGTCGGCGAGCTCCTCGCGAAGATGCGCGACGCGGCGGAGAACTTCCAGCTCCCCGACTGGGCCTGCAACAGCTACCGCACGCTGTTCGCGGAGCTCGAGGCGCTCGAGGCCGACGTGCTGCGCCATGTACACCTCGAGAACCACGTGTTGATGCCGCGCTTCGCCTCGTGAACCGCGGGCGTTGCGCGGAGAGCGCAAGGCCTGCGCCCGCGGCGCTCGTTCCCCGCGCAAACCCCGCCGGCGCGCGGCTTGCGTTGGCTTCCCTCGTGGGCTCCTCGGACCGGACGATCTGGCTGTACGCGTTCGGGTATTTCGCGTGTTACGTGCCGTACGCGGCGATGACCAAAGCGCTGTCGAACGGCTCGATGACGGGGATCGAGATCCTGCCGATCACCGCGGTCACCTCGTGCCTCGGGATGTTCGTCTTCCTCTTCTCCAAGGGGTGGTTCAAGGACGCGAGCCACCGCCGGATCGCCGGGATCGACGTGGCGGTGCCGACGCGCTGGACGTTCCTCTCCGGCTTGTGCACCGCGTCGGTCGTCGCGACCACCACGCTGGCCTACACGTTCGTCGGCGTCTCGATCGTGTTCATGATGCTGCTGATGCGTGGCGGCCTCCTGATCATCGCGCCGCTCGTCGACGCCGCGAGCAAGCGCGCGGTGCGAACGGTGAGCTGGGTCGCCCTCGGCATCAGCCTGTTCGCCGTGTGGATCGGCTCGTCCCATCGCGGGGCGGTCCACTTCACGGTGCTCGCCGGCGTCAACGTCGTGGTGTATCTGCTCGCCTACGTCGTTCGCCTGCGCTTCATGAGCAAGCTGGCCAAGGCGGACGACCCCGCGCTGTCGCGCCGCTACTTCGTCGAGGAGCAGATGGTCGCGACCCCCGCGCTCTGCGTGATGCTGGCGGTGTTCGCGTTCGCAGGGCGCGGGCCGGTCGCCGAGGCGCTCCACCGCGGCTTCGTCGTGGTCCGACCGCTGCCGACGATGCTGGCGCTGTTCGCGATCGGCCTGTTCTCGCAGGGCACCGGGATCTTCGGCGGCCTCATCCTGCTCGACAAGCGCGAGAACAGCTTCTGCGTGCCGGTGAACCGCGCGTCGAGCGTGCTCGCGGGCGCGGTGTCGAGCCTCATCCTCGCCCTCGCCTTCGGGGCGCCGATGCTGGGCGCGCGCGAGTGGGTCGGCGCCGCGCTGATCATCGTCGCCATCTCGGTCCTCGCGCTGCCCGCGGCGCCCCGGCGAGTCCCCGCATGAACGAGCGCGCGATCCTGATCTTCCTCCACCTGCTCGGCGCGTCGGTGTGGGTCGGCGGCCACCTCATCCTCACGCTGTCGATCCTCCCGCGCGCGCTCCGCGAGCAGGACGTCCCGGCGATCCAGCGCTTCGAGCAGTCGTTCGAGCGCATCGGCATCCCCGCGCTGATCGTCCAGGTGCTCACCGGCTTGCGCCTCGCGTCGATCTACGCGCCGGTGTCGCAGTGGCTCGGCTTCGACGGGCACGCGCCGCGACACATCACCCTCAAGCTCCTCGCCCTCGCCGCGACCGTCGGCCTCGCCGCGCATGCGCGCCTCTCGCTCATCCCGCGCCTCGCCCCCGGAGCACCGCTCCGGAGCCTCGCCGTTCACATCGTGCTCGTGACCACCCTCGCGGTCGCCTTCGCGTTCATCGGCGCGAGCTTCCGCCTCGGCGGGGTGCTGTAACCGCTACGGCCCGACGCCGAGCGGCGTCGCGTACATCGCGTCGATCGGCAGGGCTCGGTTCGCGACGACGTGAGCCGACGTCGCGAGCCCGACGAGGAACAGGAACAAGAAGATCGCGCCGGCGACGACGTGGCGGGGTTCGGTGGGAGGCAGCGACTCGCGAACGGCGAGCCGCCGCTCGTAGGCCTCGTGGTGGGTGTCGAAATGCGTGGCCATGTCGGTCTCCTCACTCGCGGTGCGAGCGGATGGGCAGCGCCTGCAAGCGGTTCGCGGTGACGCAAACGCCGCAGAGCACAAGGAGCAGGAGCTCGAGGCAGACAGCGAGAATTGCCATCACAGCCCACAGCGCTGCATCGGCCGTTCCGAGGAGCTCCGGTTCCACACCAACCCGCTCCCGTACGGTCGCGGCTCCAGCGCAGGGAGCCGCGCGCGTCAGCGAGCGGGTTGTCAGCCAACGAAGGGGCCGCGGGCACGAGCCCGCGGTTGCTCTAGTTGCTCTGTGAGGCAACCTCCGGTTCCACACCAACCCGCTCCCGTACGGTCGCGGCTCCAGCGCAGGGAGCCGCGCGCGTCAGCGAGCGGGTCGTCGAGCCCCTTCGTCGCTACGGGCACGGCACCGTCGCGGGGCACGAGCCGGTGCTGGTGCGCGGGTAGCTCACCTTGCAGCTCGCGACGCGGGTGAACGTGTTGGTGGGCACGAAGTCGACGAACGAGCCGTAGTAGGCGAGGTTCACGCCGACGCCGGCGCTGTCGGCGATGGTGGAGCTCTTGAGGAACGCCGACGCCGGAGGACCGAACACCGTGAGCGCGGCGTCCTCGTTCTTCGACAGCGTGCCGTCGGGCAGGCAATGGAAGCTGTTCGCCATGGACGGCCCACCCGCGAAGAGGATCTGCACGTGCTCGAGGCGGTTCTCGGCCGCCGGCAGCTGGCCGAACACCAGCCCGCGCCAGGCGCCCGCGGTGGGCGCGGGATCGGCGGACGTGAACACGATCGGCTTCTCGCTGGTGCCGACGGCGACGAGCGCGCCCTTCGCGGCCATCGTGCCGGTCCCCGGCTCGACGAGCAGCTGGGCGGAGGTGTGCTTGTTGAACTGGAGCGTGACGCCGGGCTCGATCGTGAGGGTAACCGCGGCAGCGCCGCCGCCCACGCGCAGCTCTCCGAACGTGTCCTTCGAGCCGATGCGATACGGGACCCCGCGCTCGCGGAAGGTCACGTTCTCGACGTTGATCTCGCCGCCCACGGCGGTCTCGACCTGGATGAAGCTCTCGGCGTTGCCGGTGTACGCGCCCGCCGGAATGTTGGTCGCGAGGTTCGGGAAGATGCGGAGCGGAGCGAGCGTGCCGCCGGTGATGGTGAGATCGCGCGAGTCCTTGGTGAAGGTGGCGCTGTCGCGGAGCGACACGCCGTGACCGGCCGAGCCGCGGATCGTCACGTGATCGACGAACAAGAGCTCCTCCGCGGGCTTGCCCTGATGCGCGCGCACTTCGATCGCGCCGAACGTGGTGAGCGCGCCGCCGCCGCCGTCGAGCGTCGCGTACGCGAGGCGGAGCGTGCTCGGCGTGGCCGCGCGCAGATTCCCCCACGGCTTGCCGGCCTCGAGCGGCTCGAACCGAATGGGCTTGTCCGCGGTGCCGAGGGCGACGAGCTTTCCGCCCGTGTCGGCGAAGATGCCGCGACCGGGCGCGACGCGGACGACGGCGCACGGCTCGATGGTCAGCGTGCCGCCCTCCGACACCTTCTGATCGAAGGTGAGGAGGTGCGGGCTCCCCGCGGCCGTCCAGGTCTCGGCGGCGGTGATGTTCATCGAACCGGTGTGCGTCGTGCCCGCGCCGGTGGGCGACGGGCACGTCGTGGCCGGCGCATCGGCCTCCGGCGTCGCGTCGACCGAACCGCTGTCCGCGGCGGGCGTCTCCCGCGCGGTCTCCTCGGAGCTACAGGCGGTTGCTGCGATGCAGAGCCCAAGCAACGAGAGGCGGCGCATGGACCACCATAGCGCATTCGCTTCAGCGCGCGGTCGGTCGCACCCACCCCTTGGGGATGTACGCGCAGAGCGGATCCTCTGCCATCACGTCGCCGGTCGCAGCGTAAGCGCGCGCGCGCGAGCCGCCGCACACCCGCCGGAACGGGCACACGCCGCACTTGCCGCCGAGCGAGTCCGCGTCGCGCAGCTGCGTGAAGAGCGGGCTCTCGCGATAGACGTCAACGACGTCCGAGGTGCGCACGTTCCCCGCCGACAGCGGCAGGAACCCGCTCGGGTAGATCTCGCCGGTGTGCGACACGAAGAGGAAGCCCACGCCGTCGGTGATCCCGCGCGGCCCGCGCACGATGCCGTCTTGATCGACCTCCTTGAGGAGACCGACCGCGTCCTTCTCGTGCTTCTGCATCAGCACCCGCCGGAAGTGCGGCGCGGCCGTCGTCTTGATGTCGAACGGCATCTCGCGCTGCAGCTCGGTGAGCTCCTCGAGCAGCGCTTCGACGCGCCGGGGCGTCAGGAGCAGCGAGCCGCCCGCGCGCCCGACCGGCACCACCAGGAAGACGCCCCACAGCACCGCGCCGATGTTCTTCACCAGCTCGGCCATCTGGCGCACCGCCTTGATGTTGTGCGGGCCGATGCTGGTGTTGATCTGAACGGGGATGCCGAGCTGCGAGGCCTCGTCGAGGATCCGCATCGTCTCGTCGAAGCTGCCGATGACCCCGCGGAAGGTGTCGTGCGCCGCGGCGTCCGGACCGTCGAGGGAGATGGCCAGACGCGCAAGACCTGCGTCCTTGAGCGCAAGAAGTCCGTCACGCTCGAGGAGCGGCGTGCCCGACGGGGTGACCGCGACCGTCAGTCCGAGGCGCGTTCCCTCGGCGACGAGCTCGGCCAGGTCCGGCCGCTTCGCCGGATCGCCGCCGGTCAGGACCAGCAGCGGGACGTGCATCGACGCGAGCCTCGCGAGCAGCGCGCGCCCCTCGTCCGTCGTCAACTCGTTGGGATCGCGCTGCGATTGCGCGCAGGCGCGGCAGTGCGCACAGGCGAGGTCGCACGCCTGGGTGACCTCCCAGATCGCCAGCAGCGGATGGTCATCGAAGGCAAGGTCAGCGAATCCCCGACGTAGCGCGTCACCCATGGTCGCCCGACGGCTGCAAGGAGCCTGCCGATGACATCGGTCAGGGCCGTGGCGCGGATCTCGCTCCTAGGCTCCGGGAATGGGGGCGCCGCACATCCCGCAAGTGATCCACGCGCACGACAACCTGCAGCGCATGATGATGGACGCGTCGACCGCCAGCACCTCGCTCGCGATCGATCCGGACAGCCGCGCGGCCAGCGACCAGTGGCAGACCGGCCTCGCCTTCGTGCGCGCCGCCGTCGTCCACATGCGTGAGGAGGAAGCCGGCGCGTTCGTCGACGCCGAACGGGCGGGCGTACCGAGCGAGACCCTCGACTTACTCCGCCGCGAGCACGCCTGCCTCCGCCTGCTCGCGGCGGAGTTGTTGGTGCGCGCCGCGCCCGACGACGAGGGAGCGCTGCTCCTCGTTCGCTTCCTGCACCGCTTCGACCGTCACGTCGCCGATGAGGAGTTCGGCCTCGCATCATGAACGGATACCGCACCATCATCGAGCCGTTTCGCATCAAGTCCGTCGAGCCGATCCGGCTCACCACCGTGGAGGAGCGCGCCGAGAAGCTCCGCGCGGTCGGCTACAACCTGTTTGGGCTGCACTCCGACGACGTGCTCGTCGATCTGCTCACCGACTCCGGCACCGGCGCGATGTCGGCCGAGCAGTGGGCGGGCATCCAGCGCGGCGACGAGAGCTACGCGGGCTCGCCCTCGTGGTACCGCTTCGAGGCCGCGGTGAAGGAGCTGTTCCCGTTCCGCCATGTCATCCCCACCCACCAGGGGCGCGCCGCGGAGAAGATCCTCTTCTCGGTGATCGGCGGGTCGGGCAAGGTCATCCCGAGCAACACCCACTTCGACACCACGCGCGCCAACGTCGAGCACTCCGGCGCCGAGGCGATCGATCTCGTGATCGGCGAGGCGCGCATCCCCTCGAACCAGCACCCCTTCAAGGGGAACATGGACCTCGGGCGGCTCGAGTCCGCGCTCACCGAGCACCGGGGCAAGGTGCCGGTCGTGTTCGTCACCGTCACCAACAACTCCGGCGGCGGCCAGCCGGTGAGCCTGGAGAACCTGCGCGCCACGCGGAAGATCTGCGACCGCTTCTCGGTCCCGTTGTTCCTCGACGCGTGCCGCTTCGCCGAGAACGCGTGGCTCATTCGCGAGCGAGAGCCGGGGCAACACGAGCGTGCCGTGCCGGACATCGTGCGCGACATGGCCGCCCTCGCCGACGGCATGACCATGTCGGCGAAGAAGGACGGGCTCGCCAACATCGGCGGCTGGCTCGCGGTCAACGACGACGAGCTCGCGCGCCGGTGCCGGGAGCTCCTCATCCTCACCGAGGGCTTCCCCACCTACGGCGGGCTCGCCGGGCGCGATCTCGAGGCGATCGCGATCGGGCTCCGCGAGGTCGTCGATCACGACTACCTGCGCTACCGCCTCCGCGCGACGGCCTACCTCGGCGAGCAGCTGCGCGCCGCGGGGATCCCCATCGTGGAGCCCGTCGGCGGGCACGCGGTCTACATCGACGCGCGCGCCCTCTGCCCGCAGATCGAGCCGCTGCAGTATCCGGGGCAGGCGGTCGCGACCGCGCTCTACCTCGAGGGTGGCGTGCGCGGCTGCGAGATCGGCACCGTCATGTTCGGCCGTCGGCCGGACGGCCGCGAGGTGCCGGCGATGCTCGACCTCGTGCGCCTCGCGATCCCGCGGCGGGTCTACACGCAGAGCCACGTCGACTTCGTCGCCGAGGTCGCCGCGAAGGTCGCGGCGCGCGCGCCCCAGCTCAAGGGCTTCCGTATCGAGAGCGAGCCCGCGTCGCTTCGTCACTTCACCGCGCGCTTCGCGCCGCTCTGACGGCACGCCGCTCGCAGGAGGAACGCTCATGATCGCAAAGAGCCTCGCTCTCGCGGCGCTGCTCGTGGGCTGCCGCGCGGCGGACGTCGCGCCGACCACCGAGACCCCGCTCCCCGCGCCGCGCACGAGCTCGTCGATCTCGGTCGAGTCCGCGTTCGGCCTGCGCAAGCCGGTCCATGCGTTCGGTCCCGGCGACGTCTCGCTCGCCGACACGTCGCAGCTCCTGTGGTCGTCGCGCGCGGCGCCGGCGATGGCGACCATGCCGCTCGACATCTACGCGGTGCGCGCCGACGGCGTGATGCGCTACGCCGCGGCGTCCCACAAGGCCCACGTCGTCGTCCCGCACGACGTGCGCAAGGCGATCGCGCAGTCGAGCGGCGAACCGGTCGAGGTGCGCGCGGCGCCGCTGTTCATCGTGCTCGTCGGGCAGCCCGCGCTCGGCCGCCCGAAATACGGCGACCGCGCCGAGCGGTTCGCGGCGATCTCCGCCGGTCACGCCGCGCAGAACGTGCTCCTCCAGGCCGCGGCGCTCGGCCTGCAGGCGACGCCCCTCGCCCTCTTCGACGACGACATCCTCCGCGACGCGCTCCTGCTCCCCCGCGAGCACGTGCCGCTTCACATCATCGCAGTCGGATTGCCTTGACCGAGCGATCGGTCAACGACTGGCCGCTCCCGCGCTCGAGCTCGCTGAAGATGGCCTCCTCGTGGCGCGCGTGGGCGTCGAAGGCGCGGACGAAGCGGTCGACGACCATGGCGCCGTCGTGCGGCAGCACGGCCGCGTTGGGATCGAGGCCCCAGGCGCGCGCCATGCGCGACAGCACCCGGAGCTGCTCGTGATCGCGACGGAGCAGAGCGAGGACCTCTTCCTCGAGACCGAGCGCGGCCGCGCGGGGGAAGATTTCGTCCTCCTCGTGCTTGAGGTGTGGCAGAGCCACCTCGTTGATGAATCGGCAGAGCTCGCGGTATCCGGCGGGATCGAAGACCCCATCGTCGCGAATGACGCGGGTCGCTGCGCGGACCCGCTCGAGGTCCTCGGCCAGTCGAGCGTGCTCGTGGTGAATGGAATGGAACTCGGTCATCGCAGGGACTGTGCGATCGGCCGTCGGAGGTTACCGTGCGATTGGTCATGTCGAAGCGTTCGCTCCTCGAACCCGCCGCCCCGGCGGCCCAACAGCCGCCAGCCTGGCCCGTCCTCGCGCTCGGCTTTCGGCCATTCTTCCTCTTGGCCGGCGTGCTCGCGACATCGCTGGTGCCGCTGTGGCTCTTCGCCTTCTTCGGCAAGATCGCCCTGCCCACCCGCTACTACGGCACCGCGTGGCACGGGCACGAGATGGTGTTCGGCTTCGCCGTCGCAGTGATCGCCGGCTTCCTCCTCACCGCCGCGCGCAACTGGACGGGCGAACAGACGACCTCGGGCGCACGGCTCGGCGCGCTCGTCGGCCTGTTCGTGGCCGCGCGTGTGCTCGTGCTCTTCAGCGCGCGCGTGCCGGCGGCGCTCGTGGCTGCGGTCGACGTCGCGTTCCTGCCGGTGGTGGCGATCGCGCTGGCGATGCCGATCGTCAAGAAGAAGAACTGGCGCAACCTCGGGTTCGTCCCGCTCTTGTTGGCGTTGAGCGCCACCAACGTCCTGTTCCACGCGTCACCGCTCCACGCGTCCCTCGCGCTCCGCGTGGCCCTCGACGTGATCCTCATGATCATCGTGGTGATGGGCGGGCGGGTGATCCCGTCGTTCACCGCCAGCGCGCTGAAGTTCGAGGTCCGAAAGACGCCGCGCCTCGACTGGCTCTCGCTGATCGCGATGGGCGCGGTCACCCTCCTCGAGCTCCTCCCGATCGACCCGCGCGCGCTCGGCGTGGCCGCCATCGTCGCCGGCGTCGCCAACGGCCTGCGCATGGTGTCGTGGCGGTCCCTCGCCACGCGAGGGCATCCCATCCTGTGGGTGCTCCATGTCGGCTACGCGTGGATCGCGGCCGGTCTCGTGCTCAAGGGTGTCGCCACCTTCGTCCCCGGTTGGATCTCCACGGCGCCGATGCACGCGCTCGCGGTCGGCGCGATCGCCACGCTCATCCTCGGCATGATCACCCGAGTGAGCCTCGGCCACACCGGCCGGATGCTCTTCGTCACCACGTCGATCGCTGCGGCCTACGGCGTGCTCACGCTCGCGGCGGTGCTCCGCGCGCTCGGCCCGCTGGTGACGCCGTCGTTCTACCCGTGGCTGCTCATCGCCTCGGGCGTCGCGTGGACGCTCGCCTTCGCGATCTTCACGCTGGTCTACTTTCCGATCCTCATCGCCCCCCGCATCGACGGCAAGCCGGGTTGAGCAGTCGATCGAGCACTCGCGCAGAACAGGCGCGCGCGTCAGCGAGCGCCTACCCGTCGGTGATTGCACCATTCGCGAGGCGCTCGCTGACGCGCGCGCCTAGGAAATACGCACTCCGACCGCCACCAGCAGCAGCGCGAGGTGGGCCATCGTGAACGCGAACGCGTCGCGCGCGGCGTCGCGGCTCGCGGTGCGGGCGGCGCGCACGCAGAGCGCGAGGAACGCCGCGCCCGTGACCAC
>JALHOE010000190.1 GCA_022843175.1 Deltaproteobacteria bacterium
CCACGCGCAGGCCGAGCACAAAGGCCCACGCGCAGGCCGCACGCGAATGCCACGCGCAGGCCGAACACGAAGGCCCACGCGCGGGCCGCACGCGAATGCCGTGGACGCGCGCGGGCGTGGGGCGCGCGGCAAGCGACAAGCCGGTCTACAGCGGCTGACGCAGGCGCGGACGCAAACGCAGATGCGCGTTCCGGCGCCATGCCTGCCTCCGGGACCGTCGCTCGCTCGGGGCCGGCGTGCGCACCCGCGGGCCGTCGCGCGCCTCCCGGATGCGCGACGAGCGGCGGCGGGCAGTTGCCGCGGAGGTCGGCGGCAACAAACGGGTGCCGGATGGGCGTGCGGGCTGTCCATCCGACGAAGGAGAAAGAGCGAGGGGAGAGCTCGGCGGATGTTGCCGCGAGCGACGACACGCTCACAGCCCGCTTCGCCCGCGACGCCGCCGGCAGGCATCCGCTGAAACCGAGCGCGCACCCGAGGGTCGCCGAGACGCGACCCTCACGCAGCTCCGGCGGATGTCTCCCCGAACGCGCCACACGCTATGTGCGGTCACGCCGCGCACCCGCCCCTCGGCGAGCTGCCCACCACGCGTCCGTGGGGCACGAGCACGAGGCGCACGGCCCGCCGAGCCTCACGAGGTCGCCGATGTTCGCGCTCGAAATCCGTGGAGCAGACGGCGCAGGATTGGCTCGGCAATCGGCGATCAGCGCTGAAACAGCTCAACCCATCGCGGCTCGCGGGCCGCGACGAAGCGGGCGGCGGTTCCCTCGACGACCAGTCGTGCGTCCGCGCCGTGGAGATCGAGTCGCACGCGCCCAGTGACGTCGAACGGCAGCCGCACGAGGCCTTCGGAGGCTCGACGGTCGATGGTGACGGTGCCGTCCAAAATCGTGAACGCGCCGGGTGCGCCTTCGAGTACTTCGGCGGCATCAACCACAAGCACGCCGGGCCAGATCCAACCCGAGCCAGCGTCGATGGCGGGTGCGCCGTTGCTCGCGTGCACGTAAGCGTCGATCGCGAGGTGCAGCTCTCGACCGACCCACGACACGGCGGTCACATCGCTGTCGTGCAGCTCGATTGCGCGGTTGGGTTCCACAACGCTGAGGTCCCTAAGTGACCGGTTCGAAAGCCTTGTGGTCGGGAACTACGTCCCGCGAACCCGCCGCTCGTTGCGGCGCATCGCATCAGCCGTTCTCGTCGATGCACCCGCCCGGTACGAAGAGTCCGCTACCCGATCGGGCTGCTTACGTATCTTGGTCCAGTATTCGATCCGCGCGTCGTCGTCGATCTGAACGGTGCCGCCATACAGCTTGTCCGCACCGTCGCGGTGCGGACCCGACACCCAGTACTCGTCGCCCTTCTCTTCGTCGACGCAGTTGTACTTGTAGCCGCTCTTGGTCTTGAGGAGCCGGCGCCCGCGATAGGTGTAGCTGCGGCCGGTCCGCGACATCTCCACCCACCCGATACGGCCGTCGCCGTCCAGGCCGCCGGACTTGTTCTCGACATACATGATCCGGCGCATCGCTCCTCCAGCTTAGTGGACTGGCAGCGACCAGGCTGTGGCGGGCCGCGCGGGGCACCCCGCCTCCAGCCCCAATCGTTCGGAGGGCCCTCCCCCCGACAACCCGCTCGCTGACGCAGTCGGCGGCAGGTATATGAGGCCCATGGCGGCTGAGGTTCGCGAAGAGGCCGGAATTTACGAAGTGGTCGGGAAGATCGAGTCCCGCTACTCCAACCACGACCTCGCGCCGACGAAGCTCGCCGACCGCAAGTGGGCCACCAAGGACATCGCGGCGCTGTGGATCTCGATGTCCGCCTGCGTGCCCACGTACATGCTCGCCTCGTCCCTCATCTCCGAGGGAATGAGCTGGTGGCAGGCGGTCGCGACCATCTTCCTCGGCAACGTGATCGTGCTGCTGCCGATGGTCCTCAACGCCCACGCCGGCACCAAGTACGGCATCCCCTTCCCCGTCTACTGTCGCTCGTCGTTCGGCGTCCTCGGGGCCAACGTGCCGGCCGTCCTCCGCGCGCTCGTCGCCTGCGGGTGGTTCGGCATCCAGGCGTGGATCGGCGGCTGGGCGATCTACAAGGTCACCGGCGTCTTCTTCCCCGCGATCGAGAAGCTCGCGCCGCTGCCGATCCTCGGGATCAACGTGCCCCAGATCGTGTGCTTCCTCCTGTTCTGGGGGTTGAACATGTACGTCATCTACAAGGGCATCGACTCGATCCGCGTGCTCCTCAACATCAAGGCGCCGCTCCTCATCGCGCTCGGGCTCCTCCTCCTCTTGTGGGCGTACAACCGCGCCGGCGGGTTCGGGCCGATGCTCTCCAAGCCGTCGGCGTTCGCCGCGGGGCAGCCGAAGGAGGGGCAGTTCGCGAAGTTCTTCTTCCCCGCGCTCACCGGCATGGTCGGGTTCTGGGCCACGCTCTCGCTCAACATCCCCGACTTCACCCGCTACGCGAAGAGCCAGCGCGATCAGGTCGTCGGGCAGGCCATCGGCCTCCCCGCCACGATGGGCCTCTACTCGTTCATCGGCGTCGCGGTCACCTCGGCCACCGTGATCATCTTCGGCGAGTCGATCTGGGATCCGGTCGTCCTCGTCACCCGCTTCAAGCACCCGGCGGTGCTGGTGTTCGCGCTCCTCGCCCTCGGCATCGCCACCCTCGCCACCAACATCGCGGCCAACGTGGTGTCGCCGGCCAACGACTTCGCCAACCTCGCCCCGACCAAGATCGACTTCCGCAAGGGCGGCTACATCACCGGCGTCATCGGGATCCTGATCATGCCGTGGAAGCTGGTGGCCGATCCGAGCGGCTACATCTTCACCTGGCTCGTCGGCTACTCGGCGCTGCTCGGCTCCATCGGCGGCGTGCTCATCGCCGACTACTTCGTCATCCGCAAGCAGACGCTCGACGTGCCCGAGCTCTACTCCGACACCGGCCGCTACTGGTTCCGCGGCGGCTTCAACCCGGTCGCCTTCGTGGCCCTGATCGCCGGGATCCTCCCCAACCTGCCCGGCTTCCTCGGCGTGGTGAAGTGGGCTCGGGTCTCGCCGTTCTGGACCCAGCTCTACAGCTACGCCTGGTTCGTCGGCTTCGGCATTTCGTTCGTGGTGTACTGGCTCGGCATGCGCCTCACCCGGTCGAGCTCCTAACGAGAGACCGGGCGCCGGGGAGAAGAGCCTCACGCCAAGGACGCCCGAGAGCGAGCGGGGTCGCTGCTGCGATGGCGTTCGAGACGTTGATGCATGCCCCCAAAATCTCGGGCGTCCTTGGCGTGAGGCTCCTCTCCCCGGCGCCCGGTACGTCTCGCTCTCGTCCGAACGACAATGGGCTACGCTTTCGTTCGTGAGGATTCGGCACCTGCGGGGGGTGCGCATCTCCAATGTGTTCCTCGTCGACGGCGGGCCCGGCGATCGGTTCCTCGTCGACACCGGGCATTGGAGCGAGCGGGCCACCCTGGTGCTCGCGCTGCGGCGCGCGGGGCTCTGGCCCTCGGACCTGACCGGGGTGCTCCTCACTCACCGTCACTCCGACCACGCGGGCAACGCGCGCTGGCTCCGCGAGAGGTTCGGGGTGCGCGTCTACGCGCATCGGGCCGACGCCGAGATCCTGGAGGGCCGCGAGCCGGTCCCGCACATGGAGCGCGGCGAGGGCAGCTTCCTCGCCGGGGTGCTCGCGCAGTTCGAGAACCGTTGGCCGGCGCGCGTGCCGGTCGATCGCGCGCTCGACGACGGCGACACCATCGGCTCGCTGGAGGTGCACTGGGTGCCCGGGCACACCGAGGGGTCAGTTTTTTTTCGCCACGACCGGACGCGCTCGCTGCTCTCGGGCGACACACTGCTCACGGCGATCCCGCCGCTGGTTGTCCGCGCTGGGCTTGCGCTTCCGTACCCAACCTTCACGCGCGACATGAAGCTCGCGCGCGCTTCGATAAGAGCGTTCCACGAGCGCGCCATCGACTACGACGCGCTGCTTCCGGGGCACGGTGCGCCGTTGATGAAAGACGCGCGCAAGGTGTTCGGCGAGTTCCTCGACAAGCAAGGAATCCTCGATACTTGAAGAATCATCTCGCACGGCGAGCGCGAAGCGCTGAGCACTGAGCGTCACGCTCGCTCGGCGCTCGGCGCGCGTGCCTCGGCGATCCTTTTCTTGGCCCGTCGTCTGCGCGTCACGTAGCCGACGCAACATGATTCGAACCCTCGCACCCCTCGCCGTGCTGCTCGCCCTCCCGCTCGTGGGGTGCGGTGGCACCGTCAGCCAACCCCGCTTCGCGATCGACGGCACGCCCGCCGTCGCGAAGACCGCGCTCGCCGGCAAGCGCGTCACCAAAGAGGCCGCCAAAACCGAGGTCAAGGCCTCCGGCCTCGCCGATCGTCGCGTCGGCGACTTCGTGGTCTTCAAGTTCACCGGCGCCTATCGCAAGGGCACCATCACGCTCACCGAGACCGTCATCGGCCGCGAGGGCGACGTCGTATTCGTCGACTACTCGATGGTCGAGCAGCTCCCCGGCGCCAAGGGCACGACCGTCATCAAGGAGCAGACGCTCCGCGTGAAGATCGACACCACCATCGGCAGCCGCGGCGAGGTGTTCGGCGTGCAGCGCGTCGAGAAGGGCGTCGCCAAGCCCGCCGAGGTCGCCGACTGGGAGGCGATGATGGCCAAGACGGTGCTCGTCGCCGACGCCAACGAGGAGACCTACGGGACCGAAGAGGTCTCGCTCAAGGTCCTCAACAAGAACATCACCGCGGACCGCACCGCCTACAAGGTCCTAATCGGCAAGAAGTCGGCGACCATGACCATCACCTCGAGCGACGCCTTCGTGTGGGGCGATCTCGCGGGCGAGATCGTCACCGACGACGGCGAGGTCCTGTACAAGGCGGAGGTCGTCGAGAGCGGCCACACGCTCGATCCGTTCTTCGCGACCGACGACGACGGCATCTGAGCGACGCCTCGCCCCCGCCGCTCTGCCGGCGCGGTTCTTGAAGAGCCTCCTCGGAGCGTGCTCACGATAACCCTCGGCCTGCTCTCGGTGGTCGTTTGCATCGCGCTCAATGCGTTCTTCGTCGCGGCCGAGTTCGCGCTCGTCACCGTCCGTCACACCTGGGTGGAGGAGCTGAGCAAGACCGGCGACCGAGCTGCGCAGTACGTAAAGACTGCGGTCAACAAGCTCGACGACGCCATCGCGGCGACCCAGCTCGGCATCACCATCGCCTCGATCGCCCTCGGCTGGCTCGGGGAGCCGGCGGTCGCGCGGCTCATCGAGCCGCTGATGCGCGGGATCATCCCCTTCCACCACGCCGCGGCGCACACCGTGGCGACGATCCTCGCGTTCAGCGCGATCACCTTCCTCCACGTGGTGCTCGGTGAGCTCGCCCCCAAGGCCGTCGCCCTCGGGCAGCCGGAGAGCACCGCGCTCAAGACCGCGCGACCGCTCCTCGCGTTCAGCCGTGCGTTCCATCCCATCATCAACGCGATGAACAAGACCGGTAACTTCGTGGTGCGCCGGCTCGGCTTCGTGCCCGCCGGCGAGCACGATCGCATCCACAGCGTCGGCGAGCTCAAGATGCTCGTCGAGGAGACCCGCGGCGCCGGCGATCTCGATCCGACCTCGGCCGAGGTGGCCGGTCGCGCGCTCGACATGACCGGCCGCCGCGTGGCCGACGTGATGCTGCCGATGGATCGGGTCGCGTCGCTCGACCTCGAGCTGAGCGAGCGCGACATCGTCGAGAGGCTGTGGAAGATGCAGTACACGCGCATGCCGGTGTACTCGCGCCGGCGCGGCAAGTTCATCGGCGTCGCCAACACCAAGCTCCTCCTCCTCCAATACGCGCGCACCGGCCACATTCGCCTCCGCGACGCGATCTACCTCCCGGTGACGCTCCATCATCAGGCGCCGCTCGCGCGCGCGCTGCGCACCTTTCGCGCGCGCCGCCAGCACCTCGCGTTCGTCGCCGCCGACGACGGCACGCAGGCCGGCATCGTCACGCTCGAGGACGTGCTCGAGGAGATGGTCGGCGCGATCGACGACGAGCTCGACGAAGAGGGCGACACGCTGCGCATGAGCCGCGCGTCGCTCGAGCGCGCCGAGCGCCCCTCGCTCGCCGGGTGATCCGACCCGCCCCTGTCGACGGTCGACGTTCGACCTCCTAGAGTGGCGGCCGCATGACGCGGTTGGATTCGCTCTCGCGAGGGTTTCGCAGCAAGTACCTCAACTTCGACGAGCTCACCGCGCAGCTGATGGCGTGGTCCGAGGCGTTCCCGCGCTTCGTCAGGCTCCGTTCGATCGGCGAGAGCCCCGACGGGCGCCCGCTGTGGCTGCTCACCATCGGGCCCGACCCGGATCGCACACGACCGAGCGCGTGGATCGACGGCAACATGCACGCGACCGAGCTCTGTGGCTCGAGCGTGTCGCTGGGGATCGCCGAGGATCTCATCCGCCTCCACGCCGAGCCCGAGTCGACAGTGCACGGGCTGACGCCGTCGGTCACCGCTCGTCTCCGCGAGGTGATCGTCCACGTCCTGCCCCGCATGTCGCCCGACGGCGCCGAGTGCGTGCTCGACTCCGGCGCCTACTGCCGGAGCAACCCGCGCGACCGCCGCGTCAACCGCGCGCACGCACGTTGGATCAGCAAGGACGTCGACGGCGACGGCGTCGCGCTGCTGCTCCGCAAACGCGACGCCGGCGGCGAGTTCGTCGAGTCCGCCGAGGTGCCCGGACTCATGCTGCCGCGCGCGCTCGAGGACGCCGGCCCGTTCTACAAGGTGTGGCCCGAGGGCGTCATCGAGAACTTCGACGGCAACGTCCCCGACCCGGACTTCCTCGGCGACAACGACACCGATCTCAACCGCAACTTCCCGTGGTTCTGGGCGCCCGAGCCCGAGCAGGTCGGCGCCGGCGCCTACCCCGCGAGCGAGCCCGAGGCCCGCGCGGTCGTGGACTTCGTGAGCCGCGCCCCCGAGATCTACGCGTGGATCAACTTCCACACCTTCGGCGGCGTCTTCATCCGCCCGCTCGGCCACCAGCCGGACTCCAAGATGGACCCGCGCGACCTCGCGCTCTACCGCCAGATCGCGCAGTGGGGCGAGTCGCTCACCGGCTACCCGACCGTGTCCGGCTTCGAGGAGTTCCTCTACGAGCCCGACAAGCCGCTCCACGGCGATCTCTCCGACTTCGCGTATCACCAGCGCGGCGCCGTCTCGTACGTCGTCGAGCTGTGGGACTTCTTCGCGCAGCTCGGGATCGCGCGCCGCAAGCCGTTCGTCGAGCACTACGCGCACCTCACCCGCGAGGATCTCATCAAGCTCGGCAAGTGGGACGCCGAGCACAACGAGTCGCGCGTCGTTCGCCCGTGGCGGTCGGTCCTCCATCCGCAGCTCGGCGAGGTCGAGGTCGGCGGGCTCGACACGCGCGTCGGCCTGTCCAATCCGCCCTACGAGATGCTCCCGCTGGTCTGCCAGCAGCACGCCGCGCACGCCCTCCGCGTGATCGCGCTCGCGCCGTCGATCGTCGTCGAGAGCGCATCGGTGCACGCGGTCGAGGGCGAGCTCCGTCGCGTCGACGTCACCATCGCCAACCACGGCTACCTCCCCACGTACGTGCTCTCCTCCGCGAAGAAACTCCCGTGGAACGAGCCGCTCCACGTCGACGTCACCTGCGACGGCTGCAAGCTCGTCACCGAGAGCGAGACCCACCGCGAGGTCGGCCACCTCGACGGCTGGGGGCGCGGCTTCGCCGACGAGGAGAGCTCGATCTTCTTTCAGCGCTCGCGCGGCACCACCGGCAAGAAGACGATGCGCTGGGTCGTGCGCGGCACCGGCACGTTCACGCTGCGAATCGGCAGCTGCCGCACCGGCTTCATCGACAAGGTCATCGAGGTCCGATGAGGCTGCGCCCGATCGCAGCCAGCGACGACGCGGCGGTGGCCCACATCATCCGCACCGTGATGCCGGAGTTCGGCGCCAAGGGCCCGGGCTTCGCGATCAACGACCCCGAGGTCGACACGATGTTCGCGGCCTATAGCGGCCCGCGCGCCGCGTACTTCGTGCTCGAGCACGACGACGGCCGCGTCGTAGGGGGCGGCGGGCTCGCCCCGCTCGCGGGCGCCGACGCCGACACCTGCGAGCTCCGCAAGATGTACTTCCTCCCCGAGGCGCGCGGCGGCGGCTTCGGCCGACAGATGCTCGAGCGGTGCATCGCGCGAGCCCGCGAGCTCGGGTTCAAGAAGATGTACCTCGAGACGCTCACCGGGATGGACGCCGCGATGCGCCTCTACGAGCGGCTCGGCTTCGAGAAGCTGTGCGCGCCGCTCGGCGAGACCGGCCACTTCAGCTGCGATCGATACTTCGCGCTCGACCTCTGAGCCGTTGTCGCGCCGCGGTGGGGAGCTCGGCCCCGGCATCACAACGCCGTGCGAACCGACATCACTTCGTGCCCCGACGACCTGCTCGAGCCGCTCCGGCCGATCGACACCGGCACCCACGGGCTCGTCCTGCTGCCGGAGATGGAGCCCTGCGTCCGGGCGCTCGAGCGCGCGCTCGTCGCGGCCAAGCGCCGGATCCACATCGAGTGTTACATCGTCAAGGGCGACAAGTTCGGCCTGTGGCTCGAGAAGATGTTGATTCGAGCCGTTCGCCGCGGCGTCGAGTGCAAGCTGCTCTACGACGCGCTCGGCTCCGAGGAGTCCGACCCGCAGTTCTTCGAGGAGCTCAAGGGACACGGCATCGATGCGCGCGTGTACCGCGGGTCGAAGATGATGTTGAAGGGCTCGGGCCCGTTCCCGCGCGACCACGGGCGCGTGATCGTGATCGACGACACCGCGTTCACCGGCGGCCTCGCGATTCGCGACGAGTGGCTGCCCAAGCGCCGCGGCGGCAAGGGCTGGCACGACGTCTCGATCCAAATCGCGTGGGGCCCGGTCGTCGAGGACTTCGAGAAGGTCTTCGACACGCGGTGGCGCGAGTCGCTCGGCGAGAAGACGCTTTGCGACATCGAGACGGGCGACAAGTACCCGGATCTCGAGCTCGTCGCCGACTGCCCCGAGCACGCGACGCTCGTCTACGACCACCACCGCCTCGCCATCCGCCACGCCAAGCACCGGATCTGGTTCGAGAACAGCTACTTCTTCCCGCCGCCGGCGATGCTCCAAGAGATCGCCGACGCGGCCAAGCGCGGCGTCGACGTTAAAGTGATCATGCCGAAGGACAGCGATCTTCCGCTGATCGAGCAGGCCGCGCGCGCCGAGTATGTGCACTGGATCGAGCACGGCCTGCGCGTGTTCGAGTACGGCCGCTGCATGAATCACTCGAAGATGACGATCGTCGACGACGACTTCTGCACCATCGGCACGTTCAACGCGAACCCGACGAGCATGGCGCTCGCCAACGAGGTCAACGTCTTCATCAAGAACAAGGAGTTCGTCGCGCTCGCCGCCGAACATTTCGTGCGCGACCTCGAGTTCTGCGACGAGGTCGACCCGGACGAGGTCCGCAACCGTCCGCTCCTCGAGCAGGTCCGCGATCGCGTGAAGGCCGACATGCTCAACGTCGGCGATCTGTTCT
Source organism: Deltaproteobacteria bacterium (assembly GCA_022843175.1). Lineage (GTDB taxonomy): Bacteria > Myxococcota_A > Polyangia > Polyangiales > JADJMO01 > JALHOE01. The sequence goes on from JALHOE010000190.1 coordinate 9,559, forward strand.
TCGGCCCGAGCGACCGCGGTCGCGACATCGAGGGCGAGAAACACCCCGCGGCGGACCGCGAGAGCGAGCCGTGTCGACCCTCACGGTCCTGACCCAGAACGTGTGGGGAGGGTTCCCCCGCTGGCGCGAGCGCTCGTGCCTGCTGCGCGATCGCATCGCGCGGCTCTATCCAGAGATCATCGGCCTGCAGGAGGTCCACGGCGGCGCCGGCGAGAGCCAGGCGCACCTGATCGCGCCCGCGGGTTACCGGGTGTTCTTCGTGCCGGCGCGCAGGTATGGCGTCGCGGCGGAGGGCATCGCGCTCCTCGTGCGCAACGACGCCCGCGCCCACGAGGCCCACGCCCTCACGCTCGATCCGAGCGATCGCTTCGAGGGTAGGAACCAGCGGATGGTCCTCGCGGTGACGATCGACCGCCCGGAGGGGCCGATCGACGTCTTCGTCACCCACCTGTCGCTCTCGCGGCGCGCGCGCACCCGCACCGCGGCGGAGCTGCTCGAGTTCGTCGAGCGGGTGCACGAGCAGTCGCGCAGCGTCGCGTCGGTGTTGTGCGGCGACCTCAACGCCGATCCCGACGAGCCGGCGGTCGAGCTCCTCGAGCGGCACTGGACCGACGCGTGGCGCGCCGTCCGCGGCGCTGCGCGGGGCGGCACCTGGCCGGCGATCCTACCCTTCCGCCGCCTCGACTACGTGTTCACGCGCGGCGCGATCGGCGTCGCGGCGTGCGAGCGGGTGCCGTACTCGGGGTCCGATCACCTCGGCGTCCTCGCGACGCTCCGGGTCGGCGAAAGCTCGTAAAACCGGCCTCGCCCTGTCATGCTCGCGCGGTGCGGCGCGCGGCTTCGGCAGGCATCGGGATCGCGCTCCTGTTCGCGCGCTCGGTCCGCGCGGACGACGCGCGCGATCTGATGGTCACCGGTGACACGCCGTACGCGACGTCGCGCGTGAGCCGCCGCGAGCTCGAGGAGCGGCTGCCGCGGTCGGCGCCCGACGCCCTGCGCTGGGAGCCCGGCGTGTTCGTGCAGCAGACCGGACACGGCATGGGCTCGCCGTACATCCGCGGGCGCACCGGCCAGCAGACGCTGCTCCTGTTCGACGGCATTCGCCTCAACAACAGCACCTATCGCCAGGGTCCGAACCAGTACCTGTTCACCGTCGACGCGCGCTCGGTGCGGTCTCTCGACGTCATCCGCGGCGGCGCCTCGACGCTGTGGGGCAGCGACGCGATCGGCGGGGTCGTCCATGCTCACCCGATCGAGCCGTCGTTCGACGAGGCGCGCGACCGCTGGCTCCGACCACGCGCTTCGCTGCGGTTCGGCAGCGCGGACGGCGAGTTCGCCGAGCGCTTCCAGCTCGACGCGCAGCTGTCGTCGAAGGTGCAGGCGATCGCCGGCTTCGGCTTCCGCCGGCTCGGCAAGCTCCGGAGCGGCGGCCCCGTGCTCAGCCCGGAGACCGGCGAGATCCCCCAGATCCCCTCGTTCGAGCCCGACGGCCGCACCATGACGGGCACCGGCTTCAAGGAGATCACCGGCGACGCGCGCGCGATTTATCGCGTCGGCGACGAGAACCGCCTCGTCGCCGCGGCGTACGTCTACCGGCAGTACGACTCGCCACGCACGGACCAGTGTCGGCCGCCGTTCGCGCAGAAGAGCGAGTGCCTGCGCTACGAGGAGCAGTTCCGCACGCTCGCCTACGTGGCGTACGAGGGGGCGCTCGGCAAGCTGTTCCCCGCGGCGCGCCTCGCGCTCTCCTATCAGCGGCAGCACGAGAAGCGGCGGCGCGACCACCCGACGCTGCTCACCCAGTACTTCGGGCGCGACGACGTCGACACCTACGGGATCACCGCTTCGGCGGAGTCGCGGCCGATCTCGTTCGGCGAGTCGGTGTACCTCCGCACCACCGTCGGCGGCGACGCCTACTTCGACCGGCTGCGGTCGACCGCGTGGAACCGCCTCACCGATCTCCAGCTCAACCTCGCGGAGCCGCGCGGCCAGTACATCGACCGGTCGCGCTACGCGATGGGGGGCGTGTTCGCGCGCGTCGCAGCGACGATCGCGCGTAGGCTCGGTGTGCAGGCGGGCGGGCGGCTCGGGCTCGCGAGCGCGAATTCGCCCGGCGAGAGCGAGTCCTCGACGGTCGCCGTGGATCGGCAGTGGCTCACCCACGCCGCGTTCACCCACCTCGAGTGGAACGTGTTCTCGATTCTCTCGCTCCTCGCGAGCTACGACCGGTCGTTTCGTGCGCCCAACCTCGACGATCTGACGTCGCGCCAGCAGACCGGCCCCGGCTTCCAGTTCGAGAACGCGGGCCTGCGCCCGGAGCTCGCCGACACGTTCGAGGCCGGCGTGCGCGCGCGCAGCGACTGGCTGCTCGCGGAGGCGTGGGTGTTTCGCTCCATCGTTCGTGATGCGATCACCCGAGCCGTGCGCGCGGCCGAGGACTGTCCGCCGGGCAATTCGCAGTGCGGAGGCTCGTCGGCCCGCTTCCAGCTGCTCAACACGCCAGGCGCTTCGATCATCGACGGCCTCGAGCTCGCCGTGCGCGCGCGGCTGCCCCGCGACGTCACCCTCCGCGCGACGCTCGCCTACGCCTACGGCCGTGGCCCGAACCCGCAGGAGAAGCCCCCCGCGCCCGCGGCGTACGCGGCGGAGGTCCCGCTCTCGCGCGTGTCCCCGCTCAACGGCACGTTCGAGGCGCGCTGGGCGCCGACGCGCGCGACGTTCGTCGGCGCTGGCCTCCGGTGGGCCGCGGCGCAGACGCGGCTCGCGCCGAGCGATCGCAGCGACGCGAGGATCCCGATGGGCGGCACGCCCGGCTTCGCGGTCGTCGATCTCCCCGCCGGGGGGGGCGTCGATCGTAACTTCCTTGTGACAGCGATCCTCGAGAACGTCGGCGACGCCGCGTATCGATATCATGGGTCAAGCATCAACGGCCCGGGACGCAGCGTGCTGTTGGCGGTGGAAGCGGGTCTCTAATCGCGTACAGTTGAGGCATGCGCGCCGGAGCACTCGCGATCGCGTTGTTGATCGGCTGTGAGTCCGAGGATCCGGAGCTCCTTCGCCGCGACAGCGGCACCGCGATCGTCGAAGCAGATGCGACCGACGACGCCGACCGGGCCTTCTGCAGCGGCGCCGAGCGGATCGCGCCCCTCCCCGACAACCCCGGCTGCAAGCCGCGTCCGGACGACTACCGCCCCGGCGCGGCGGACGACGGCTGGACGATGGCGTGCATCTCCGACGACAACGTCTACCACCGCTTCTCCGACAGCATCGGCTCCATCACCCGCATCGCCGCGTTCGACGAGATCGCGAAGGTGCTCGGCTTCGGCACCGACAAGCAGCCCACCCAAGACGACTTCCTCACCGCGCGCATCATCTTCTCCGCCGACCAGGGCCTCGGCTCGCGCGTCGAGCGCCGCGAGGACGAGCACTACCCGCCGGGGCCCCGCGCCTGCAACGCGATGCCCCCCGATGAGCTCGCGTTGTACCGCGATCGCTGCGCCGGGCCCGCGAAGATCCTCCCCATCATCACCGGCGCGTTCACCGAGGGCGGCAAGGGCAACGCGCCGCGCGCCAACGCCGATCGGATCGAGGCCGCGCTCCTGTGGTTCCTCTACCTCTCGCCGTTCAAAGAGGCGCGCACCTGCACCAACGCCGTGGCCGACTGCGACTCGAGCTACGCGTACTACACGGGCGGCGATCCGCGGAGCGACGGCAAGGGCTTCGCGCGCTACGTGCGCGCCCGCAGCAAGCAGACGCACGACGCGATCTGGGACGGCATCCTCGCGGTGCGCTGCTGGCGCGATCTCGACAACCCCACCGGCGCGGCGATGAACCTCGCGCTCCGCGACCGCGCGGTCGACCAGCTCGACCGGGCGATGCACAAGGGGCTCGCGGTCATCGTCCGTCAGCGCGTCGGTCGGCGCATGTGCGGGCAGAGCTGGCTCGGCACGCAGCTCCTCGGCGGAGTCCTCGATCGCGAGGCCACCGCGCGCGACGCGACCAAAGCGGCCGTGCTGCGCGCCGAGCTCGCGCGGGACGCGGCGTCGGTCGACGAGAAGGCGCTCCTCGGCGCCCTCGACGCGCTGTTCCCCTGCGCCTGGTAACGCCTCTCCTTCACAGGCGCGCCTCACAATAGGCGCGCGCGTCAGCGAGCGCCTTCGCCCGGAACTGGCAGGCGCTCGCTTACGCGCGCGCCTATCACATGCGGCTTGACTAGAGCTCGAACGAGCGGCGGTAGATCAGCATGATGTACGCCGGGATCTTGTAGAGAGGGCCGACGTGCCAGCCGAACGACTTGTCCTTGTCCTTGAAGTCGAACAGCGTCTGCAGGAGCAGCAGGTCGTCCTTCTTGAAGAACCCCGGCCGCGTGCCGAAGGTGAAGCCGTAGACGAGCTCGCTCTCGTAGGCGCCGGCGCGCGGCAGGCTCATGTAGCGGATCGTCGGGCCGATGCCGCCGAAGCTCTTGTGCCGGTAGAAGAGCGTCGCGTCGAGGCGCATCAGACGACCCGCGTCGTGGACGTTGGTGTGGAACCAGTCGAACGCGTTGTTGGGCATGCCGCTCGAGTCCTGCCCGCCGTCGCTGCCGGGGCTCTCCCAACGCACCGCGAAGTTACTCACGAACCAAAGGGGCTCGAGGGGGATGACCATGCGCGCGCGCGCCTCGAACCACGGCCAGCTGGCCACCTTGGGGCCGCGCACGTTCGCCGCATCGTCGAGCTTGTCGTGGCGGGCGGTGCGGTTGTTCGGCGTCTTCGGATCCCACGAGTAGTTGTTCCACACGCGTCGGTACCCGACGCTGCCCCCGAGGGTGAACATGCCGAGGAAGCGGAAGTCGGTGTGCGCGCCGAAGTCCGCGAAGCCGAGCGAGGCCATCGCGTTCGCGCGCAGGTGGAACATGCCGGTCTGCTCGTCCTCGAAGGCGATGCGCTTCTCGAGGCTCGCCTGCACGCCCGCGGTGAACACGTCGGCGTGGACGAAGGTGCCCGCGCGTGGCGCGTCGAGGAAGTAGTCCCGTTGCTGGGGCCACGCGGAGGCGGCCGAAGGAACGAGAGCGACAACGAGCCCGAGGATCCCCGCGCGTAGCTTCACGCAGCCGGTGATATCAGCTGAGCTCGATGACGGGACAAGGAATGCGCACGGCTATCGGCAACAGCGGTAGCCGGTCTCTTTGCCGTGATACACCGCGTCGTGGCCGGCGTTGGTCGCGCGGCAGGTGCTGCGACCGGGCATCCACCACGAACCCTTCAAAAGAGTGGCCTTTCCGCCGCTGCCCGCGTCGCGGGTGACCCACTCCTCGAGGTTGCCGGCGAGATCGCGCACCCCGAACGGGCTGACGCATGACGCGTTGGACGCAGTGCGTAGATCGTGCAGCCCCTGCCCCGGCTTGCCGAGCTCGACGTGATCGATGTTGCAGGCGCTGGAGTCCCGGGTGAAGCCGTAGGGGTACGGCCGCATCTCCTCACCCTCGCACGCGAACTGCCACTCCGATTGGCCGCACAGCCGCGCGCCGCGCGCCGAGCACGCCGACTTGGCCTCGGCGTAGCTGACGTTGTTGGAGGGCCTCGGATCGTACGCGGTGTCGGGGAGGCGTTGCTCGTCGCGGTCGATGCAGAAGTGGAGCGTCTTGCGGGGCGCGCGGCACACCGGGTCCTTGGCGTACTCGGCGCAGCGGAACGCGTGGTATTTGCCGGGCGGGTCGAGCCACCGCAGGCACTTGTGCTCGACGTCCGGGCAGTAGCTGCCCGACACGCGCATCATCCCGGCGGGGCACGCGTCGTCGAGATCGACGCCCTCGAGTTGCTCCGAGATGCCCTCGGCGATCACCGCGATGCTGGAACGCGGGAGCGCGTTGGTGTCGATGTCGCCCTGCGACGTGCACGTCGCGAGCGAGCTCGCGAGGAGCGCGACCGTAAGGACGAACGGGCGGGACGTCGGCACGCGTGGATCGTCGTAACCAGCCCCCGGGACCGAGGGAAGCGAAAACGCCTATCCCACACGGCCTCTGCCGTGACCGGACGGAAAATTATCGACTCAACCGGCGTCGCTACAGCAGCGAATGCCGACCTGACCGCCCTCGTATTTCTCGCCGTGCCCGGTGGTCGCAGCGCGACAGTGGTTGCGACCGGGCAACCACCAAGCGCCCTTCATCGTCGAGCGATCGGGCAGGCCGTCGTGCGAGACGCCCGGCTTGTCGAGCGTCGCCCACTCCTCGACGTTGCCGCTCATGTCGCGCACGCCGAACGGGCTCACGCACTGCGGGTGACTGCCCGCGGGCTCGCGCAGATCGCGGAGGCCCTGGTTGGGCTTGCCGAGGTTGCTGCGGTCGATGTTGCAGAGCGTGGCGTCGCGGACGAAGCCGTACGGGTACGGCCGCATCTCCTCGCCCTCGCACGCAAACTGCCACTCGGACTCGAGGCACAGGCGCTTGCCGAGCGACTCGCACGTCTGCTTCGCAGACGTCCACGAGTGGTGCGCGGCGGGCAGCGTCTCGCCGGGGGGCGTGTACTCATCGCGGTCGATGCAGAAGCGCAGCGCCGCTTTCTCCGGCGACGCGCAGACCGGCGCGCCGTACTTGGCGCAGCGAAACAGCTCGTAGGTGCCGGGCGGGTCCATCCAGTCGAGGCATGTGTGACGAACCTCGGGACAGTAGTTGCCGGCGACGAGCACCATGTCCGACGGGCAGGCCGGCGGGGCGTGGTCCTCGACCGGGCTCGAGGGCTCGGACATCGCGAACGGCGCGGGCTGCGGCGGGGGCGCGGGCTGCGGTGGGGGCCCGGCGTCGTCGGAACCGACGGCCATGGGCCCGCTCTGACGCGGCGAGCATCCGCTCACGAGGAGCAGCGCGAGGAGGGGGAAGAGGGACCGAGGGAGAGGTCTTGGAGGGTTCACGGCTACGACTCCGAGCGGTACGGGACCACATCGGAAGCGTTAACCATGCTCCCCCAAACACGCAAAATCTTGGCAGAAATGAATATCGGCGACAGCTCAGCCGTCTCTCGGTGTCCCGCTACTCGCCGCCCCCGTCGTGAAGTGGCCGCCGGTAACGCGCGCAGTGCGCGCCCTCGGGGCACCAGCGTCGGCGATCGAAGTCGGCGGCGCGTGGTCGCGCGGCTCCTCGCCCTCGGGTGCGCCGAGGGCGAGGCGCGCGCGGCGGGCGATCAGCTGGCATCGCCGTTGTTCGG
>JALHOE010000191.1 GCA_022843175.1 Deltaproteobacteria bacterium
CGGCGTGCCGAGGCGCGAGCCCGGCGACGGGGGGCGCGGCGGCGGCACCGAGCGCGCGGAGGTGACCACGTCCTCGTTCGACGAGAGCGAGGGGCGCGGCGGGCGCGGCGGGCCGGGTGGGGACGAAGCCGGACGCCCCGGCCTCGGCGGCACCTCGATCGCAGGAGCGACGTTGTCGACGACCGTCGCCTCCTGATCGAACTTCGGCGGTGGCTGTGGCCGCCGAACGGGGACGTACGCCGGGTCGGGCGTGCCGAGCGGCATCGTGCTGGTGCGCTTGCTCCTCTCGAGCGCGGGCGCGACCGCGACCCGCGGCGGCGGCGGCTCGCGATCGGGCGGGATGCTCTTCGCGATCGGCATCGCGAGCGGCGTCGGCGCGTAATCGGGCGGCTCGGGCGGCACGGACGGGAACGCGCGCGACGAATCGGGATCGTGCGAGGGCGGGACCGGATCGGCGTGCGGCGGCGCGGGGATCGGCTCGTCCATCGTGGCGGCGGACGCGACCTCGGCGAACGGAAGCTCGCGGAGCGGGCTCGGCACCGGATTCGGCGTGGGCAGTCGCGGCGACGGCTTGCGCGGCGGCGGGCCCGGCGGCTTGCGCGGCGGCTCGGGCGGAGGTGCTGCGATCGCCGGCGAAGGCGACGCCTCGACCGGAACGTCGACCTCGATGTCGATCCCGACCCCGCTCGGAATGCGCGGCTCGGGCTCCGGCGCGGCGACCGGCGGCGCGAACGCTTCGATGATCGCCGACAGCTCGGCGGCGGCCTTCGCGAGCTCGATCACACGAAGGTCGGCGTCGGCCTCGCTCGCCGCGTTGGCCGCCTTGCGGATCCACGACACCGCGTCGGCGTACTCGCCGCGTTTCCACAGAGCATCCGCCGTCTGGAGCGCCCAGGAGACGTCCTCGGGATCCCCATCGCGTGGGGCAGGTAGCAGCGGCTGGGAGTCGCCGGGCATTGAAGACGTGATCTCTCGGCCCCTGATGAACGACCGCTCAGAACTGAGTGGCCGACGCGTCTGGAGCCGCGGTCTCGTAAAAGTATCTCAGGCCGACGCTGAAAACGAGAGCCCGTCCAAAGGCGTCGTTCGGGGCCGACACCTCGGCCCGGACCGCTGCGTCGATGGCGAAGCTCTTATCGACGTATCCGGTGCCACCGGAGATGGCGTGCCGGCGGCTCCCCTGGTCAAAGGTGTAGCCGACCCGGAGGGGGTAGTGATCGCCGGCAAGGTACTCGGCGCCCACCATGACGCGGGTTTTCCAGGCGCCCCAGGTCGCTCGATCGACCCCGACGACGTTGCCCTCCGCCGTGAAATCGCCGGCGCGGAAGCCGAGGCCGCCACCGACCATCAGGGGGGCGAGGGCGCTGCCGGTGCCGGTCAGGTTGTACCCGACGGCAGCGAGCCGGATGGCCTCGCTGAGGGCCAGAGCGAACCCCGCGTCGAAGGTGAAGGCTTTGAAGTTGGGGTCGTCGGCGTCCCCGCGCGACACCGGGCTCTCGCCGAGCGGCCCGCGCCCGTCCTGGGTCGCGCGGATGTAGTGACCGAGCACGCCGAACGAGAGCTTGTCGCCGAAGGGGTACGCCGCGGCGACGCGCACATCGAGCGAACCGCGCCGGTAGGGATCGCCGTCGTTGCCGAGATCCGTCTTGCTGGCGAGCACGCCCATGGCGAGCCGCGAGGTGACCGAGTCGACGATCGCGCCGCCGTACTGGAGTCGGTGCGCGCGGGTGTCGATCCCGAACAGCGCCTCGAAGTGATAGATGCGCTGCGCGGCGATGTTCGCCGGGTTGATCGGGATCGACGACGTCGACAACCCGTAGGCGCGCGCGGCGCCTCCCAACGCGAGGGTGCGCGGGCCCTCGATCTCGCCGTACTGATAGCCGTACTCGGGCGCGCGATACGGGTTTTCCTCCGCGTGCACCGGAAGAGAGAGCGCGGCGATCGCAACGATCGGCAGCGCGCAGAGAAGCCACTTGGGCATGGTTCGGCGCGTACCGAACGCAGGCTCTGCGGGCCAAGTATTAGCGCGCGCGAGCGTCCGTTCGGGACGACTGTGGATTTTTGCTCTTGCGATCGTCGCCCGCGAGCGACGCGTTCGTTCACATGTGGAGAACCCTCGACGCCGAGCGCGTCCACAGGTGCCTACCAATTCCATTCGGTCGATATGCGATCGCGCACGCTCGTGTTCGCCGACGCAGCGCAAATGCGCGGAATCCTTCGCAGCGACCTCACGTGGTGCGTAGGGTCTGGACGCCCGCTCCGAACGGGTGCTACCTGACCGTCACGTGGTTGAACGATGTCGTTCGCGCCGCGGATGGCTCACTACACACGGTCGTCACTTCTGTCGTGAGGTCAGTCTCGGGAAGAGCGGGGGTCGGGCAGAGCGGCAGCAGTGAGTCTTCGGGAAGGGTCTCGACGTCGAGTCGGCAAGACCCCGGTCGAGTAGTCGTCGCAAATCCAAGAGAGCGTATCGCTCACCATTTGTCCCCGGGCTGTGGAAATCCCGGGGACACGGGCGCCGCTGTCTTTTTTTCTGTCTTCACAGGTGTGGGATGCAGGACGTTTGGAACGGTGCGATCGCCGAGCTTCGTTCGAAGATGCCAACGACGTTCGATCGTTGGTTCTCATCGGTCCAGTTCGACGGGCTCACCGATGGCGTGCTCCAGCTGCGCGCGCAGAATGCGTTCGTCCGCGACTTCGTGACGACGCACTACATCCCCGTGCTCAAGGAGAAGATCCGTGAGCGCACTGGGTTTGCGGTCGACGTCGCGTGGGCGATCGACGCGGAGCTGCCGTCTCCGGTGTCGGAGAAGCCGGCCGACCGGCAGTCGGTCCCGCCGCCCCCCGCCCCGGTGGTCGTCGAGCGGGTGAGCGCGCCCGAGCCGCCGATGCAGGCGTTCACCATGCCGGGCGGGCTCAATCCCAAATACCTCTTCGCGAACTTCGTCGTCGGCGCGTCCAACGAGCTCGCGCACGCAGCCGCGCTCGCCGCGGCCGGCGCGGGCAGCGTTCGTCGCTACAACCCGCTGTTCATCTGCGGCGGCACCGGCCTCGGCAAGACGCACCTCCTCCACGCGATCGGCCACCACGTGCACGCGGCGCGTCCGTCGGCCCGCATCGTCGTGGTGTCGGCCGAGGCGTTCACCAACGAGTTCATCGCGGCGATCGCCGCCAAGGAGATGGACGCGTTCCGCACGCGCTACCGCACGCAGTGCGATCTCCTGCTGATGGACGACGTCCACAACCTCGCCGGTCGCGAGCAGACGCAGGAAGAGTTCTTCCACACGTTCAACGCCCTCCACTCGGCCGACAAGCAGATCGTCCTCACGAGCGATCGCTACCCGCACGAGCTCGAGCGCACGACCGAGCGTCTGGTGTCCCGCTTCACGTGGGGCCTCGTCGCAGACGTGCAGGTTCCCCAGCTCGAGACCCGCGTCGCGATCGTGCGCAAGAAGGCGCAGCTCGAGCAGCTCGAGATCGACGACGACGTCGCGGTGCTCCTCGCGCAGGCGATCCGCTCCAACGTCCGCGAGCTCGAGGGCGCCCTCATCCGCCTCGCGGCGCAGGCGTCGATCCTCGGTCGGCGCATCGACGTCGAGTTCGCGCGCAGCGTGCTCGCCTCCACCCTGCCGTCACGTCAGCAGCCGGTCAGCGTCGAGGACGTGGTCCGAGCGGTCTGCCACCACTTCAACCTTCGCTCGAGCGACCTCCTCGGCAAGGACCGCCATCGCTCGGTCGCGCAAGCGCGCCACGTCGCGATCTACCTCTGCCGGCAGCGGCTCAAGTGCAGCTACCCGGAGCTCGGGCGCCACTTCGGGCATCGAGACCACACGAGCGTCATGCACGCGGTCAAGAAGGTCGAAGCCCTCCGCGCGACCGACGCCGATCTGCGCGGCCACATCGACGCGATCGAGCGCAAGCTCGGCAGCTAGTCGTTATCGACACGCCTGCGTGCGCGCTTCCGTCGGCGTGAAGCCGCACGCGGTGGCCGTCGAGTAGGTGCCCGACTTCCCGCAGTCGGGCGCCTCGCCGCTCCAGCCCGGCGCGCACGAGCAGGACTCGCCCTCGGGAGACGCGGCGCCGAGGCAGACCGCGATCTCGTCGTCGCGCGTGGTCGTCCCGTCGCAGTCGAAGTCGAACGAGAGCTCCCCGCTCGCGAGCTTGTGCGGCTTCGCGAACGACAGCTTCTGGCCGGGGTGGGCGCGCTCGTCGTCGTCGTTGCAGTCGCCCTCGGCGACGGTGAACCCGTCCTTGTCGCGGTCCTCGTCCTTCTTACTCATCGACTCGCGTTCGCGGTCGACCCCCTCCGTCTCGGCGAAGCAGGCACAGAACGTCAGGGGCAGGGCGACGAGGAGCGGACGAATGAGCATGAGCTTCCCCATCCGTCGGCGCGGGCTTGCGCGACGGCTCGATGGCGACCCCGGCCGGACCTCCGAGCCGCGGGCGCCGTTTCACTGATGGTGGAAGATTCTGCAATGGCTGTACCGCCGCGCCGACGACCCAAAACACCGATCTAACGCGAATACGCGGTAGATCGGCTCGTCACAGGCCGATGACGGCTGTCGCGTCCCCGTGCTACGAGTCGCCCGCCATGCGTCTCGGACCGGTCGCCATCGCCGTCGCGCTCCTCAGCGTGCCGCTGTTCGCCTGCGGGCCGCCCGAGAAGAAGTACAACACCGGCGTCCTCCAATACTCCGAGAACGCGCGTCGCGCCTACGAGGACGCGATGGTCGCCTTCAAGGACAAGGACTGGCAGGAGGCGGCCACGCAGCTCCGCGAGGTCCGCCGCCGGTTCAGCTTCAGCGTCTACGCGCCGCTCGCGCAGCTCCGGCTCGCCGACATCGAGTTCGAGCAAGAGAAGTGGACCGAGTCGATCGCGCAGTACAAGGCCTTCGAGCGCGAGAACCCGAAGCACCCCGACGCGGCGTGGGCCCGCATGCGCATCGCGCGCAGCTACTACAACCAGGTGAGCGACGCGCTGCTCCTGCCCGCGCAAGAGGAGCGCGATCAGTCCGCGGTCGTCGAGTCGGCGCGCGAGATCGGCCGCTACCTCGAGGACTTCCCCGGCGGCCCCCAGTACGACCAGATGAAGGAGCTGCACTCCGACTGTCTGGCGCGGCTCGTCGCGCACGAGCTCTACGTCGCGCGCTTCTACATCCGTAAGGACAAGCTCGAGGCCGCCCTCGCGCGCACCACTTTCGCGGTCACCAAGTATCGCGGCAGCAAGCGCGACGTCGAGGCGCTCGTGCTCCAGGGCGAGATCTTCCTCATGCTCAAGCGCAAGAGCGAGGCTCGCACCACGTTCGAGTACGTGCTCAAGAAGTTCCCCGATCATCCGCGCAGCGCGCAGGCCAAGAACTTCCTCGCCAAGCTCGAAAAGGAGTGAGCGACTACCGGCAGCAGTCGCCGGGGCAGTCGCCGCCCCCGGCCGGACCGCCGTGGGACGCCCCCCTGGCCGAGGCTGCGCTCGCCTTCCTCGACCTCGAGATGACGGGCCTGCGCGTCGGCGAGGACCGCGTCGTCGAGCTCTGCATCGAGCGCGGCGACGACCGCATCGAGACGGTGATCAATCCGGGCGACCGCCGGGGCGCCGAGCACGTGCACGGCATCACCGACGAGGAGCTGCACCGCGCGCCGACGTTCGCGGACGTGGCCGAGCGGGTGCTCGAGCTCATGCGCGGCGCCGTCCTCGTGGCGCACGGCGTGTGGTGGGACCTCGCGTTCCTCCGCGACGAGCTCGAGCGGATCGGCCGGGCCGCAGAGGCGCCCGAGCACGCGATCGACACGGTCATCCTCGCGCGCCGCGCGCTGCACCTCCATTCGTACGGGCTGTCGGCGGTCGCCGACGCGCTCGCGATCCCGGTGACGCGCGCCCACCGCGCCGGGGGCGACGTGGCGACCACCCGCGCGGTGTTCGAGCGTCTCGTCGCGGAGCTCTCCCCCACGACGCCGCGCGATCTCTGGGAGGTCCGGGTCGGCGAGCGCGTCCCGCGGCCCGAGGTCGTGGCCGCGGCCGAGGCCGCCGTCGCCGCCGGACAGCCCGTGACCGTCATGTATCGACCGTCCCACCGGGCCGCGGAGCCCATCCAAATGGTGCTGACCGCGCTGGTCCCGCCGCACGCGATCGGCTACTTGCTGCCGAGCCGTGGCCGGAGGCAGCTCCGCCTGGATCGCATCCTCCGGATCGATCCCGCTCCCCGAGACAGCTAGAGAGGTTTCGTCATCGTGCTCCGTCGCTTCGCCAAGACCGTGCTGATCGTCGCCGCAACGCTCGCGGTGCCGCACGTCATCGGCTGTCCCGATCCGGAGACGGCCGTCGGCGGCAAAAAGGGCCCGCGCGGCGAGAAGGCCACGCAGTGGATGAAGCGCGCGGCCGAGGAGCTGTCGGCGCTCGACCTCAACGAGGCCAAGGACAGCATCGACAAGGCCAGCGCCGGCGCGCCGGGGGACTTCGAGATCGCGCTGCTCGCCGCCCGCATCCACCTCGCCCGGCTCGACTTCAAGACGGCCGCGAAGGTGCTCGAGGGCGTCGAGGGCTCCGAGGCCGCCTCGCTCCGCGCCCGCGCCTATTGGTACAGCGACGACATGCCCCACGCGTCGGAGAACATCGTCCACGCGCTCGAGGACCCGGCGTTCAAGGACCCGTGGGCCAAGCCGATCCGCGAGCTCGCCGGCACGCAGGGCACCGGCCGCAAGCCGTTCACCCTGAAAGAGAGCTCCGCGCGCCTCGTCGAGATGCGCATGCCCCGCGACCTCGGGTCGATCATGATGATCCCCTGCGAGATCGACGGCCAGGCCTCGATCGCGATCCTCGACACCGGCGTCCCCGAGGTGATCCTCGACCAGAAGGCGCGCTCGGCGCCCGGTTGGGTCTCCTTCAAGTTCACGAGCTTCGACGGCGCGCGCTCCATGGAGTTCCGCGACGTGCCGGCGTTCGTCAACGATCTGTCGCCGTTCACCAAGAACCAGCAGATCCCGATCGGCGCCGTCATCGGGATGAACTTCCTTCGCCGCATGCACATCACGTTCGATCGGCTCGCCGATCAGCTGGTGCTCCGCCGCGACGATCCGGCCCTCCCGCCGATCTTCACCCGCGTCCCGGCCGCCTATCACAAGGGCGGCGGCATGCTGATCCGCGCCACCATCTCCGACGCGTTCGACCTCTCCGGCGCGCTCCACGTCGACACCGGCACCGAGTACCCGCTCGCGTTCCCCGAGGCGATCTGGAAGAAGATCGGCGTCAACACCGCCGCGCTCACGCCCAACAACGGCAAGACGATGTCGCGCCTGAAGAAGATCACCATCGGTGGTCTCGACCTCGGCCCGGCCGACGCGATGGCGAGCGGCGTCACCGGTCTCGACGACTCGATCTCCAAGTTCGAGGGCGTCGACGTGCTCGGTAAGGTCGGCATGGGCTTCCTCGCCGGCATGCGCGTCACCATCGGCGACAACGGCCGAGCTCTCTGGCTCGAGACCGACCAGAACACGCCGCTGGTCCTCGCCCCGCCCACGGCCGGCTCGGGCTATGCGCCCAAGCCCGTCGCGCCGCCGCCCAAGCCGTCGGCCTCGGCCAAGCCGTCGGCCTCGGCCCCGGCGGGCAGCGCGAAGCCCGCTCCGGCGCCGAGCGCCAAGCCCCCCGCCGCGCCCAAGGCATCCGCCAGCGCGAAGCCTGCATCCAGCAAGTAATGACCAACCTCTATCCGTTCGAGGGCGCTCATCCGCAGCTCGGGCGCGACGTGTGGCTCGCACCGACCGCGGCCGTGATTGGCCGCGCCACGATCGGCGACCGCTCGAGCGTGTGGTTCGGCGCCGTCGTCCGCGCCGACACGCTGGCGATCGAGATCGGCGCGGACACCAACATCCAGGACAACGCGGTCGTCCACGTCACCTACGAGAACCCGGTCGCCGAGGGCGTCGGCTGCCGCATCGGGTCCGGTGTCACGGTCGGTCACGGCGCGATCGTCCACGCGTGCACCATCGGCGATCGCGTGCTCGTGGGCATGGGCTCGATCGTGCTCGACGGCGCGGTGGTGGGGAGCGACGTGCTCATCGCCGCCGGCACGCTGATCACGCCCGGCACCGTGATCCCCGACGGCGTGGTGGTGATGGGCAGCCCCGGCAAGGTGCGCGGCCCGATCACCGAGCAGGACCGCTTCTGGTCGACGAAGGCCGCCAAGATGTACGTGAGCTACGCCGAGCGCTTCAAGAAGAGCGCTCTCTGAGCGCGCCGCCCACGAGGAACAAGCCCGAGGCCACGACGAGGCCCGCGCCCGCGAGCTGCCGCACCGACGGCGACTCGTGGAGGATGAGCACGCCGAAGATCTGCGACATGACCACGCCCGAGTAGCTGACGGCGCTCACGCGCGCGGCCTTGTCGAGGCCGTAGGCCTTGGTCATGAACACCTGGGCGAACCCGCCGCTCATGCCGGCGATGACGAGCGAGAGCAGCGCCCCCGGCGACGGCACGCGCAGCCAAGGCAGGCCGATGACGAACGTGATCAGCGACGCCCACACCGCGAAGTGGAGGCTCACGCCCTCGGAGCTCTCGCGCGGCCCGAGGCGGCGGAGGAAGATCATCGCCACCGCGGAGCAGACCGCGCCGGCGACGGCGGCCCCGAAGGCGAGGAAGCCGAACCCGTGCGAGAAGCTCGCGCCGGCGAGCATCGCCACGCCCCCGAGCCCGAGGACGACGGCGAGGAACAGCCCGTTGCCCGCGCGCTCGCCGAGCACCCGCCGCGACGAGACCGCGAGGATGAGCGGGGTGAGGTTGGCGAGGGTGACCGCGTCTCCCAGGGGCAAGCGCGAGAGCGCATAGAAGCCGAAGAACATCGAGGTGACGCCGGCGGCGGTGCGCGACCACTGCGCCCGCCGGTCGTGCACCACGAGCGAGACGCCGCGCATGCGCGCCCAGGCGAAGATCACGATCGCGCCGAAGCCGGCGCGCCCGCTCGCGACCTCGAGGAACGAGAGCTCGGTCATCGCGCGCTTGGCCGCGACGGACATGATGACGAAGAGGAAGCACGCGAAGAGCATCCAGCCCATCGCGGCGAGCGGACGGCCGCGAACACTCACCGGCGCGGCCTCTTCGACGCGGGCCGCTGCGGGGGTCATCGCCGACGTAGGTGGAGCCAAGACGCCTCTAATGCCAGGGGGACGTTGGCATTTTTCTCCAGTGATTCAACGAGCGCGACGGCGATGTCCCGCCGGGCCAGCGCCCGATCGATGTCGCGGTCGTTGCCCCCCCCGGCTTCGGCTTGAGCGAGAACCAGGCTGCGCACCTCTCCGGCCTCCTCGGCGACGAACGCCGCGAGGTGCTCGCGCAATTCCGCGCGCGCCTCGCCGGTGTTGGCGTAGGCCGAGGTGGCCTCGAGGGCCTGCGGCAGCGGGCCGGTGGCGGCGGCGCGAAGGGCCTCGACGGCGTGGAGGCGAGCGTCGGCGGATTGCGGATCGGCCAAGGTCATCCCGATGGATGCGCTCCCCGCGGCGAGCGGTGCAATGCGCTTCGCCTTTTCGGGCTCGACCCCCCGGCCGACCAGGATCTTCTCGACGAGCTCGTCGGTCAGCGCGGCGAACCGGATGAGCTGCGTGCGCGAACGAATCGTGGGGAGCAGCTCGCCCGGGCGCGCGCTGAGCAGGATGAAGCGGGTGTGGGCCGGCGGCTCCTCGAGCGTCTTGAGGAGGGCGTTGGCCGCGCCGGCGCTCAGCTCGTCGGCGGCGCGAACGATGACGATGCGCTGCGGCGCCTCGTGCGGGGTGAGGTTGATCTTGTCGAGGACCACGCGGCGGATCTGATCGACGGAGATGTCGGTCTTCTCCTCGGTGGAGCGACCGAGGACGTCCCGCCCGTAAAGGCCGCGCGCGACGAGCACCACGTCGGGGTGAAGCGGGATACCATCGGCGGGAAGCGCGCGATGACACGCCGCACACTCACCACAGCCCTCGCCGGGAGCCACCGTGCACACGATCGCTTGCGCGACCGCGAACGCCGCGAGCTCCTTGCCTACGCCCGGCGGGCCGGCGAAGAGCAGCGCGTGATGGAGCTTGCCGCGCGAGAGCCCTCGCCGCAGCGTCTCGATCGCATGCGGCTGACCGAGGACGTCGCGAAACGGCATGCCGCCGTTGTCGAGCGATCGCGCGTGGGCGGCAAGCGCGCGCTCGTCGCCCTCGGGTTTTGCCTCGCTTCGTGCGCGAGCGAGCCGCCGAAGGTCGTCGCGCCGCCGCCGCCCCCGCCCGAGCCCGCCGCCCCCGCCGCTTCCTACACCTACGCGCCGCCGGCCGGCCCCGTCGAGGACAGCAAGAAGGCCCTCGCGGCAGCCGCGAGCGAGAAGGATCCGCACGAGCGATGTCGCCTGCTCAACGAGGCGGCGCTGCTCGATCCGAGCTCGGTGCCGGCGCGGCGCGCGCGCGCCGAGAGCCGGTGCGTCGCGGCCGTGGAGCTGATCGCCGACGCGAAGTTCGTCTTCGGAGCGAGCAAGGACGTCGACGCGGCGCGCCTCCTCCGCGACATCGCGCTCCGCGCCGAGGACACCGCTGCCCTCCGCGACGCCGCGAATGCCTTCGTGGAGCTGAAGGACTTCTACGACGCCGCCGCGGCGTTCGGCGCGCTCGGCGATCAAGTGGCCGCCGCCTCCGCGTACGAGGAGCTGGCGAAGAACCGCGCGGCGAAGGGCGCCGCGGTGGACGCGCTCGACGCCAAGCTCTCGGCGCTCATCGCGCGTGCGCGGAGCAAGACTCCCGTCCTCGCGCAGCTCGACGCGCTGCTCGACGAGGCGGTCGAGGCGAAGAAGAGCTACGGCGCCGCGTGGGTCGGCCCCAAGTACCTCGAGGTGCTGGCTGCGGCGCGCAACGGCGGCGAGGACACCGGGGCGCTCGCGCTCAAGGCGAACAAGCGCGGGTTGTTCGCGGGCGCGGAGAGCTTGTTCGAGATCGAACGCGGCATCGCGAGCGCGCGCAGCGGCAAGGAGCCCACGGCGCTGCTCGCGCGCGTCGGCGCGCCGGGCTATCCGCCAGAGCGCGCGCTCCTCGCGGTCGCGCTCAAGGACTGCGGCGCGCGCCTCGGGCACGCGCGCGCGTACTCGGCGATGCCCGCGGCGGCGCTCCGGCTCGACGACGACGTGGAGTGGGCGCGGAGCAAGTGCGCGGGCACCGCCGCGCGCTCGTCGCTCATCGCGCCGCGCGATCCGGCCGACGTCGCCGACGCCAAGGGCATCGTCGATCCCCCCGCGCAGCGGCTGCGCACGCTCGCGATCGTCAAGAAGCGTCCCGACGACATCGCGGCCGCGGCGTGGGCGGCGCTGGTCGCCGACTACTTCCCGCCCGCCGGCGTCGCGGGCGATCCCGCAGTCCAGGAGGCGCTCTGGTTTCGCAGCCTCGCCGCGTCGGGCAAGCCGTCGTTCCCGCGCGCGAAGGCCTACGTCGACGCGATGAGGGCCAGCGTCGAGGCGGACTTCCCGCGCAAGCTGGCCTTTCCCGTCGCGCTCATCCTCGAGCAGGCGCGCCTCATGACCGTCGACAGCAAGCACGGTTGGGAGGAGATCGCCGCGGTCGTCGTGCAGGACTGCGGCGCGGGCCTCGCCGGTGCGTGTCTACCCACCGAGGCCGCGCGGCTCTCGCACGCGACCGATCTGGTGCGGAGCCCGCGGCCGTTCGTCCTCGCGACGCACGGCCCGAAGTTCTCGAAGGCCGACTTCGCCGACGCGCGCGTGCGGCTCGACGTGATCGTCGCGCTCATCACCTGGCAGAAGAACGTGAAGCAGGCGACCGCGCTGCGCGGACCGGGCTACGGGCCCTTCGCCGGTCCCGAGGCCGCGCTCGCGAGCGCGATGCTCGCCGCGGTTGTTGGCAACTGCGTGCCGGCGCGCGCGATGCTCAAAGAAGCAGGCCCACTCGAGCCGGAGTACGGCGACGCGTGGGCCTTTATCAAGAAGACCTGCGGCTAGGAGCCGCGCGCGCAAGCGAGCGGGTTGGGAGCCGCGCGCGTAAGCGAGCGGGTTGGGAGCCGCGCGCGTAAGCGAGCGGGTTGCGCAAAAGGACAACTCGCTCGCCCAACGGGCTCAGATCAGCTTCGACGGGTCGACGAACTCCATGCCGTGCGCCTGCGCGACCGGCTGGTAGACGACGTGGCCACCGAAGGTGTTGAGGCCGAGCGCGAGGTGCTTGTTGGCCTTCGACGCGGCCTTCACGCCCTTGTCGGCGAGGTCGAGCGCGTAGCGGATGGTGGTGTTGGTGAGCGCGAACGTCGACGTCTGCGAGACGGCGCCGGGCATGTTCGGCACGCCGTAGTGGACGACGCCGTCGACCTCGTAGGTCGGGTGATCGTGCGAGGTCGCCTTGATGGTCTCGATGCAGCCGCCCTGGTCGATCGCGACGTCGACGATGACGGTGCCCTTCTCCATCTTGGAGATCATGTCGCGGGTGACGAGCGTCGGGGCCTTGGCGCCGGTGACGAGGACCGCGCCGATGACGAGGTCGGCGCGGGTGACGGCCTCCTCGATGTTGTGCGGGTTCGAGTAGAGCGTCTCGATCGAGGCGCCGAACACGTCCTCGAGGTAGTCCATCTGCTCGCCGCGCACGTCGAGCACGGTGACGTGCGCGCCCATGCCGATCGCGATGCGCGCCGCGTTCTTGCCGACGACGCCGCCGCCGAGGATGACGACGCGGCCGCGGCGGGTGCCGGGCACGCCGCCGAGGAGCACGCCCTTGCCGCCGTGCGCCTTCTCCAGGTTCTGCGCGCCGATCTGCACGGCCATGCGGCCCGCGACCTCGCTCATCGGACGGAGCAGCGGGAGCGAGCCGTCGTCGAGCTGGATGGTCTCGTAGGCGACGCCGGCGACGCCGGTCTTCGCGAGCTCCTTGGTGAGCTCCGGCTCGGCCGCGAGGTGGAGGTACGTGTAGAGGGTGAGGTCCTTGCGGAAGAAGCCGTACTCCTGCTTGAGCGGCTCCTTCACCTTCACCACCATCTCGGCGCCCCACGCGTCGGCGGCGGTCGGGACGATCGTCGCACCGGCGGCGACGTATTGCGCGTCCGACAGACCCGAGCCCTCGCCCGCGCTCTTCTCGACCAACACCTTGTGACCGCGCGCGGTCAGCTGACGCACGCCGGCCGGGGTCATGCCGACACGGTACTCACGGGTCTTGATCTCTTTGGGAACGCCGACGGTCGTCATGGGTCACGCCTCCGAATGGATGAGGGCGCGAACCGTAGGAGCAGATCGAGCGCGGCGCCACTCGTCGCCAACGACGCGGAGCGTCACTCCTTCGTGCGACGCAGCGCCACGGCGGCACCGGCGGTGACCGCGCCGATCGCGGCGATCGGCCAGGTCGGAGACAAGCCCGTGGCGGAGCGGGAGACCGGCGCGCTCGCGAACGTGCGCCGCGGCGTGTCGTCGAGGGTGACCGAGGCCGCGAGGCCGTCGTGAGCCGGCAGCGGTCGCGTCCCGTCGAGGAGCTCGCCGCGGAGGGAGCGGTCGAAGGTGAGCATCGCGTCGAGCCCGCCCGGCCCGGCGGCGAACGCGGCGCTGTGGGCGCCGAGGTACTCGACGAGCTGGTGCTCGATCTTGTCGGCGGCGAGCGCCTCGGAGAGCTCCACCGTCGACTTGCGCTGGTGGTCGTCGCGGCTCGTGACCATGCGGAGTTTCTGCGGCATCGCGCGCGCGTTGACCGCGGCGCGGAGCGGCTTGACCAGCTCCTCGGTGAACGGCTGCGTGGCCACGACGGTGCCGAACAGATCGGAGCACGCGGCGCCGGCGTGGAGCGCCCACAGGCCCCCCGACGACATGCCGCCGAGCCCGGTGGCGTCGCGCGAGGGCAGCACCGGCAGCTCGTCGCGGCAGCGCGCCACGAGATCGCGGAGGAACGCGGCGACCATCGCGCCGTGCGGCGCGGGATCGAGCTGCCGGCCAACGACCCACGGCGTGACGATCACCGCGCCGCGATAGGGCGTGGTGTGGAGGTGCTCGTTGAACTGCTCGAGCTCCTCGGGGCGCCCGAGCGCGCGGAAGTCCTTGTCGGTCAAGGTGCCGCGACGAAGCGCGGTGTCGATGTCGCCGAGCATGTACTCGCTCCACCAACCCCAGCAGCCCTTGTCGTGACGCTGCATGTTGTGGTGGCCGCCGGGGAGCAGCACGACGAGCGGCAGGCGCGCGCCGGGCGAGAGGTCCTTGGGCACCGCGCAGATCGCGGTGGTGTTGCCGTCGTAGAAGTGGCCCGCCTTCGACCAGGTCATGGTGCGGAACTCGAGCGACGGCGGCGGCGTCACCGGGTGCGCCTCCTCCCCGTCGACCGGATCGTCCGCGCGCGCCCGGCCGGCGGTCGCCACTCCGGCGACCGTGAGCGCGAACATGCGACGGGTCATCCGCACCCGCGAGATCGTAGTCCAGCGGTGGGAGATGCCACGAATTTCGGCCCACGGCTGAACTAGCGATCGCGGCCGTAGCGCCCGTGCCGGGGTCGCCGACTGGCGCGCTCGATCTCCAACATCGCGAAGGTCTCCCGTCGCATGGCTGGGATTTGGGCCGATTACCCGCTTCCGCTATAGCAGAATCACGTCTTGCCTAACGAACAGCGCGTACTAGACTTCTCCGCATGACCGCCCCGCTCGTCGCGCCGCTCGTCGGCGGAGCCCTGATCGGGCTCGCGGCGACGCTGCTGCTCGTCGCCAACGGCCGCGTCGCCGGCATCAGCGGCGCGGTCGGTGGTCTGTTCGGCGCGCGAGCCGGCGACCGCGAGTGGCGGGTCTCGTTCCTCGGCGGGCTCCTTGTCGGCGGCGTCGCGCTCGCGCTGCTCCGGCCCTCGGCGCTCCGCGTCGAATACGCGCCGCCCGCGGCGCTCGCCGTCGTCGCCGGGCTGCTGGTCGGCTTCGGCACTCAGCTCGGGAACGGTTGCACCAGCGGTCACGGCGTCTGCGGCGTGAGTCGTCGCTCCACCCGCTCGATCGTCGCGACGATCACCTTCATCCTCGCAGGCGCGCTCGCCGTGCTCGTCTCGCGACGCCTCGGAGCACCATGGCTCGGCTGACCGCGTTTCTCGCGGGGTTGCTCTTCGCGCTCGGCCTCGGCGTGTCGGGCATGACCCAGCCCGCGAAGGTCGTGGGCTTCCTCGACTTCTTCGGTCGCTGGGATCCGAGCCTCATCGCGGTGCTGTTCGGCGCAGTCGCCGTGCACGCCGTGTTCGCGCGGCGGGCGCTCGGCTCGGGGCGTCCCTGGTACGCGCCGCGGTTCGAGCTCACCTCGCTCACGCGCGTCGACGCGCGGCTCGTCGCGGGGAGCGCGCTGTTCGGCGTCGGCTGGGGCATCAGCGGGCTCTGCCCGGGACCGGCGCTCGTCTCCTCCGTCGCCTTCGTGCCGACGACCCTCGCGTTCGTCGCGGCGATGCTCGGCGGCATCGCGCTCTTTCGTGTGATGCGCGGCGATCCCGCGAGCGATCAGACGGTGCAGGCCTCCGTGGAGGCCGACACGACCGAGCCCTGCTGACCATCGTCGCTTCTGACCTTCCGCGTCTCCTCGGCGTGACACCCCCGCGCGACGATGAAGCCGCGGAAGCGCGGTAGGATCGTTCGATGCGCAACGCCCTCCTCGTCGCCGGCCTGGTCCTCGTTCCCTCGCGCGCGCTCGCGGCGCAGTTCGTGGTGACCGAGGTCACCTACGAGCACTCGGCGACGACGACGACCGACTCGCACCTGCGGCTGCCGCCCTCCGCCGAGACGCCGAAGAACTGGAAGGCGCCGGTGGACTACGCCACCGCGGGCACTGTGTGGGTGCGGCTCGAGGTGTTCAGCAAGCCGAGCGCCGAGAACACGCGCTTCCAGGTCTGCTTCGAGGCCACGCCGAGCTACGCCTGCACCGACCAGTCGCCGATCTACACCAAGCCCGGCGTGTACTCGTGGGGCACGGCCTTCCCGAAGTTCTACCAGTACGACAAGGTCGATTGGACGAAGGGCATCGTGAAGTCGGCGCTCATCCTCAAGGACGACAAGAACGTGAAGCCGGCGCCCGAGAACGTCGGCGAGGCGCGGTCGAAGCTGTTCATGCCGACCAAGCTGCGCGTCACCGTCACGGTGGTCTCGCCGGGGAGCACGTACATGCCTCCGGCCGCAGACGCAGGCGCGGACGCGATGGTCGACGCGGTCGTCGACGCGCCGGAGCCCGCCGACGCCGAGCCGGACACCGCGGTCGCCGACACCGGCGAGGCGACCGACACCCGGGTCACGACAACCGACACCGGCTCTTCGTCCGACCCGGACACCGGCGCGCCGGCGGCCGAGACCGGCACCGACGACGAGGGCGGCTGCTCCACCTCCTCGCGCGGCGGCCCCCGCTCGGTCGCGCCGCTCCTCGCGCTCGGCGCGGCGCTCCTCCTCACGCGACGCCGCGCGCGTTAGAGCGTCAAGGTCCGCATCAAGGCGCAGACACAGGCGCGCGCGCGTCAGCGCGCGCCCACGCGCAGGCACGACTGGGCCACGGGGCGTAAGCCCGCGGCTGCTCCCTTCGCCCCTATCTCTTCGCTCGGTCGCTTCATCCTCGCGGGGAGCGGAAGGAACCGTCCATGCTCCGCACCCTGCGACGATGGGAGAGCCCGGAGCGAGGGCCCTCACGGGTCAGGCGCTCGCTGACGCGCGCGCCTATGTGCAGGCGCAGGCGCAGGCGCACGCGCAGGCGCAGGCGCAGGCGCAAGCGCAGGCGCAGACACAGGCGCGCGCGT
>JALHOE010000192.1 GCA_022843175.1 Deltaproteobacteria bacterium
CCCGGACGGCATTGCCCCCCGCCCCCCCCACCCGCCGCCACAACCCCCCCGGCGGGGCGCGCCCGCCCGCGCCTCACCTCCACGACACCCCCCTCACTACGCCGGAACCACCGCCCCCGCCGGCACCTCGACCTCCGTACGCGCGTAGCCCGCGCGCCACGAACCCCGCGTCCACCGCAGCCAGAACAGCGTCGACGCGATCGTCGTCTCGAGCACGAACCCGAGCCAACCGCCGAGCGCGCCCAGGCCGAGCTGCTTGCCGAGGAGGTACGCAGCGCCAGGGATACACACCCAGGCCACGCTGATCCCGATGATCATCACCACGCGCACGTCCTTGGCGCCGCGGAGGGCGCCGCGGAGCACGATGGTGACGCCGTCGAGCAGCTGGAACACCGCCGCGACCAGGAGCAGGTTGCGCACCACTCGGAGCACGTCCGCCTCGTGGGTGAACTGCCGCGCGATGACGCCGCCGAACAGCGCGAAGCCGAGCCCGCAGACGGTCATGAACACGGCGGCGAGCGCGATCGACGTGCGTGTCACCCGGTCGGCCTTCGCGAGGTCCCGTTCGCCGAGCGACTTGCCGACCAACACCGACGCGGCCTCCGCGACGGCGACGCCGGGGAGGAACGAGGTGCGGATCACGGTCATCGCGATCTGGTGCGCGGCGATCTCGCGCGTGCCGAGCCCGCCAATCACGGCAGTGAACGCGGTGAACGCGAGCATCTCCATCCCGAACTGCAGGCCGGTGGGCACGCCGAGCGACGTGACGTCGCGGAGCGCCTGCCGCTGGCTGATCAGGGACACCTTCGCCGGGCGATCGCGGAGCACGATCCATCCGAGGAAGAGCGCCTCGACCGTCTCGGCGATGGCGGTTCCGTAGCCCGCCCCGCGCACGCCGAGCGCCGGCAGCCCGAAGTGGCCGTAGATCAGCGCCCACGCGAGCCCGGCGTTGATCACGTTGGCGAGGATGCCCGCGATCATCGGGTTGCGTGAGTCCGACAGGCCCTGGCGGTACTGCACGAGCGTCGAGATCACGCAGATCGACACCGCGCCCCAGGTGCGCGCCGCGAGGAAGTCGCGGGCGTAGGGGATGGTCGCGGGATCGATCCCGAGCCGCACGAACAGCCAGGTGGCGTCGCGCGAGAGCGCCCAGATGAACGTCCCCGAGAGGACGGCGAGGAACAACCCGGCCCGCGCGTACGCGAGCCCGTCCTGTGGGCGGCCCTCACCGAGCGCGTGCGACGTGCGAACCTTCACGCCGCGCATCAGCCCGAAGACGATCGAGTAGTTGAGCCACATGATCGTGGTGGCGATCCCGACGCCGCCGAGCGCCGCCGAGCCGAGCCCCGCCACCAGCTTCGTGTCGATGAGACCCATCGCGGTGTCGCTCAACATCGCGACTGCGGTGGGCCACGCGAGATCGATCACCTCTTTGCGCGTTTGCGCAGCTTCGGGTCGCTCACCGCCGCCGAGCAGCGGGGCGACCCAACGTTTCAAACGGTCGAGGATTCCCTCGAAGTAAGCTCTGCCTTGCATCACGACGTTCCTTCCATCACTGGAGCCCCACTCCCGAAACGGCCAGGCCGTCCGGGGCTCCAGGGGGAGGGGAACGGTCCTGCTACAGGCGCTTAACGCGCTTGATCACGACGCGCGGACACACCACGCCCGCGGTGCCGCGGGGCTTGCTCATGAGCGTGGTGGTG
Organism: Deltaproteobacteria bacterium; assembly: GCA_022843175.1. GTDB lineage: Bacteria > Myxococcota_A > Polyangia > Polyangiales > JADJMO01 > JALHOE01. Next base: position 1,704 of record JALHOE010000192.1, read on the forward strand.
GATTGCATCAGTGACCTCTTGAATAGGCAGTCGACCGGAACGAGCGCTCGTTACACTTTTTTTCGGAAGCACTTGCGGACGAGGTCCTTCGAGGAGACCTCGACCGCGCCCGCGGCGACCGCGAGCGTGCGGTGGTGCTCGCGGAGATCGTAGTGCGGGTGCTTGGCCCGCGCGTGGAAGGCCATCCGCGGGACGCCGATGCGCTGCGCGAAGGCGTGTAGCTCGGCGAGCTCGCCGTCGGTCGCGAGGTGACAGGTCGGCATGCCGCACGCGCGGGCCGGATCGTGGACCCTCAACGGGTCGACGTAGAGCACTAGACCTCGGCGGGTCGATCGAGCGCGACGGGGATCGAGTGCTTCGGCTTCCAGCGCTTGGGGCGGAAGCTCTGCGGCACGAGCCCGGCCTCGCGGAGGTAGCTGACCGTCTTGAAGAAGCGGATGGCCGCCAGGCGCTCGGCGACCTCGCCGTCCTTCGCCGCGCGGCGCTTCCACAGCTCGTTGGCGACGGCCCACTGCGCGAACTCGCCGATGTTGCGGAACATGGGGACGATCTCGCGGCGCTCGGTGACGAGGTAGACGTAGCCGTGCTTGATGGCCACATCGAGGAGCCACAGCTCGCCCGACTTCCACTCGCCGAGGCAGAGGAGCCCCGCCTGCGGGATGTCGCCGCCGGTGTCGAAGGCCTCGCCGGCCTCGCTCGGGTTGGTTGGATCGGCGAGCCAGGTGGAGCCCTGGACGACCTCTTCGAAGTCCGGCGCGCGGCGCGGGTTGCCCTGCGCACGCTCGTGCATCAGGCGGACGTACAGCCGCGCGCTGAGGTCGAGGACGACCTCGGACTCGCCATCGGCGACGTCACGAAGCGACTCCTCGAGCTGGTCGAGTTGCTGCGGCGAGATCTTGCGGTTCGGTTTGAAACCGAGGCGGTCGAGATCCCGCGCGAACTGCGAGCTGAGGTAACCCATTCGCGTCTCCGAGTCGGAACCGGGACTACCGAGCCAGCGAGGTTTGTGCAAGAAGAAATGCGCACGAGGGGGCGAATTGTCCTTTCTGCCCCACGCCTCCGGTCCCCCCGATGCTCCCCGATCGTCGCGCGTTCATCGGCTTCCTGCCGGTCGTAGCCGCCGCGGCGTGCCGGAAAACCAAGCCGTTTCCGAGCGAGGACACGCCCGAGGGAGCCTACGCGCGGATCGCGATCGCGCTCTCCGAGGATCGTCCGCGTGACGTCTTCGCCTACCTCGAGGACGAGGCGCAGTGGGCGGCGCACACCATCCACAAGGAGCGCAGGCGGGCCCTCGAGAAGGCTCGGGCGAGCTACCCGAGGGACGAGCTCACGAAGCTCGAGGCCGAGCTCGGGGCGGACGCGAGCGCGGCCGACGGAGCCGACGTCTTCGTCCGGATCGCGCGCGCCAAGGGGTGGGTGACGCGCCTGCGCAAGGACCTGTCGGGGGTCGACCGCGTCGAACAGGACGGCGACCGCGCCACCATCGTCACCGCCCGCGGCACCCGCTACCCCCTCAAGCGACGTAAAGTGGGCATCTACGGTCTGACCATCTTCACCGCGGAGCTGGCCGACGGCGCCGAGAAGGCCACCCGCGACCGCGCCCGCATCGAAGCGGCCGCTGGAGACTTCACCCATGGACAGGTCGATGCTGCCGTACCGTGAGGCGCTCCTCGCGCTGTTCCTCCTCGCGTGCGGCGCCGCGCCGCTCCCGGGGTCGATCGGGGTCATCGCCAAGCGCGAGGGGGCGACCGGCCGGGTGATCGTGGTCGACGTCCCCGCCGGCGGCGCCGGCGCCCGAGCGGGCCTCGAGAGGGGCGACGAGATCCTCTCGGTCGACGGGGTGTCGGTCTACAAGATGACCCGCCAGGAGTTCACCGCAGCCGTCCGCGGTCCGATCGGCTCCAAGGTCACCCTCGAGGTCTTCCGCGACGGCATGAAGCAGCCGATCGTCGTGGAGCGCGCCGAGATCCGCGCCATCGAGAAGTAGAAGACTTGCCCGCCCTCGCGCGCGCGCGCGAGGCTGCCGGTCGATGATCGACGAGCGCCTCGTGCTCCTGCTCGTCGTGGCGGGCGTGGTCCTCGGGCTCGTCCTCGCGCGCTTCCTCCGCGGCGTCTCGAGCCGCGCGCGCAACCGCGTGGCGGGCGAGGGGGAGCGCGAGGCCGAGGCGATCCTGGCCCGCAACGGCTTCCGGATCGTCGAGCGGCAGGCGCGCGCGCCCTGGTCGATGGTCGTCGACGGGGTCGAGGTGCCGTTCGAGGTGCGCATCGATCTGCTCGTGAGCCGTCGCGGCAAGCGGTACGTCGCGGAGGTGAAGACCGGCGAGCGCGCGCCCGATCCCTGCCATCCGCCGACCCGACGGCAGCTGCTCGAGTACGCGATGGTGTTCGACGCGGCCGAGGTGCTGCTGGTGGACGTGCCCGCGGGCGAGGTGAGAGCGATCCGCTTTCGTTGAGACACGGGTGTGGCTGCGGGAACACGCGGGCACCCACGAGAAATGCAGTAGCGTGCGCGGTCGTTCGATTGCACGAGAGGTTCCTCCATGCGCGCTCGCGTCCTTCGGGGTAGTGGTCTTGTCGCTCTCCTGGCTGGCTGTTTCCACGGCGGTCCGCCGCACGTAGCGCCGAGCAGCAAGCTCGCCCCGCGCGCGGACGACGACGGACCGCGGACGGCGGCGGAGTTCGCCGTCGTGTTCTCCGGCCCGAGCGGCACGCTCGCAAGTCGAGACGACGCGCTCGTCACCGTGCTCTTCAACCGCGCCATGCGCTCGCTCGACGATCCGGACGACGCGAACGTCCCCGCGGCCACGATTCGGACGAAGGGCGGTCAGGCGATCGCCGGCAGGTTCCGTTGGGTCGGCACGCGCGGGCTGATCTTCGAGCCGCAGGGCGGCGAGCTCCCGGCCGCGACGGAGATCGACGTCGTGGTCCCGTCGACCACCAAGGCGCTCGACGGCGCTTCGCTCGCGCGCGAGCACAAGCTCTCGTTCAACACCCCGCGCCCGGCGGTGCTCGCCGCGCCGTTCGAGGGCAAGACCGATCTCGTCGCCGACGGCGCGCTGCGCCTCCGCTTCGATCAGCGGATCGAGCCGGCCGAGGCCCAGAAGCAGCTGAAGCTCCTCGTGCGGACCAAGGCGGGCGCGCAGAGCGTCCCGTTCGTCGTGCGGCGCGCGCTCGTGCCGCTCGCCCCGGGACAAGCGCCGCGCACGATCGAGCTCGTCCCGACCGAGAAGCTCGCGCTCGACGCGCCGGTCGAGGTCGTCATCCCCAAGGGCTTCAAGGCGAGCGAGGGCCCGCTCGGCACGCTCGAGGAGCGAGTGCTGCGGGCACGCACCTACGGCCCGTTGCGTCTCGCCGACATCCGCTGCGCGAAGCAGGCGCTCGGCCGCTGCGCCGCGAAGCACGAGATCGCCGTGGTCCTCTCGAACGCGGTCGCGCGCAAGGAGCTGCTCGCCCACCTCGACGTGAAGGGCGGCGAGCCGGCGAAGCTGCTCGTCGCGAAGAACGCCGCGCCCACCGCCACCGTGCACACCGTCGTCGCGCAGCCGACCGAGGGGAAGCGCTACCGGGTCACCCTTCGCAAGGGCCTGCGTGACGTGTTCGGGCAGGTGCTCGACAAGGACCTCGTCTTCGAGGTCGCCACCGAGGCGGCGTTCGTCGGCGGCACGCCCGACGACGCCAAGAAGGCGACGGTCGACACCCCCGACGACGAGCCGCTCATCAAGGGGACGCCCGCGCCGAACGCCGCCGTGCCGCACCGCCCGAAGCTCAATTTTCAGGCACAGATTGGCCTGCGCGGGACGGTGGTCGAGGCCGGCGCGAAGGACGGCATCAAGAGCCACAAGGTCCCCGTCGGCATCGTGAATCTCCCGACCGTCGGGGTGTGGTCGGGCGCGCTGAAGGACGCAGACGTCGTGCGCTGGCTCGGCGAGCCGCACGGCAACGCGCCCACCGGCAGCCCGTGGGTCTGGGATTGGTTTACGCCCGGCGTGGCCGACAACGTGCGCGCCGTGAAGTCGCTCGACCTCGACGCGATCGTCGGCGGTCGGGGCGCTGCGCTGCTCGCCGTCGCGGTGCCGGGGCAGCCCGCGCCGTTCGACTCCGCGCTGGTCACGGTGACCGATCTCGCCGTCACCGCGCGCATGAGCAAGTTCGGCGGGCTGGTGTGGGTCACGCGTCTGTCGAACGGCGCGCCGGTCGCCAATGCCACCGTGCGCATCGTGCGGCTGCACCCGACCAAGAAGGCGCCCGCCGAGGCCTTCGTCGGCACGACCGACGCGAGCGGCCTCCTCACGGTGCCGTCCGAGAGCTTCGATCCGCTCGGCCCCGGCGGCGGAGCGATCGCCGCGGTCGCGATCGTACGCGCGGGCGACGACTGGACGTTCGCCCGCATCGAGCAGGGCAAGGCAGCCGTCAGCTCGTGGTCCGACGTCGACCTCACCGGCGGCGCCGCGTACAAAGCGCTCCTCTTCACCGAGCGCGGCGTCTACCGCCCCGGCGAGACGATGAAGCTCGCGGGCATCGTGCGCCGCGGAAGCAGCAAGGGCCTCGAGGCGCCGGCCGGCAAGGACGTGAAGCTCCGCGTCTCGGACGGCGAGGGCAACGAGCTCGTCTCCACGCGCGCCAAGCTCGACGCGTTCGGCACCTTCGCGATCGACGTGCCGCTCACCAAGACCGCGAAGCTCGGCACCGGCACCATCTCCGGACAGATCGGCTCGAGCGAGAGCTTCGCGTCGACCTCGTTCCTCCTCGCCGCGTACAAGGCGAGCGCGTTCAAGGTCGCGGTCGATCCGCAGAAGCCCGCGTACGTGCGCGGCGACGAAGCGAGCTTCGGCATCTTCGGCGAGTACCTCTACGGCGCGGTCATGGGCGGCGCCGCGGTGCACGCGGAGATCACGCGCGCACCGGTGTCGTTCGAGCCGCCGAGGGCCGAGGGGTTCGTGTTCGGCGACCTCGAGCCGCGCGGCTACGTGGCGTCGTACGTCGATCGCTGGGACAAGTCACTCGACGACAAGGGCCGGCTCGACGCGCGGGTGAAGCTCGATCTGCCCGGGCAGAGCGGCCCCGAGCGCGTCACCATCGAGACCGAGGTGCAGGACGCGACGCACCAGACGGTGGCCAAGACCGCGAGCGCGCTCGTGCACCCCGCCGAGTTCTACCTCGGGCTCGAGCGCGCGGGCTCGCGCTTCATCAAGCTCGCGGGCGGCTCGCTCGAGGTTCGGCCGAAGGTCGCCGCGTTCGAGCCGTCGGGCGCACGTCGCCCGGGCGTCAACGCCACGATCGAGCTCGTTCAACGCAAGTGGACCTCGAGCGTCGTCGAGCAGCCCGACGGCTCGCCCTCGACATCGTCGAAGTCGAAGGACGAGCTCATCGCGACGTGCACGGTCGCGACGACGGCGACGATCGCGAGCTGCCCGCTCGTCGTCAAAGAGCCCGGCTACTACTTCATCCGGGCGCGCGCGAAGGATTCGCGCAACAACGAGGCGCGCGTCGGCACCTCGATCTGGGTCGTCGCCGAGCAGCCCGAGCAGAAGACCACGTTCGGCAAGACCGATCTGAAGATCGTCCAGCTCGAGGCCGACAAGGCGGTCTACAAGCCGGGCGAGAAGGCGAAGCTCCTCGTCCACAACCCGTTCCCCACGACCAAGGGCGTGAGCGCGCTCGTGACCGTCGAGCGCGGCGGGGTGCTCGAGCGGCAGGTCGTCGCGCTCGAGGGCGCGATGCCCATCGTCGAGATCGCGGTGAAGAGCGAGTGGTTCCCCAACGCGTTCGTGTCGATCGACGTCGTGCGCGGCCGCATCAAGGCGCCGCCGCAGAAGGGCGTCGATCTCGGCGGCCCCGAGTTCCGCGTCGGCACGACCGAGATCAAGATCGATCCCGCGAGCCACCGGCTGAAGCTCGCGATCGCGCCGAGCAAGACCAAGCTCTCTCCGGGCGAGACCTTCGACGCCGACGTCGCCGTGACCGACGACGCGGGCAAGCCGGCGCGCGCGAGCGTCACGTTCTACGCCGTCGACGAGGGCGTGCTCATGCTCACCGGCTACCGCACGCCCGATCCGCTGCCGCCGTTCGCGGAGCGGCAGAAGCTCGCGGTGTTCGGGTTCGACAGCCGCGAGCACCTCGCCCGCATCCTCCCGATGAAGGCCGGCGAGAAGGTCCCGATCCTCGGCTGGGAGTACCCGGCGCACGACGGGTGGGAGAAGGGCTCCGAGTACGGCGACGGCGCCGGCGGCGAGGGCTCGACCCCCCGCATGGACTTCCGCGCGACCGCGTTCTTCGAGGCCGGTCGCGTCACCACGGACGACGGTCACGCGAAGTTCAAGGTGAAGCTCCCCGACAACCTCACGAGCTATCGCCTGATGGCGGTCGCGGCCACGGCCGACGATCGCTTCGGCTTCGGCGAGTCGAACGTCACCGCCAGCAAGAGGCTCATGATCCGGCCCGCGCTCCCCCGCGCGCTCCGGGTGGGCGACGCGTTCGAGGCGTCGATGGTCCTCACCAGCAAGGACCTCCCGGCGACGGACGTGACGGTCACGCTGAAGGCCGCGGGGCTCGCCGTCGACGGGCCGACGACGCTCACCGCGCACGTCGGCCCCGGCCAACAGGTGCCCGTGCGCTTCAAGGTGCGCGCGACGCAGCCGGGCAACGCGTCGCTCGACGTGGAGGCAAAAGCCGCGGGCGCGAGCGATCGCGTCGTCCTCTCGCGCACCGTCGCGCTGCCGATCTCGATCAAGACCGTGGCCGCGTACGGCGAGACGACCGGCGCGAACGGCGTCGAGCTCGGCCCGCTCGACGGCGTGCGGCCCGACCAGGGCGGGCTGAAGGTGAAGGTCGCGAGCTCCGCGCTCGTCGGCCTCGAGACGTCCTTCGATCGCCTCATCGAGTATCCCTACGGCTGCACCGAGCAGCTGGTCAGCCGCGCGCTGCCGCTCCTCGTGCTGCGCGATCTCGGCAAGTTCGCCGGCGTGCGGCTCCCGGCGAAGACCGACGCGGTGATCGACGACGCGATCGGCAAGACGCTCGCGCACCAGGCGAGCAGCGGCGGCTTCGGCTTCTGGGAGGACGATCCCGCGGTCGTCTGGCTCTCGGCCTACTCGACGATGATGCTCGAAGAGGCCGGCAAGCGGGGCTACGCGGTGCCGCGCGACGCGCGCGATCGCGCCGTGTCGTATCTGCGCCAGTCGCTCGCCCCGAACATCCCGCCGCCCGACGACGTCGTCGACGACAAGGACGACGACACCGCGGTCGAGGACAACGAGAACGGTCCGCTGCCCACGCTCTCGCTCGGCGACACGCGCGGCAGAATGTTCGCCAACGCCGCGATGATCGCCGACGCGCTCGCGTCGTCCGGCGCGCCCGATCCCGGCTCGATGAACCGGCTCTACGACGTGCGGGCGAAGAAGCCGCTCTTCGCGCGGGCGTTCCTCCTCCATGCGATGGCCGTCGCGAAGATGCCTGCGGCCCAGCTGCAGACGCTCGCCAAGGAGCTCGAGGATCGCCTGAAGGTCGACGCCAACAGCGCCACGGCGATGCCCGAGGGGCCGGTCTACGCGCCGATGCTCGACTCGTCGGCGCGCACCACGGCGCTGGTGCTCCGCGCGCTGCTCGCGGTCGATCCCAAGCACCCGCTCGCACCGCGGCTCGCGCGCGGGCTCCTCCACGCGCGCGTCGACGGCGCGTGGCGCTCGACGCAGGAGAACGTGTGGGCGCTCTTCGCGCTCGACAGCTACCGCAAGGCGCAGGAGAGCGGCGCCGCCGCCTTCGAGGCGCGCGTGTTCTTCGGTGGCGACGAGCTCGGCCACGCCGCGCTCAAGGGCCTCCAGGAGGAGTCGTTCTCGCTCCCGGCCGGCAAGCTCGGGAAGAGCGGGCTGCTCACCGTGTCGATGGAGGGCTCGGGCAAGCTGTTCTGGTCCGCCGAGCTGCGATACGCGACGACCGTGCTCCCGACCAAGCCCGCCGACCGGGGGTTCTTCCTCGAGAAGCGGGTCCGCTCGGTCGCACCGGGCGACCTCGAGGCCGCGCTCAAGACGCTCCCCAAGGCGGTCGCGCCCCGAGCGCGGATCGGCGAGCTCGTGCTCATCGACCTCCTGTTCGAGACCGCGGAGGCGCGCGATCAGGTGGTCATCGACGATCCGCTCCCCGCCGGCGTCGAGCCGCTCGACATCAAGCTCGAGACGGTCGCCAAGAGCCAGGACGTGGGCGACGGACCGTTCCTCGCCCACGCGTCCACCGCGGGCAAGCCGGCGTCCGCCTACGCGAGCGTGCACCGCGAGCACCACGACGATCGGGTGCTCACGTTCCTCGGGCACGTGGAGCCGGGGCTGTATCGGTTCCGCTACGTCGCGCGCGCGACGTCCGCGGGCACGTTCGTGGTGCCGCCGACGACGGTCGAGGCGATGTACGCGCCCGAGATCAGCGGACGCACCGGCGCGACCTCGTTCGTCGTGACGAGGGAGTAGTCGATCGATGTGGACGCGCCTCCGTCGGATCACGCTGCGGCAACTCGCGCTCGCGCTCGCGCTCGCGGTGGCCCTCGGCGTGCTCGCCCTCGCGGCGGCGGCGCTGCTCACGCCGCTCCCCGACGAGCTCCGCGCCTCCACCCCCACCTCGTCGGTGCGCTTCGTCGATCGCGACGGACACCTCCTCCGCGAGGCACGCCTCGACGACGGCACGCGCGCGCGGTGGGTGCCGCTCGCCGAGATGGGCGCGCTCCCCGAGGCCGCGCTGCTCGCCGCGGAGGACCGGCGGTTTCGCGCGCACCCCGGCGTCGACGCGCTCGCGATCTTGCGCGCGACGTGGAGCAACGTGCGTCATCTCCGCGTCGTCTCCGGCGCGTCGACGATCACGATGCAGCTCGCGCGCACGCTCCGGCCGCGACCGAAGACGCTCCGCGGCAAGTTCTCCGAGATGGCCCTCGCGATCCGCATCGAGGCCTCGCTCTCCAAGGACCGAATCCTCGAGGAGTACCTCAACCGCGTGTCGTTCGGCCCGAACCTCCGCGGCATCGGCGCCGCGAGCCACGCGTACTTCGGCAAGGCGCCCCGCGAGCTCTCGCTCGCCGAGGCGGCGCTGCTCGCCGGCGTCGTCCGCGGGCCGGCGCTGTATGCGCCCGATCGGAGCCCCGAGCGCGCGCGCGCCCGACGCGCCTTCGTGCTCCGACGGATGGTCGCCGACGGCGCGATCGACGAAGCAGCGCGCGCGATCGCCGATGGCGAGCCGATCGCCACGCTCGGCGCGCAACCCGCGTTCGGCGCGCCGCACCTCGTGCAGGGGCTCCTGTCCGGGAGCGCACGCGCGCTCCAGCCCGGGCTCGCGTGGCCGGCGAACGCCGCGCGCGTGGAGACGACGATCGACGGAGCGCTCCAGCGCGAGGCCGAGGTCGCGGTGCGCGCGACGATGGCGCGCCTCGGCGACAAGGGCGCGTCCGCGGCGAGCGTCGTGGTCGTCGACAACGCGACCGGAGACGTGCTCGCGTGGGTCGGCTCGCCCGACGTCTTCGATCGCGCGCGGCTCGGCGCCAACGACGGCGTGGTCGCGCTCCGGCAGCCCGGCTCCGCGCTCAAGCCGTTCCTCTACGCGCTGGCGATCGAGAACCTGGGCTTCACGCCGTACACCGTGCTGCCCGACGTCGAGCTCTCCATCAAGAGCGGCTCGGGCGTGTGGAGCCCGAAGAACTACGACGAGAAGTTCCACGGCCCGGTGCGGCTCCGCGACGCGCTCGGCAACTCGCTCAACGTGCCCGCCGCGTGGACCGCGACCCGGGTCGGCGTCGAGCCGTTCCTGCTCCGGCTCCGCGCGCTCGGGCTCGATTCGCTGCAACAGAGCGCGGAGTACTACGGGCCGGCCCTCGCGCTCGGCGACGGCGAGGTGCGCCTCGTCGCGCTCGCCAACGCGTACGCGACGCTCGCGCGTGCGGGCATGAGCAAGCCGCTCCGCCTCGTGCGCGCGATCGCCTCCGCCGACGGCGCGCGCCGGGCCTTCGAGCCGGGGCCGGAGACGCGCGTGCTCCCGGCCGGGCCGGCGCTGGCGATCACCGACGTGCTCCGCGACCGCCGCGCGCGGCTCGCGTCGTTCGGCGACTTCTCGCCGCTCGACTTTCCCTACGACGTCGCGGCGAAGACCGGCACGTCGAAGGGCTTCCGCGACAACTGGGCGCTCGGGTACTCGACGGCCGTCACCGTCGGCGTGTGGGTCGGAAACTTCGACGGCGCGCCGATGCACGAGGTCAGCGGCATCACCGGCGCGGCGCCGATCTTCCACGCGGTGATGGACGCCGCGATGCGCACGCGCACGGCCGGCGCGCTCGCGGCCCCGGCGGAGGGCATGATCAGCGTCCCCTTGTGCGCGCTCTCCGGCGCGCGCGCGTCGCACGCGTGCACGCACCGGGTCCACGAGTGGATGAGCAAGGACTCCGCCGAGGCGCTCTCGTCGTGCGACTGGCACGTCGCGGTCGCGATCGATCCGCGCAACGGCCTCCGCGCCGGGCCGGGGTGCGGGCTCACCGAGACGCGCGTCTACGAGCAGCTGCCGCCGGAGTACGACGCGTGGGCCGCGAGCGCGCACCGTCCGCTCGTGCCCGCGAGCTCGCCGTTCTGTCCGGTGAGCGAGCCCGCGAGCGCGAGCGCCACGGGCGCGTTGTCGATCGCCCGGCCGCTCGGGGGCGTGACGCTCGTCCTCGACCCCGATCGCCCGCTCGACGCGCAGAGCATCGACGTCACGGTCCTCGCGCCGGCTTCGGTGAAGCGCGTGACGCTCTACGTGGATGGGACGTCGTTCGCCACCAGGGAGCGCCCATTCGTCTTCGAGTGGCCGCTCCGCGCCGGCAAGCACACGTTCGCCGCGCGCGCGGAGGGCCTCGCCGAGAGCGCGGGGGTGAGCGTGACGGTGCGGGAGTAGCGTCTGGCACGAGCGGGATGGCCGTCCGTGCGCACCGCGCGGGGCAGGGGCAGAATGCGACGCACCATGAGCGTCCTCCTCGACCCCACCGCGCGCTACGGAGCGCTCGAATCGTTCGTCTACGATCGCTGCATCGCGCCGGCGGTCATCGACATGGCCGATCGAGTCGAGGCGCGCCTGCTCGCGACGCTCCCGCACAAGGCTTCGGTCCTCGAGGTCGGGTGCGGCGGCGGTCAGCTCGCGACGCGCCTCGCCGGGCGCCGGCCCGACCTCTCGATCACCGGGCTCGATCTCTCCGCCGCGCAGGTCGCGCGGGCCACCGAGCGCGCGCGTCACGTCGCCGAACGCGTGCGGTTCGTGGAGGGCTCGGCGCTGTCGCTCCCCTTCGACGACGGCACGTTCGACGCCGTCCTCAGCGTCGCGTCGATCAAGCACTGGCCCGATCCCGCGCGCGGGCTCGCGGAGTGCGTTCGCGTGCTGCGCCCCGGTGGAGCGCTCGCGGTGATCGAGGCGGACCGCGGGTGCACCCTGCGCGACGCGCGGGACTTCGTCGCTCGTTGGCGCATCCCCGCGTTCATGCGACCGGCGGCGCTCGTGGGGTTCCGCACGTTCGTCGCCGGCAACGCGTTCGATCTCGACGACGTGCGCGGTCTCGGGGCCGCGCTCGGACCGGGTACCTGGTCCGTCGAGCGGATCGCGGGCACGCCGGGGCTTGTGCTCTCGGGCGTTCGGGGCTGAGCGATCGCGGCTACTTCTTCGCCACGAGCTCTTCGATGGTGCGCGTCGTCATCTTGCCGGCGCGCACGTCCTCGTGCTGCACGAGGCGCTTGTGGAGCGGGAGGTTGGTGCGAATGCCGCCGACGATGAACTCGTCGAGGGCGCGCTCCATGCGCTTGAGGGCGCGCTCGCGGGTGGGCGCGTGGGTGATCACCTTGGCGATGAGCGAGTCGTAGTGCGCGGGGACGCGCCAGCCGCCGTAGACGCCGCCGTCGACGCGCACGCCGTTGCCGCCGGGCGGGTGGTACTCGGTGATGACACCGGGCCAGGGGGCGAAGCTCACCGGATCCTCGGCGTTGATGCGGCATTCGATGGCGTGGCCGCGGAACTGCCAGGCGCGCTCGGGCAGGGCGAGCTTGCCGCCGGCGGCGACGAGGATCTGCTCGGCCACGAGATCCAATCCGGTGACCATCTCGGTGACCGGGTGCTCGACCTGGAGGCGCGTGTTCATCTCCATGAAGTACAGCTGGCCGCCGTCGGACGCGTCCGGGTCGAGGAGGAACTCGAGGGTGCCGACGCCGTCGTAGCCGGTGGCGATCATCGCCTTCTCGATGCGCGCGCCCATCTCGGCGCGGCGCTCGGGCGTCATCCACGGGCTCGGCGCCTCTTCGATGATCTTCTGGTGGCGCCGCTGGAGCGAGCACTCCCGCTCGCCGAGCGAGCGCGCGGTGCCGTGCTTGTCGACCAGCACCTGGAACTCGATGTGGCGCGGGCGCTCGACGAACCGCTCGACGTAGACGTCTGGGTTGTTGAAGCCGCTCGCCGCCTCGCTGGTGGCGGCCTGGAAGGCCGACTGCACGTCCTTCTCGGCGCGCACGATCCGCATCCCGCGCCCGCCGCCGCCGCCCGACGCCTTGAGGATCACCGGGAAGCCGATGCGCATCGCCTCTTCGCGCGCGTGCGCCGGGTCGCGGAGGACGCCGCTGCCGGGGAGGAGCGGGAGGCCGAACCGGACCGCGTTGGCGCGGCCGGAGACCTTGTCTCCCCACTGCTTCATGGCCTCGGGCGTGGGCCCGATGAACACGATGTTGCAGCGGCGGCAGACCTCGGCGAACTCGACGTTCTCGGAGAGGAATCCGTATCCGGGATGGATCGCGTCCGCCCCGGCGATCTCGGCGGCGGCGATGATCGCCGGGATGTGGAGGTAGCTCTTCTGCGGGGCGCTCGGCCCGATGCAGACCGCCTCGTCCGCGAGGCGGACGTGCAGGGCCTGGGTGTCGGCTTCGCTGTGCACCGCGACGGTGCGTACGCCGAGCTCGCGGCACGCGCGAATGATCCGGACGGCGATCTCGCCGCGGTTCGCGATGAGGACCTTCTTGAACATCTTGAACATCGAGAGCGGGCCGGCGTGTAACCGAGCGCCGCGCGGAGCGGAACCCCTCGCCGCGTATGTGATAGAGAAACTATTGATGCCCCGTGCGCGCGCCCTCGCGGTCGTCCTCGCCGCTCTCGGCGTGGCCGCGTGCCCGGGCAGCAAGCCGGCGCACACCGCGGTCGCCCCGGCGCCGAGCGGGTCGGCTTCGGTCGAGGTCCCGCTCGGCGAGGTCACGCTGCAGGCGGCGCTCGAGGCGGCGTGGGATGGAGACTACCTCCTCTGCTACAAGCGCGGGCGGACCGCGATGCAGATCGCGCCCGAGGACCTCGAGACGCTCGAGCTCACCATGCGCTGCGCCCACGCCCATCGCGCGCTGTGGGACGCGGTGCAGTGGGCCAACAAGACCTATGCCAAGCGCCCGCAGGTCCGCAGCTACGCGCTCGGCGTCGCGGCCCTGCTCCGCGGCGAGATCGGCGAGTCCCGCAAGATCCTCGACAAGCTCGGCGAGCACATCCCCGCGGCGGCCTACCACGCAGCCCTCGCCGCCGTGCTCGACGACGATCCGGGCTCCGCCGAGAAGCAGATCGCGCGCTACGTCAAGGCCAACCCCACCGACCCGGCGGGTCGCGCGCTGCAGACGGAGATCCTCTGCGCGTACGACCTCGGCAAATGCAACGCGGCGCTCGAGACCGTGAAGTCGAGCGACGACGACGAGACGGCCATCGCGCGCCGGCTCGGCGCGGTCGTCGGCGGGCCGGCGATCGTCACCCGCGCGCGCCTCGCCGCGCTGACCAAGGACGCCGACGCGCTCGGCTCCGCGGCGTTCGGCGATGCGCTGGCGGTGATGACGGCCAACCGCGAGGGCTCCGATCCCGCGGTGATCCTCGTGCGCAGCCCCCGCTCGGGGCGCCCCGAGCCCGCGCCGGGCGTCGACCTCGTCAAGCAGGCCCGCGCGATCTCGCGGCTCCCCTTCGCCACGCGGGTGCTGCAGCTCGCCGTGCTCAACGACGCGGCCGCGAGCACCGCGCACACGCGCATGGCCGCGCTCTTCCCCACCGAGCTCGCGACCTGGCGACTCGCCAAGCGCTGGGAGCGCACCTCGCACTCGGCGCGCAAGGAGCTCGAGCGCGCGGCGTTCGTTCGCTGGCGCGCGATGGTCGCCACCGCGCTCGCGAGGCTCGAGGAGACGTGCGAGCTGACGGCGGCGTTCCCCTGGACCGATCGCGGGCCGATCGGCAACAGCACCCGTGCCCGCTGCGAGATCTCCCTCGACGCCGCGCGCGGCCGCAAGATCGCGGATGCACGGCTCGCCGTGTCCCCGTTCGGCATGCTCGACGTCGAGGCGGCGATCGAGGGCGAGGCCGCGCAGAAGGACGCGGTCGCGCTCGAGGCGCTCGCGCGCACGTTGTCCAAGATCGCGCCCTCGAGCACGCTGGTCGCGTCGGCGCTGTGGGCCTCGGCCGAGGCCGGCTCCAAGAACCCGCACGCGATCTACGCCGAGGCGGTCAACCTCACCGGATGGGATCCGGCGCTCTCGCGCAAGCTGCTGCAGAAGTACGTCGATGCCAAGGACGTGCCGCGCGCGAAGAACACCGTCTATCAGGCGCTCATCGAGTCGCCGAACGACGCGTTCCTCACCGGCGTGCTCGGCGAGATCCTGCTCCACGACGGCAAGGCGAGCGAGGCGCTGCCCTGGCTCACGAAGTCCTGCGTCTCGGCGCGGGCGCGCAAGGAACAAGACGTCCTCGGCAAGACGTTGTCTTCTCTGTCGGTGGCGATCGCGAAGGCCAAGCTCCCGGCGGACAAAGCCGCGCGCGAAGCCGCGCTCAAATGCGCGAAGGGGGACTGAGTGCGCGCGCTGGTCCTCGCTCTCCTGCTCCTCGCCGGCTGTCCCCACAGGGCCGCCGAGCCGAGCGGCACGCCCGCCGCGGC
>JALHOE010000193.1 GCA_022843175.1 Deltaproteobacteria bacterium
CCACCCGCGCGCCGCAGCCGGAGCTCTCGGTCAGCGCCGAGCCCGCGCCGCCGCCGCCGGTCGTCGCGGCCAGCCCCTCACCGATGGCCGCACCGTCCGCCGCTCCGAGCGCGAAGGTCAAGGCGGTGCAGAAGGCGAAGCCAGCTGGGAAACCGCCCTCGGCGAGTCCATACTTCGACGATCCCAACTAGCATGCGTCCCTCGCCGCTCGCGCCGCTGCTCCTTGTTTGCTGCGCGGTCGCGTTCTCGGCGCACGCGGAGCCCACCGCGGCCGAGGCCGCCGCCGCGCGCACGCTGTTCGACGAAGCGCGAAAGCTGATGAAGCAGGGCAAGTACACCGAGGCGTGCCCGAAGCTCGAGGAGGGCGCGCGGCTCAACCCCGGGATCGGGATGCGCTTCAACCTCGCGAGCTGCTGGGAGCACCTCGGCCGGACGGCGAGCGCGTGGTCGCTCTACCTCGACGTCGCCGCTGCGGCGAAGCTCGCCAAGCAGCCCGATCGCGAGAAAGAGGCGCGCAAAGCCGCCGGCAAGCTCGAGCCCAAGCTCTCCAAGCTGGTCGTCGAGGTGCCCACGCGCGTCCCCGGCATGGAGATCAAGCGTGACGGCACCGCGATCGGGGACGCGGGCCTCAGCGTCGGGGCGCCGGTCGATCCCGGCCCGCACGTCGTCGAGGCCACGGCCGAGGGGTACGAGCCGTGGACCACGAAGGTGGACGTGGGCGCCGAGGGCGACGTGGTGACGGTGCGGGTGCCCGGGCTCAAGGCGATCCCCAAGCCGCCGCCGCCGCCGCCGCCGCCGCCGCCCGAGCCCGAGGGCCTCGGCCCCACCCGCACCACCGCGCTGATCCTCGGGGGCGCGGGCGTGGTCGGGCTCGGCATCGGCATCTTCTTCGGCTCGCGCGCGCTCTCGCTCAACGAGGAGTCGAAGAAGCACTGCACCGAGAACCTGTGCGACGCCGACGGCTTCCAGCTCCGCAACGACGCGCGTCGCTGGGGCAGCGGCTCCACGATCGCGATCATCGCCGGCACGGTGGGAGTGGGCGCGGCGGCGGTGCTCTGGTTCACCTCGCCGTCCCGCGACAGCGGTAAACCGAAAGATAAAGCCTCTATCCATCCGTGGGTCGCGCTCGATGGCGGCGGGCTCTCGGTGCGGGGCGCGTGGTGAGGCGGCTCGCCTCGATCGTGGCGCTGCTGGCGACGGCCCCCTTCGGGTGGTTCGCCTGCAACATCATCTTCGGGATCGATCCGCCCGAGCTCGCCGTCCCTCCCGCGCCCGACACCGGTGCGCCGCCGGGGGACTCGGGCTGCGTGCTCGCGCGCTGGCCCGAGGCCCCGCGCACCGAGGACGGGACCGACACCGTGCGGTTCGTCGTCGCGCTCAAGGAGATCGGCCTCTCCACGCTCCCACCCACGCCGGTCACCGGCTTCGACCTCGACGGGCAGTGCACCTGCCCCGGCCCACGCACGTGCGTCCCGCGCGCGAGCGACGCCGGACAGCACTGCGACGAGCCGGGCGGGCGCGACATCAGCATGAACCGCAACGTGTTCGAGCTGATCGCGCAGTCGCCGGGCTTCTCGGCCGAGACGCTCAACGCGAACCTGATCAAGGGGCGCTACGGCGTGCTCGTGGAGATCAGCGACTACAACGGCGGCAAGAACGACAAATCCGTCCGCGTCTCGATGTTCCTCTCGTCCGGCACCGCGGGCGACGCGGGGCCCGGGTGGGACGGCGGCGATCCCTGGGATCTCGATCCCAAGTCGCTCGCCGGCGACGCGGGCGCGCCGACGTCGGTCTACGTGGACACCTCGGCGTACGTCACCGATGGCGTGCTCGTCGCGTCGAGGCTCACCGGCGTGAAGCTCTCGCTCGGCGTCGGCGGCGAGGCCGTCGACCTCGAGCTCGCCCAGGGCGTGATGAGCGCGAAGATCGTCGCGCGCGGCGGGGGGTACGCGCTCGAGGGCGGCACCATCGCCGGCCGCTGGCCCACCAAGAACGTGCTCAAGGCGATCGCGCCGCTCAACGCGCCGGGCCTCGACGTGCCGCTCTGCTCACCGCTCGGCAAGACCCTCTACGACTTCGCCAAGGGCGTGATCTGCCGCGCGGCGGACGTCTCGAGCAACGCCGCGCGCGACGAGGACAAGGGCGCCGACTGCGACGCCCTCTCCTTCGCGATGCGCTTCGTCGCCGAGCCGGCGCGCTTCGGCGTGGTCCGCGCCAAGGACTACGGCGACGCCGGCTGCCGCGACTGGAACGACGACTGCACGAAGTAGCCCGGACGGCCCCTTCGTGGGGGTTTCCGTAGTAACGTCGCGGCCGATGCGCGCGCTGCTCCTCCCGATCGTGCTCGTTGCGTGTGGGCCCTCGCAGACGACGCCGGCGATGCCGCAGTGTCCGGCGGCGCCCTCCCCCTCGCCGTCGGCCTCGACGGTGTCGACGACGAAGGCGCTCCCGCCGGTCGACACCGCGTTCCTCCGCACCTACGCCGCGACGCGCGGGTTCCGCCTCGGCACACCGAGGAACGCGACGCCCACGCCCGACGGCAAGTCGGTGCTGTTCCTCCGCTCGGCGGCGCGCGAGCCGAAGCAGTCGTTGTTCGAGACCGACCTGTCGACCGGCGCCACCAAGGAGCTGCTCGCGCCCGACGCGGTGGCCAAGGGGCCCGAGACGCTCTCGCCGGAGGAGAAGGCGCGTCGCGAGCGGCTGCGGATCACCGCGAGCGGGTTCACGGCGTTCGACCTGTCCGACGACGGCGCGCACGTGCTGCTCTCGCTCTCGGGCCGGCTGTTCGTTCTCGTCCGCGCGACCGCGCAGCTCATCGAGCTGCAGACCGGCAAGGGCGCCGCGGTCGATCCGCACTTCTCCCCCGACGGCAAGCGCGTCGCCTACGTGCGCGACAACGATCTGTACTCGATCGCGGTCGACGCCAAGGCCAAGGAGCAGGCGATCACCAAGGGCGGCACCGAGGCGGTCTCGCACGGGCTCGCCGAGTTCATCGCGCAAGAGGAGTTCGGCCGCCTCCGCGGGTTCTGGTGGTCGCCCGACGGCAAGCAGGTGCTCTACGAGGAGGCCGATCAGAGCAAGGTCGAGCAGCTCACGATCGTCGACCTCGCGCATCCCGAGAAGGCGCCCGATCGGCCGTTCTACCCGCGCGCCGGCAAGGCCAACGCAGAGGTGCGGATGGGCCTCGTGTCGAGCGCCGGCGGCAAGACGACGTGGATCGACTGGGACCGCGGCAAGTTCCCCTACGTCACCCACGTCGCGTGGTCGAAGCACGCGAGCCCGGTGCTCTACGTGATGGATCGCGCGCAGAAGAAGGCGCAGCTCCTCTCGGTCGATCCCAAGACGGGCAAGACCAGCCTGCTCGTCGAAGAGGTCGACGACGCGTGGGTGAACCTCGATGCGAGCTGCCCGCGGTTCCTCCCCGACGGGTCGTTCCTGTGGTCGAGCGAGCGCACCGGCCAGTGGCAGCTCGGGCTGCACGGCAAGGACGGCAAGCTGCAGAAGACGCTCACCAGCGGCGAGCTCGGGTATCGCGAGCTGCTCGACTACGATCCGGAGAAGAAGCTCGCCTACGTCGCGGCGGCGAAAGATCCGAAGGAGCGTCGCGTCTTCTCCGTGCCGCTCGAGGGCGCGGTGCAGCCGATCGCGACCGGCGCCGTGAGCGCGCCGAAGTTCAGCAAGGACCACGGAGTCTTCGTCGGCTACGAGGGCGACCGCGACGGCGCGCGTCGCTGGCTCGCGCGCTCGGTCGACAAGAAGCTCGAGCGCGCGCTCCCCTCGGTCGCCGAGAACCCGCCGCCGTCCAAGATCGAGTGGACGCTGGCCGCGGACATGGAGGTCGCGATCGTGCGGCCCAAGTCGTTCGTCGCCGGCAAGAAGTACCCGCTGATCGACGCCGCCTACGGCGGCCCCCATGCGATCACGGTCACCGCAGATGGCGCGGCCTACGCCCGCGAGCAGTGGATGGCCGACGCGCTCGACGCGATCGTCGTGAAGATCGACGCCAGGGGCACGCCGTTCCGCGGCCGCGGCTGGGAGCGCGCGATCAAGGACGCGTTCGACTCGATCCCGATCGACGGCCACGCCGCGGCGATCAAGGCGCTCGCTGCCAAGTATCCCGAGATCGATCCCGAGCGCGTCGGCGTGTTCGGCTGGAGCTTCGGCGGCTACTTCTCGGCGCTCGCGGTGCTCAAACACCCCGAGCTCTATAAGGTGGGTGTCGCGGGCGCGCCGGTGATCGACTGGCGCGACTACGACACCGCGTACACCGAGCGATACCTCGGGCACCCGCAGGACAACCCCACGGTGTACGAGAAAGCAGACGTCGCATACTGGGCCAAGCGCGCGATCGCGCCCGACGCCCCCGCGCGTCCGCTGCTCGTCTTCCACGGCACCGCCGACGACAACGTCTACTTCCTCAACTCGCTCAAGCTGAGCGAGGCGCTCGCGAAATCGGGGCGACCGTTCGAGCTCGTGCCGCTGCCCGGGCAGACCCACCAGCTCTCCTCGGCCGCCGCCAACGAGATCGTGTGGGGACGTTCGGTAGAGTTCCTCCGCGCGCGCCTGTAGTCACACGTACGTGACGCCAATTGGTCCTCGCGCGAGGTCCGATCGCCTGCGAAAATGACAACTGTCATGAAGCGATCGGTCGCCACCTCTCTGCTGATCGGCACGACCGCGCTCGGCGCGGCGTGCGGCATCGGGAGCATCGGCAACCCCGATGGGACCGATCCCAACGATCCGAACAACAACCCCACCGTGCTGCCGGACGGCGGCACCGCGCCGCCGTTCGCGCCGGCCACGGCGGCGATCAAGCGCCTCACCCGCGAGCAATACGGCCGCACCATCCACGAGCTGTTCGGGCTCGGCATCAAGATCCCCACCGATCTCGAGGTCGACACCAAGCTCCATGGCTTCTCCACCGTGGGCTCGAGCGAGCTCACCATCGGCCCGCGCGCGGCCGAGCAGTACGAGGCCGCCGCGTTCGACCTCGCCAAGCAGGTGTTCTCCGATCCGATGCGTCGCGCCGCGTTCGTCGGCTGCGAGCCCAAGGACGCGGCCGATCCGTGCATCAAGACGTTCCTCGCCGCGTTCGGGCGGAGAGCCTGGCGCCGGCCGCTCGCCGACGCGGAGCTCACGCGCTGGGGCAACGTCGTCACCGACGTCACGGGCAAGCTCTCCTCGGTGTGGGTCGGCCTCGAGCACGCGACCGCGGGGTTCCTCCAGTCGCCCTACTTCCTCTTCCGCGTCGAGGTCGGCTTCCCCGATCCGAGCAAGCCCGGCCGCCTCAAGTACGACGACTACGAGATGGCCTCGCGCCTCTCGTTCTTCCTCTGGGGCGCCACGCCCGACGACGCGCTCCTCGACGCGGCGGGGCGCGGCGAGCTCGCCACCGTCGAGGGCGTCCGCACGCAGGCGCTCCGCATGGTCGCGTCGCCGAAGGCGCGCTCGGCGCTCAAGGCGTACTTCTCGGAGTATCTCAACCTCGAGCGCCTCGAGCTGATCACCAAGGACGCCACGCTGTTCCCGATGATGACGCGCGAGCTCGGCGTCGCGATGCGCGAGGAGATCGAGCGCGCGTTCGAGGACATCGCCTTCGACCGGCAGGCCGACTACCGCGAGATCTTCACCACGCACTCCACCTGGACCAACAGCGGCCTCGCGGCGCTCTACGGCCTCCCGGACCCGGGCCCCGGCTTCTCCAAGATCACGCTGCCCGACAGCGGACCGCGCGCCGGGCTCCTCGGCATGGCCGGCATCCTCACGCTCTACGCGCACGCGACGATCACGTCGCCCACGCTCCGCGGAAAGTTCGTGCGCACGCAGCTCCTCTGTCAGGACATCCCGCCGCCGCCGCCCGGCGTCGTCACCTCGATCGAGGACGACGGCGTCACCGACAAGACGGTCCGCGAGAAGCTCGACGCCCACCGCAAGGATCCGACCTGCAACTCGTGCCACCGGTTCATGGACCCGCTCGGCCTCGGGATGGAGGACTTCGACCCGATCGGCCGCCATCGCACGATGGAGGGCACCAAACCCGTGGACGCGAGCGGCGATCTCGACGGCAAGCCCTTCAACGGCGGCAAGGAGCTCGGCAAGGCGCTCGCGGCGCACCCCGAGATCGGCCACTGCCAGGTGAAGAACCTCTATCGCTTCGCCACAGGGCACCTCGAGACCGAGGGCGAGATCGGGCAGCTCGCCGAGCTGTCGAGCAAGTTCGAGGCGTCGGGGTTCAAGATCAAATCGTTGCTCGTCGAGCTCGTGGTGAGCGACGGCTTCCGCTACGCCGAGGTGGCCAAGTGAGCAAGTTGTTCCTCCCGCGTCGCACGCTGCTCAAGGGCATTGTCTCGGGCGTCGCCGCCTCGATCGCGCTGCCGGTGCTCGAGGCGATGCTCAACAGCCACGGCGACGCGCTCGCCGAGGGCAAGCCGATCCCCAAGCGCTTCGGGCTCTGGTTCTGGGGCAACGGCATCCGCCGCGCGCACTGGACGCCGTCCGGCACCGGCGCCGCGTGGACGCCGGGCGAGGAGCTCGCGCCGCTCAACGCGGTGAAGGAGTACGTCTCGCCGATCACCGGCCTCGAGGTGAAGACCGCGACCCACCCCCACCACAGCGGCTTCTCCGGCATCCTCACCGGCAAGAAGTACTTTCAGGTGGGGACCACGCGCGACACCATCGTCTCCACCTGTGATGGCCCCTCGATCGACCAGACGGTCGCCGAGGCGTGGAAGGGCAAGGCGCCGTTCCGCAGCCTCGAGCTCGGCGTGTGCCGCTTCCGTGGCACCGACGAGGGCACGGCGTTCCAGCACCTGTCGCACAACGGTCGCAACAACGTGAACCCGTCCGAGTACGTGCCGGCCAAGGTGTTCGAGCGTTTGTTCGGCGCGGGCCCCACCACGCCGCAGATCTCGGCCGCGCGTAAGAGCGTGCTCGACGCGGTGATGGAGGACGCGAAGGCGCTCCAGCTCAAGGTGTCGAGCGTCGACAAGACGCGCATCGAGCAGCACCTCGAGAGCATCCGCTCCATCGAGGCGCGCCTCTCCACGACGCCCGCGCTCTGCACCACGCCGGC
Source organism: Deltaproteobacteria bacterium (assembly GCA_022843175.1). Classification (GTDB taxonomy): domain Bacteria; phylum Myxococcota_A; class Polyangia; order Polyangiales; family JADJMO01; genus JALHOE01. The sequence goes on from JALHOE010000193.1 coordinate 7,073, forward strand.
CAAGCCGGGCGACTACCCGGACAGCGGCAAGGAGCCGATCGCCGAGGTCAACAAGGCGCAGGCCGAGCTGCTGGCGATGGCGCTGGCGTGCGATCTCACGCGCGTCTTCTCGGTGCTGTTCTCGACGTGCGGCGCGGGCACGGTGTTCTGGCAGGCCGGCGCCACCAACTCGATGCACCAGACCTGTCACGACGAGCCGAACCCTCAGCCGATCGTTCACCGCGCCACCGTGTTCACGATGCAGCAGCTCGCGGTGTTCCTCGAGACGCTGAAGGCCACCAAGGAGGGCACCGGCAACCTCCTCGATAGCAGCGCGATCCTGTGCACGACCGAGCTCTCCGAGGGCAACGTGCACAGCAACGACGAGTACCCGATTCTTCTCGTGGGCAAGGCCGGGGGGAAGCTCCGCTCGGGGCACCACTACCGCTCGACGAGCAAGGAGAACGCGTCGAAGGCGCTGCTGACGGCGCTCCGCGCGGTCGACATGACGATGCCCTCGTACGGCGAGGGCGCGGGGCTCACGAGTGAGCCGATTTCGAGTTTGTTGATCTAGGCGACCGCCTGATACGCGCGCGCGTGAGCGAGCGCCTGAACGTGAGCGAGCCATGATTTGGGGGTAGGCGCTCGCTGACGCGCGCGCCTGTCGGGGCGGCCCTGATAGGCGCGCGCGTGAGCGAGCGCCTGAACGTGAGCGAGCCATGATTTGGGGGTAGGCGCTCGCTGACGCGCGCGCCTGTCGGGGCGGCGCCTGTCTGGGCGGCGCCTGTTTGGGCGGCGCCTGTTTGGGCGGCGCCCAACGGGCGGCGGCTATTTGGCGGCGGCGGCGACGGGGTTGACGGGGGGGCGCGCTTCGCCGCCGGGCACTTCGGTGACGACGCGGTAGTCGCACTTGGCAATCATCGTGCGCGCCTCGCTCTCGGGGACCCACTCGAGCGGGCTCGTGACCCAGCCCATGACGTTCTTCACGCGCTGGTGCACGTAGTAGCGCGAGCCGGCGACGATCGTGACCGTCGCGCCCTCGACGCTGTCGCCCTCGGAGGTGATCTGATGGGTGCCGGGCATCGCGAAGTAGCAGAAGTAGCTCGCGCCCCTGGTGGCGCCCACGAGCTTGCCGTTGTCGCGCACCGCGAAGGTGACGGCGCCCGCAAGGATGTGCGGCCGCAGGACGCAGATCTGCGCGAGGTCCGACGGCGGCGCCGCGAACGGCTGGATCGGCGGCGTCTTCGGCTCGACGAAGCCGTAGCCGCCACAGCCGACGAGGAGAGCGATGGCGAGGACGCGCATGTGCGCGCGCCACAACCACGATCCGTGCCAAGCCGTCGGCGCAGCGCCCCACAGAGAAAACCCGTCGGCGCTCGGCGACCGTCGCCGCCCGTTCACGCGCACCGCGTGAGGTGCCATGCACGCCCCGTGTCCGCACGCGCGGCGTTCGAGCATCGGGACTTTCGCCTCGCGATGGTTGCGAAGGCGCTCTCGGTGACCGGCGGCCAGATGCAGACGGTCGCGGTCGGCTGGCACGTCTACGAGATCACGCGTCGCCCGCTCGACCTCGGGCTCGTCGGGCTCGCGCAGTTCGTTCCGGCCGCCGCGCTCTCGCTCGTCGCCGGGCACGCGGCCGATCGCTTCGACCGCCGCCGGATCCTCCTCGCCTTCCACCTCGGGATGGTGTTCGCGTCGCTCGCGCTGTTCGCGATCGCGCGGAGCGGCACGCCCTCGATCCTCCCGATCTACGGCGTGGCGATGATGCTCGGCGTGCTCCGCACGTTCGCGGGCCCGGCCAATCAGTCGTTGCTCCCGCACCTCGTGCCGGCCGAGCTGTTTCCGAGCGCGGTCGGCTGGTCGTCGTCGGTGTGGCAGATCGCGGCGATCGTGGGCCCCGCGCTCGGCGGCTTGATCTACGGGCTCGGCAAGGGCCACGCCCACGCGGCCGCGCTCGTCTATGCGGCGGCCGGCGCGCTGTCCCTCGCCGCGTTCGTCGCGATCGCCGCGATGCGCCTGCGGATCGGCCGCATGGAGCAGCGCGCGATGTCCTGGGCCACGGTGCTCGCGGGCGTGCGCTTCGTGTTCCGCGAGAAGATCGTCCTCGGCTCGATCTCGCTCGATCTCTTCGCGGTGCTGTTCGGCGGGGCGGTGGCGCTGCTCCCGGTCTACGCGCGCGACATCCTCCACGTCGGACCGACCGGGCTCGGCCTTCTCCGCAGCGCGCCGGCGCTCGGCGCGGCGACGGTGGCGGTCACCCTCGCCTACCGCCCGCTCGGCCGGCGGCTCGGGCCGATCCTCTTCGCGAGCGTCGCCGTGTTCGGCCTCGCGACGATCGTCTTCGGGCTCTCGCGGAGCTTCCTTCTCTCTCTTCTCGCCCTATTCGTGCTCGGCGCGGCCGACATGATCAGCGTCGTCATCCGCCAGTTGCTCGTGCAGCTGGCCACGCCGCCGTCGATGCGCGGACGCGTCAGCGCGGTGAACCTGGTGTTCGTCGGCGCCTCGAACGAGCTCGGCGAGTTCGAATCGGGGGCGACGGCGGCGCTGCTCGGCGTCGTCCCCGCGGTGGTCGTCGGCGGGGTGGCCACGTGCCTCGTCGTCGCGCTGTGGAGCGCGCTCTTCCCCGGCTTGCGCACGCTCGATGCGGTGCCGAAACCGGCCGAGGATCCGCCTGCGTCGGGCACGCGCGCGTAGGCCCGCGGCGCCGCGAGCGGAATGGACGGACGAGGCATCCGACGTCCGACATGGCGATCAGCACGTCGTCCCCGAGCGAGCCCGCAATCTCGCCGCACCTCGAGGCGAGAACGCAGAGCTGTCGCCAGTACGACCACCGCGAGTTCCTGCTCCGATGGGACGAGCGTCGCACCTCCCACGCCGACGTCCGCCGCCTCGGTGAGACGCTCGAGCAAGAGGTCGCGCGCGGCGTGCGGTTCGAGCCCGGCGACGTCGTCCACGTGGGGTGGGTCCCGCTGCGGGTGGTCGAGGCGCCGTCGCGCGCGCTGTCGCTCGTCGAGCCCGATTTCTGTGGCGCTCCCCTCCGCTACGTCAACAGCGTCGACGCGGCCCTCCGTCACCTGCGCGCACAGGACGAGCTCCTCGAGCGAGTCGGTCTCGCCGGCTTCGCGGCCCGGCCCTCGCTCGCGCACGCGGCGCGGGTCTGCCCCCACCTCACGTCGCGCGGCATGGTCCTCGATCGCTCCGAGCCCGACGCCGACGATTCGGGCTGGATGGTCACCTGCGCGTCGACCGACGAGGACCACGAGGTGACGCTCACCGGCGTCTACGAGCTGGTCTGCCGCTTCCCCCACCTCGTCGACTTCCTCGCCCTGCCCGCGGGCTCCACCGTGGCGTGCACCGACGTCGGCGACGCGATCGTCTGGCTCGAGGGTCGCGAGGTCGCGGTGCGCGATGGGCTGACGTTCGCCGCGCGTCTGTCGCGCGTCACCGCACCGCTCGCTCGCTGCGGTTCGATCCGTTAGCCTCGCCTCCGTGGACCACTCCCCGGCGTTCCTCGCCCTGGTTAACGACGCCAAATCCCGCATCCGCGAGCTCACGGTCGACGACGTCCGCAAGAAGCTCGACGCGGGCGAGGACTTCGAGCTGATCGACGTCCGCGAGGACAACGAGTGGGCGGCGGGCCACATCCGCGGAGCAAGGCACCTCGGTCGCGGCATCCTCGAGCGTGACATCGAGCAGGCGATCCCCGACAAGAGCCGCACGCTCGTGCTCTATTGCGGCGGCGGCTTCCGCTCGGCGCTGTCGGCCGACAGCCTGCGGATCATGGGTTACCGCAACGTCTACTCGATGGACGGCGGTTGGCGCGGTTGGAAGGCAGCGAACGGTCCGACGGAGTGAATCGCTCGCGCGCCCTCACGCTCGGCGTCCTCTTCGCGATCGCCGGAGTGGTCGTGACCGACGTCGTGCTCGCCCACGCCGGTTGGATGAGCTGGTTGCTCACGGCGCTGGAGCTGGCGGGCGCCGGTCTCTGGACGATGGTGCTCCTGAGCAAGCCGTTCGCGGTGCCGAGCGGCGGGCCGCTGAGCGTCGTCGTGGCGCAGCGGAAGAGCGGGGGGCAGCGGTTCCGCGCGCTGCTCACCTCGCTGGTGTTCGTGCTGCTCCTCGCCACGAGCTTCCTGCTGAAGATCCTCCTGCTCACCTCGACGCAATACAAACCAGTGGAGCTCAACGAGCTCTATCGGACGTACGTCGCGATGGGCTGCTTCATCGCGACCCTCGGCTACTTCGGCCGGGGCCAGCGCACGCTGTGGTTCTTCGGCCAGGTGGCCGAGTACCCGTCGCGGATGCTGGCGCTGTCGCTGTTCGTGGTCGCCATGTTCGGCGCCTTCCTCCTCGCCACGCCGTTCGCGCTCTCCGACCCGACGAAGGGCTCGTTCGTCAACGCGCTCTTCGACTCGACCGGCGCGCTCTGCGGCGCCCTCGGCGTGAGCGACGTCGGGCGCGACTACCAGTTCTTCGGGCAGGCCGTGATCCTCGCGCTGATGCAGATCGGAGGGTTCGGGATCATGGTGCTCTCGGCGAGCATCGCCATCCTCGCCGGCCGCGGGATGGCGGTGAAGAGCACCGCGCGGTACGCCGAGGTCGTCGACGCCGACAGCATCGCCGACCTCCGGAAGACCGTGTTTCGCATCGTTCTGTGGACGATCGCGATCGAGGTCGTCGGAGCCGGCCTGCTCTATGTGCAGTTCGCGGGGCTCCCGGGGATCGACGCGCACCCGGCCGCGCCGCACCCCCTGGCGGGCGGGGGCGGCGCGCTGTGGTCGGCGGTCTTCCACAGCGTCAGCGCGTTCTGCAACGCCGGCTTCTCGCTCTACCGCGGGAACCTCGCCCCGTTCGTGGCCGACCCCGGCGTCAATGCCGTGATCTGTGCGCTCATCGTCCTCGGCGGGCTCGGCTTCCCGGTGCTCAGCGAGCTGAGCCGACGCCTGATCGACTTCCTGGCGCGCCGTCCGCGCCGGCGCCTCTCGCTGCACGCGCACGTCGTCCTCGTGATGAGCGGAGTGCTGATCGTGGCGGGCGCCCTGCCGATTCTCGTCCTCGAGTGGAGCAAGAGCCTCGGCAGCCTCTCGACCACGGGCAAGGTGCTCGGCTCGATCTTTCAGTCGGTGACGGCCCGCACCGCCGGCTTCACCTCGGTCGACGTCGCGACGATGGGCGCGCCGGCGCTCCTCGTGATGATCGCCCTGATGTTCATCGGCGCGGGCCCCGGCAGCACCGGCGGCGGGATCAAGGTCACCACCTTCGCGGTGCTCATCGCCACCTTCCGCGCCGAGCGCGCAGGGGCGCCTGCGCCCACGCTGTTCGGGCGCGAGGTGCCGCAGTCGGTGCAACGCAAGGCCATCGTGGTCACGTTCCTCAGCATCACGCTGGTCGCCGTGATGGGTTTTCTCATCCTGGTGTTCGAGGACAAGCCGCCGCTGTTCGTCTTCTACGAGGCCACGTCCGCCTTCGGCAGCGTCGGCTGCTCGACCGGGATCGAGAGCACGATGGGCCCCATTGGCAAGCTGCTCATCACCCTCACGATGATGATCGGCCGCATCGGCCCCCTCACCTTCGCCCTCGCCGCAGCCGGCAAGGTGCGCGCAACCACCTATCGCCTGCCCGAAGAGCGGGTGATGATCGGATGAACCCATGTCCCGTCGCGTCCTGGTGATCGGTGTCGGAAGCTTCGGAACCGCGCTCGTCGAGGCGCTCCACAAGAGCGGCGCGGAGGCGATCGTGATCGACGAGCGCCCGGGCCCCATCGACGGCGTGAAGGATCTCGCCGCGCACGCCGTCGTCGCCGACGGCACCGACCCCCGGGTGCTCGAGGCCGTCGACGCCAAGACCTGCGAGGTCGCGGTGGTCACGTTCGGCGAGGACTTCGAGGCGAGCGTCCTCGCCGTCGCCGCGCTGCGCAAGTTCGGCATCAAGGAGATCGCCGCGCGCGCCACGAGCCAGAGGCAGCAAGAGGTGCTGCTCGCGGTCGGCGCGACCCGGGTCATCCAGCTCGAGATCGAGGGCGGCCAGCGCTACGCCGACGAGATCGTGCGCCGCTAGCTCCGCGCTCAGACGACCTGCCCGGTTCCGCTAGAACGACCGGAGCAGCTCCTCTTTCTTGCGGGCGAACTCCTCGTCGGTCAGCAGCCCTGCCTCGTAGGCCTTCTTCAGCTGCTCGAGCTTGCTCTTGAGCGTGTCGTCCGCCTTGTGCGCGGCCTGCTTCTCGGACTTCTTCTGCTCGTAGACGCGCTTGAACATCTCCTTGAGCTCGCTCTGCGGCACGCCGCGCCCGCCGCGGAAGTAGTGGTCGCTCACCTCGCCGACCGCCCAGGTGAGCGCGTACGCCATCGACGTGGTGATGAGGAAGCCGGCGAAGGGGATCAGCTTGGCCGCGGCCATGATCAGGTTCTGCGCGACGATGCTCGCGCCGAACGTGCTGAGGATCTCGACGATCGACTTCTTGTCGAGCTTGTAACCGTGCACGCGGCCGATGGCCTGCACCATCGCGATTTGAATCGGCGAGATGAGCGCGGTGTCGAGCAGCGGGATCGGCTGGATGGTGACCGCCGCCGCGGCGATCGAGCACACCTGGATGACGTCGCGAACCGCCTGACTCTTCTCGTCGGCCGACGCGTTCTGGTAGTCGCCGTCCATCACGCGCTTGAGGGTCTCGAGGTATGCCGCCATGCGCCGGCTAACATACCAAGCGGTCGATCGCGGACCGGCCAAAACGGACCGCCCCCACGAGCGACGCGAGAAAACCAGCGCGATCTCCCCGGCACGGCGGGTGCTCTCCTCGCGGGTCGTAACCATCCGACCGGAGGAAAGACGATGTCGTTCAACATCCGTTTCTGGGGCGTCCGCGGGTCCGTGCCGTCGCCCGGCCCCGAGACCGCCGAGGTGGGCGGCAACACGTCGTGCGTCGAGGTGACGGCGGGCGAGCAGCGCATCATCCTCGACGGCGGCACCGGGCTCCGCAGGCTCGGCAACACGCTGCTCGGCAAGCACGTGGATGCGACCGTGCTCCTGTCGCACGTGCACTGGGACCACATCCAGGGGATCCCGTTCTTCACGCCGCTCTACATCCCCGGCACCAGGCTCCGCTTCGTCAGCGGTCAGAACACGACGCCGCTCCGCGAGTCCCTTCACGCGCAGATGCGCAAGCCGCACTTCCCGGTCGACATGAACGACGTGGCCGCGCACCTCACGTTCGAGGAGGTCCGCGACCGTGCGTCGACGCAGCTCGGCGACGTGCGGGTGACGCTGGCGAAGGCGAACCACCCGGACGCGGTGTATGCGTTCCGCCTCGAGCACGAGGGCCGCGCGATCGTCTACGCGACCGACACCGAGCACTACTCGTGCGTCGACCAGCGCCTCGTGGCGCTGGCCCGCGACGCCGACGTCCTTATCTACGACGCGCAGTACCTCCCCGACGAGTACCCCGGGCGAATCGGCTGGGGGCACTCGACCTGGCAAGCGGGCGCGGAGCTCGCGCGCGCGGCCGGCGTGGGGAAGCTGGTGCTGTTCCACCACGACCCGATGCGCACGGACGCGGGGGTCGCGGCGATCGAGGCGCTCACGCGCGACGCCTTCGCGGACACCGTCGCCGCGCGCGAGGGGCTCGAGCTCCACGTGGGCGCGCGTTCGAGCTCGGCCGCGGCATGATAGCCTTGGCGCGCGTGCACGAGCGCGATCACAAGCTGTCGCTGCTCCTCGATCTCGGCGCGATGCTCGCGCGCGAGGTCGAGCTCGACACGCTGCTCGCCGCGCTCGGCACCCGCATCGCCGGCGCGATGCGCGCCGAACGAGCCACGATCTACCTCGTCGACGCCAAGACCGGCGAGCTCCGGTCGAAGATCGCCGACCTCGTCGACGAGATCCGGCTGCCGCGCGGCAAGGGGATCGCCGGCCACGTCGCCGAGAGCGGCGAGGTGGTCAACGTGGCCGACGCCGCGCGCGATCCGCGCCACTTCGGCGAGGTCGATCGCAACTACGTCACCCGCACCATCCTCGCCGCGCCGATCCGCGACGTGCGCGCCATCCGCGGCGTGGTGCAGGTGCTCAACAAGCAGGATGGCGCCTTCACGGCGGAGGACGAGGCCTTCCTCCACGCCCTCGCCGCGCAGGTGGCGCAGGCGCTCGAGGGCACCACGCTGCGCCCCGCCGATCGCAACGACCGCGGCGTCGCGGTGCGCGGCCCGATCAACCACATCGTCGGCGCGAGCGCGGCGATGCGCGCGGTGTACGCGCTCGTCCAGCGCGCGGCCGCCACCGACGCGACGGTGCTCCTCCGGGGTGAGACCGGCGTCGGGAAGGGCTTGTTCGCGCGCGCCATCCACGCCAACTGCAAGCGCGCCGACGGTCCGATGGTGACCGTCGACTGCACCACCCTGCCCGCGTCGCTGGTGGAGAGCGAGCTGTTCGGTCACGAGCGCGGCGCATACACCGGCGCCGATCGCCGCGTGCAGGGAAAGGTCGAGACCGCGACCGGCGGCACGCTGTTCCTCGACGAGGTGGGCGATCTGCCTCCGGCCGCGCAGGCGAAGCTCCTGCGCTTCCTCCAGGACCGCACGTTCGAGCGCGTCGGCGGGCGCGAGACGCTCCGCGCCGACGTACGGATCGTGGCCGCGACGCACCGCCGGCTCGAGGCGCTCGTCGCGCGCGGCGAGTTCCGCGACGATCTGTTCTACCGGCTCCGCGTCGTCGAGATCGAGATCCCCCCGCTCCGCGCGCGGGGCGCCGACGAGACCGAGGCGATCGCTCTCCACTTCCTCGACCAGTATGGGCGCCGTCACGACCGTCCCGCGGTGCGGCTCTCGCGCGCCGCGATCCAGGCGCTCCGCGCGCACGCCTGGCCCGGAAACGTGCGCGAGCTCGAGCACGCGATCGAGCGCGCCGTGGTCCTCGCGCCGGACGACACCATCGAGCCCGAGCACCTCGGCCTGTTGCCCGCGGACGCGCTCGGACCGAGGGTCGTAGCGAGCCCCGACGGCGTCACGCTCCCCCTCGGGCTCCCGCTCGAAGAGGTCGAGCGACGCTACGTCGAGGCCACGCTGGCGGCGCAGGGCGGAAACCTCACCAAGACCGCGGAGGCGCTCTCGGTGGGCCGCAACACGCTCAAACGAAAGGTCCGCCCCAAGCGCTGACCCCCCAACAGGCGCGCGCGCCTGCGGATAGGCGCGCGCGTCAGCGAGCGCCTGACCCGTGTGGGCTCTTGCTCGGGCTCTCCCCATCGTCGCTCGACGCGGCGGGGGGAGCCCCTCCGCGGTGCGCACCGACCTCGCGCATCTGTCAACGGCGCGCAGCGCGGCGCCAAAGGCGCGGACCGTTGATACGACCGAGCACCCCGCGAGGATGGTGCGACCCGAGCGGAGAGATTTGGGCGAAGGGAGCAACCGCGGGCTTACGCCGCGCGGCCCCGTGGCCCGAGTGCGCCCGGGCCTGCGCCTGCGCTTGCGCTTGCGCCTGCGCTTGCGCTTGCGCCTGCGCCTGCGCTTGCGCCTGCGCTTGCGCCTGGGCCTGCGCG